>DASQGW010000111.1:0-29119 GCA_035632415.1 Burkholderiales bacterium | reverse complement strand
AACTTGCGCTGGCAGGCGAGGTGCAGGAACCAAAGCATATGGCAGGAGGAGAGCGAGGCAACGAACGCCTGCTCCGGATCGACGCCCGCCACGGGAGGGACCGTCTTCGGGACATTTGCGGGCGCGGCGTTCGCGGGCACGGCGATGCCGCCCTCGAAGCGCTGCACATGCTTGCGACTGTAGGTCTCGTAGACGAACGGCTGTCCGTCGCGGGACCACTCGATGGTGGCGCGATGCTCGCTCACATTCGAAACACGCCGAAGCGTGTCCTTTCGATCGGTGCGTTGAGTGCTGCGGAAATCGCGAGCCCGAGCAGGCGCCGGGAATCGGCTGGATCCACGACGCCATCGTCCCAGAGGCGGGCGCTCGAGTAGTACGGATGCCCCTGCTTCTCGTACTGGTCGCGGATCGGCTGCTTGAACTTCTCCTCCTCCGCCTTCGACTTGAAGTCGCCGCGCACGGTGGCAAGCACGCTCGCCGCCTGCTCGCCGCCCATGATCGAGATGCGCGCGTTCGGCCACATCCAGAGCATGCGCGGCCCGTAGGCGCGGCCGCACATGCCGTAGTTGCCGGCGCCGAACGAGCCGCCGATGATCATCGTGAATTTGGGCACGGCCGCCGTCGCCACTGCGGTGACCATCTTGGCGCCATCCTTGGCGATGCCGCCCGCCTCGTATTTCTTGCCCACCATATAGCCGCTGATGTTCTGCAGGAAGAGGAGCGGGATGCGGCGCTGCGCCGCGAGCTCGATGAAATGGGTGGCCTTCAGCGACGACTCGGAGAACAGGATGCCGTTGTTGGCGAGGATTGCGATCGGATAACCGTGCACATGGGCGAAACCAGTGACGAGGGTCGTGCCGTAGTTCTGCTTGAATTCGTCGAGCTCCGAACCGTCGACGATGCGCGCAATCAGCTCCCGCACGTCGTAGGGCTTGCGCACGTCCTGCGGAATGACGCCGTACATCTCTTCGGGCGGGTAGAGCGGCTCGCGCGGCTCGCGCAGGTCCAGATCGACCTGCTTGCGATAATTCAGGTTGGAGACGATGCGGCGCACGAGCGAGAGGGCATGGGCGTCGTTCAGCGCGTAATGGTCAGCCACTCCCGAAACGCGCGTATGGACTTCGGCGCCGCCCAGCTCTTCCGGCGTGACCACCTCGCCGGTCGCCGCCTTCACGAGCGGCGGGCCGCCGAGAAAGATCGTCCCTTGGCCCTTGACGATGATCGACTCGTCGGACATCGCGGGCACATAGGCGCCGCCGGCCGTGCATGAGCCCATGACGCAGGCGATCTGCGGGATGCCCGCGGCCGACATGTTGGCGATGTTGTAGAAGATGCGGCCGAAGTGCTCGCGGTCGGGGAAGACGTTGTCCTGCTCGGGAAGATAGCCGCCGCCGGAATCGACGAGATAGATGCAGGGCAGGCGGTTCTGCGCGGCCACCTCCTGTGCGCGCAAGTGCTTCTTCACCGTCATCGGATAGTAGGTGCCGCCCTTGATCGTCGCGTCGTTCGCCACGATGACGCACTCGCGACCGGAGATGCGGCCGATGCCGCAGATGATCGACGCGGAATGCACGTCACCCGAATACATGCCCCACGCCGCAAGCTGGCCTATCTCGAGGAAGGGCGAGCCGGCGTCGAGCAGCGTGCGCACCCGCTCTCGGGGCAGCATCTTGCCCCTCGCCGCATGCTTGTCGCGCGCCGCCCGGTCGCCGCCGACCGTGACCGTGGCGACTTTCTCCTTGAGGTCCGCGACGAGGGAGCGCATGCGCTCGGCATTGGCCCTGAACTCCGCCGAGCGGGGACTGATCTGGCTCTTGAGGGCGCTCATCCCTGGTCGAGGGAGCGCCCGATGACCATCTTCTGGATGTCGCTCGCGCCTTCGTAGATCTGCGTCACGCGCACGTCGCGCCAGAAGCGCTCGACGGGAAAGTCCGCGACGTAGCCATAGCCGCCGTGGATCTGGATCGCGTCCGAGCAGACCTTCTCGGCCGCTTCCGAGGCGAAGAGCTTGGCCATCGAAGCCTCGCGGATGCAAGGCTTGCCCGCGTCGCGCAGGCTCGCCGCGTAGAGATAGAGCTGGCGGGCGGCCTCGACCTGCGTCGCCATGTCGGCGAGGCGGAAATTGATCGCCTGGTGCTCGAAGAGCGGCTTACCCATGCTCTTGCGGTCTTTGGAATATGCGAGCGCCGCTTCGAGCGCCGCTCGCGCGACCCCCGTCGCCTGCGCGGCGACATTGATCCGTCCGGATTCCAGGTTGGCGAGCGCGATGCGATAGCCGATGCCTTCCTGGGCCAGCAGGTTCTCGGGCGGCACGCGGCAATTCTCGAAGGTGATCTGCGCCGTGTCGGAGGCGTGCTGGCCGGCTTTGTCCTCGATGCGCGTCACGACATAGCCCGGCGTGCGGGTCGGCACCAGAAAGGCGCTGATGCCCTTCTTTCCGGCCGCTTTATCGGTGACGGCGAACACCACGGCGATATCCGCATTCTTCCCCGACGTGATGAACTGCTTCACGCCGTTCAGCACATACTGGCCATCCTTGCGCTCCGCTCGAGTGGTGATCGCCGCTGCGTCCGAGCCCACGTGCGGTTCGGTCAGGCAGAAGGCGCCGAGGATCTCGCCCTGCGCGAGCGGCTTCAACCATTTTTCCTTCTGCGCGTCGTTGCCGTAGCCGTTCAAGATGCCGGCGACGAGGTTGTTGACGGCGACGATCGTCGCGCTTGCGCAGTGGCCGGCCGAGATCTCCTCGCACGCGATTGCCATGGCCGTGTAGTCGAGCCCCGCGCCGCCCCATTTCTCGGGGACGGTGATGCCGTAGAGGCCCATGTCGGCGAGCCCCTTCAGCGCCTCGCGCGGAAATTCCTTCTCGCGCTCCCAGCGCGCTGCATTCGGCGCAAGGCGCTCGCGCGCGTAGCGGCGTATCGCCTCGCGAATTTCACTATGGGCGGACATAGGTCACCGTGTGGTGGCTGAAGAGGCCGCCTTTCCTGCCGTGGCACTCGGCGACGCCGTAGATGCGGCGGCGACCGAACTTGAGGACGCGGGCGGTGCAGTACACATGCTCGCCCTTGGCGGGCGCGAGAAACGCCGTATTCAGCTCCGAGGTGAGCGCGTCATCATCGACGCCGATCTTCGCCTTGATCGCGAGCCACATCGCGCAATCCGCCGCCGCCATCAGCGCGGGCCCGTTGATGATGCCGCCGGGACGCTCGAGCTCCGCGCGGTGCGGCAGCTCAAGCGTGCATTCACCGCCCCTCACCTTGACCACGCGGAAGCCCCAGGGACGGAGAAATCGCGAGCCGTCGAGGAGCCGCTGGAGCTGGCGCTTCACTAGACGAGTTCGATCGCCATTGCCGTCGCTTCGCCACCGCCGATGCACAGGCTCGCCACGCCCCGCTTCAGGCCGTACTTGCGCAGCGCGCCGATCAGGGTGACCACGATGCGGGCGCCGGAGGCGCCGATCGGATGGCCGAGCGCGCAGGCGCCGCCATGCACGTTCACCTTCTCGTGCGGCAGTCCATGCTCCTTCATCGCCGCCATGGTGACGACGGCGAACGCCTCGTTGATCTCGAAGAGATCGACGCTCTTTGCCGACCAGCCGGTCCGGTCGAAGAGCTTCTGCATCGCGCCCACCGGCGCGGTGGTGAACCAGCCGGGCTCCTGCGCGTGCGTCGATTGCCCCATCACGATCGCGAGCGGCTTCAAGCCGCGCTTTTCTGCCGTCGAGCGGCGCATCATCACCAGCGCCGCGGCGCCGTCGGAGATCGAGCTCGAATTGGCCGCCGTGACCGTACCGTCCTTGCGGAAGGCGGGCTTGAGCGTCGGGATCTTCTCGAAGTTCGCCTTGAACGGTTGCTCGTCGACCTCGATGAACCGCTCTTCCTTGCCGGCCTTGATCGCGAGCGGCGTGAGCTCCCAGGCAAACCAGCCTTCCTTGTTTGCTTTTTGCGCGCGCTGCAGCGACGTCACTGCAAAGTGGTCCTGCGCTTCGCGCGTAAAGGCGTACTTCTGCGCGCAGTCCTCGGCGAAGGTGCCCATGAGGCGGCCTTTGTCGTAGGCGTCCTCGAGGCCGTCGTAGAACATGTGGTCGAGCACCTGGCCGTGGCCCATGCGCAGGCCGGCGCGGGCCTTGGGCAGGAGGTAAGGCGCGTTGGTCATGGATTCCATGCCGCCGGCGACGATGACTTCCGCGTTCCCGGTGCTGAGGATGTCGTGCCCGACCATGGCCGCCTTCATTCCGGAGCCGCACATCTTGTTCACGGTAGTGCAGCCGGCGCCGAGCGGCAGTCCTGCGCCGAGCGACGCTTGACGCGCGGGCGCCTGGCCCTGCCCCGCGGGCAGGACGCAGCCCATGATGACTTCGCTGACTTCATCGGCGCCGATCTTGGCGCGCTCGACGGCGGCGCGGATTGCGGCGGCACCGAGCTCAGGTGCAGCGAAGCCTTTCAGCTCGCCCTGGAAGGCGCCCATCGGCGTACGGGCGGCGGAAACGATGACAATCGGGTCGGATTGCATGTGTGCTCCTTTATGCAGTTTCGGCGAAGAGCTCGCGGCCGATGAGCCAGCGCCGGATCTCGGAGGTGCCCGCGCCGATCTCGTAGAGCTTGGCGTCGCGCCACAGCCTCCCGGTCGGCGTCTCGTTGATGTACCCCATGCCGCCGAGCGACTGGATCGCCTCGCCGGCCATCCAGGTCGCCTTTTCGGCGGCGTAAAGGATCGCGCCCGCCGCATCCTTGCGAGTGGTCTCGCCGCGGTCGAGCGCCTGCGCGACCGCGTAGACGTACGCGCGGCAGGCCGAAAACGTGGTGTACATGTCGGCGAGCTTCCCCTGCATGAGCTGGAATTCGCCGATCGGCTGGCCGAACTGCTTGCGCTCGTGCACGTAGGGCACGACGACATCGAGGCACGCGGCCATGATGCCGAGCGGCCCACCGGCGAGTACGGCGCGCTCGTAGTCCAGGCCGGACATCAGCACCTTCACGCCTTCGCCTTCGCGGCCGAGGATGTGGTCGGCGGGCACCTCACAGTCGCGGAAGACGAGCTCGCAGGTGTTTGAGCCGCGCATGCCGAGCTTGTCGAGCTTCTGTGCGGTGCTAAAGCCTTTCATCCCCTTCTCGACGAGAAAAGCGGTGATGCCCTTGTCGCTCGTCTTGGCGTAGATGACGAGGACGCTCGCGTCCGGCCCGTTCGTGATCCACATCTTGTTGCCGTTGAGGAGGTAACGGTCGCCGCGCCGCTCGGCCTTGAGACGCATGCCGACCACGTCGGAGCCTGCTCCGGGTTCGGACATCGCGAGCGCGCCGACATGCTCGCCCGAGACGAGCTTCGGCAAATACTTGCGCTTCTGGGCAGCACTGCCGTTGCGACGGATCTGGTTCACGCAAAGATTCGAGTGCGCGCCGTAGGAAAGGCCGATCGAAGCCGAAGCGCGCGAAATCTCCTCCATGGCGATGACGTGGGCGAGGTAGCCGATGGCCGTGCCGCCGAATTCTTCCTCGACCGTGATGCCGAGAACGCCAAGGGAACCGAGCTTTCGCCAAAGATCCGCTGGGAATTCGTTCGAGCGGTCGATCTCGGCCGCCCGCGGCGCGATCTCTTTCGCCGCGAAGTCGCGCACCGAGTCGCGCAGCATGGCGATCGTGTCGCCGTGATCGAAACCGAGGAAGCTCATTCGGGATGATCTGCCGTGCCTGGAAGCATCATGAGCGTCTGCTGCATGGTGGCGACGTGCTTGCCATCCTGAGCGTACACGTCACCGCGGGTGATTGTCAGCGTGCGGCCGGCTTTCACCACTTCGCCGCGCGCGGTGAGCGAAGCCTTTGCCGGCGCCAGGATGTTGATCTTGTATTCGACGGTGACGAGCGACGAATCGGCCGGCATCAGCGAATAGGCGGCGTAGCCGCAGGCAGTGTCCGCGATCATGCCGATCACGCCGCCGTGAATGAAGCCCTTCTGCTGAGTGAGGTCATCGCGGAATGGGAGAGCGATTTCCACGAGGCCCGGCGCCACGGTCGCGAGGCTCGCCCCGATCAGCGCCATTGCCTTCTGGCGTCCGAAGCTTGCGCGAATGCGCGCGGCGAACTGGGGATCGGTGGGCGCGTTCATCGAAACTAATCAGGCTACTTAACGTTTACGTAAACGTCAACCTCGGGTATCCTATGAAGATCTTCGTTTCTTCAACTGCTGGCCGACCCGCTTCTCGAAGGTCTGGATCTCGGCAAGCTGGGCTTCTATATCGGCGCGCTGCTGCAAAAGGCTCCTGCGATGCATCTCCAGCACGTCACGGAAACGCTCGAGCTGCGGCCGGTCGTCGCGGCCCGGCTCGTACATGTCGATCAGCTCGCGGATCTCGGCGAGCGTGAGGCCGAGGCGCTTGCCGCGCAGCGTGAGCTTGAGGCGGGTGCGGTCGCGCAACGTGTAGATGCGCCGCTGCCCCTCGCGTCGTGGCGATAGCAATCCCTGGTCCTCGTAGAAGCGGATCGCGCGCGGCGTGACGTCGAACTCGCGGGCGAGCTCGCTGATCGAAAACTCGGTGCGCTCCTCCCCGGCCACCTAAAAAGTATGCTGGTACTGCAGGCCGAGTATGTGGATCTTCGCGTCGTACGTACCGTTGACGACGCCCTTACCGGTGGCCGCCTGGTTGTTATTGATGTCGGCGTCCTTCACCCTGATGTAGCTGTATCCCGCATCGAGCTTGCTGTTGCGCCCGAGCTGGAACGCCGCGCCAAAGGACAGCCAGGTACGGTCCTCGTCGGGCAATCGCACGCTGCGCGTGCTGGCATCGGGCACCGGCGACTTGTCGCTCGCGATGCCGACCTTCAGCACGGTTGTGCTGTTCAGCCGGTAGTTCGCGCCGGCCGAGAAACGCCAGACATCGCGAAAGTTGAACGTCAGCGTGTCGAGGGTGGCGCCAGTCTGCGAGCCGCTGGTCCTGACCAGCGGCAACTGCCTGATCTGGCTCCAGTGGGTCCACGTAGCGTCCGCGAGAAGCTGCAAGCTCGGGCTTACCTCCTGTACGACGCTCACCGCAGCGCTGTCCGGAGCCTTGAGGCCGAGCTTGACGTCACTGTCGGGCAGCCCCGCAGCGAGCGCCGCCGGCCGGTTGGAGAAGTCCGTATGGCCCGAAAAATCGTAGTCGAGCGAGGAGCGGTAGTGCATGCCGACGCGGGTGGCCGTAAGGACATTGAAGAGCGCGCCCGCGTTCCACCCCCACGCGTAGCCCTCGACCTGGATGGTGTTCTGGCCTTCCACTCCGGGACCGCCTATGGCGCCAAGCAGCGGCGCACCGCCGGCGGCGAAAGCGATGGCGGAGTAGTTGACCGCCGAAACGAGATCGATAGTGCCCTGCTGATAGCTGATGCCGCCGCCGACGCTCACACGGTCGCTCAGCTTGTACGACAGCGCTGGGTTGATATTGAGGGTCTTGACTTCGGATTTGATGCCCTGGAAACGGCCGATCCAGTTGGCGTCGTACTGGGTGGCGAGGCCGAAGGGAACGCTCACGCCCAACCCGACGTTCCAGCCGGGGGCCGCGTCCATGGCGAAAAAAAAGCTTGGTACGAGGCTGGGCTTGCCGGCGTCCCGGCCCGTGCCGTTGAACGCGGGGTTGCTGAGCGCCGCCGTCTGGCTCGCGCCGTTGTTGAACCGGGTCGACGGCACGATGTACGCGCCGGCGGCGACGAAGTGCTTGCCGGGTCCCAAGCGTGCCATGCCGGCCGGGTTCCACCACACTGTGGTCGCGTCCTCCGCGACCGCGGCCGCACCGGCGTAGGCATTCCCGAGACCACTCACGCCCTGTTCATGAAGCGCAAATGCGGCCGCGCGCGCCTGCGAAGCAAGCCCCATTGAAAAGCAGGCGCATACCACAGCCGATAGCGTGACATTCCGTTGCATGGACTCCTCCTTGAAAAGTGCCGTCTCCTCCGGCGTAGGCGAAGTTATAGGATAGATTGCACGCCTGCAATGTCCTCCCTTGTGTACCCCTACAAAGAAGTCCCGCTGCCAGGCACCACGCGGGAAGTCCTGCCCGGCATTCACTGGCTCAGCATGCCGCTGCCGTTCGCGCTCGACCATATCAACCTGTGGCTCGTGCAAGATGAAGGCGGCTGGGCGATCGTCGATACGGGGATTGGCAACGCTCCTACGCGCGAGCTGTGGGAGAAGCTTCTCGCACGCTTCTCGCCGATCAAACGCGTCATCCTGACTCACTACCATCCGGATCACGCGGGCAATGCCGATTGGCTGTGCAAGCGTTTCGGCGTCGAGCTCTGGACGACGCAGGGCGAATACCTGACTGCCCACGCAGTCGCGGCGAGCGCGGCGGGATACACGACTGACGCCGTGCTGGCGGTGTTCCGGCGCAACGGCCTCGATGACGCAAAGTTCGCGGCGATGTCCGGGCGCGGCAATCGCTATCGGCAGCTCGTGCCGGAGTTTCCGCATTCGTACCGGCGCATCATCGACGGCGATCGCGTGCGCATCGGTAGCCATGAGTGGCTCGCCATCGTTGGCCACGGACATGCGCCCGAGCACCTGTCGCTTCATTGCGAGGCGCTCAGGGTGGTCATCGCGGGCGATATGCTTCTCTCTACCATTTCGACCAACGTGAGCGTCTGGTCGATCGACCCGGAAGGAGACCCGCTGCGGCTATTTCTCGATTCCATCGCACGCTATCGCGCACTGCCGCCCGATGTGCTCGTGCTGCCGTCGCATGGCAAGCCGTTTCGCGGCGCGCATGAGCGCGTCGCGCAGCTCGAGGCGCATCACCGCGAGCGATTTGCCGAGCTGAAGCAGGAGCTCGTAAAGGGCGAGCGCAGCGCGGGCGACCTGTTGCCGGTGCTCTTCAGGCGCCCGCTCGATGCGCATCAAACCTTTTTTGCGATGGGCGAGGCGATAGCTCACCTGCACTATCTTTACTACGCTGGCGAAGCGCGGCGTGCGACGGGCGCTGATGGCATCATGCGGTATGCAGCCCGGTAATCAGGCCGAAACTCAGGAGCTCGCGAAGATCGCCCAGCAGGTCGCCGAGCGCTCCTCCAAGATCCTCGGCGATTTCGCCCAGAAGCAGACGCAATCCATGTCGGCGGCGATGCGCGACGAGATGGGCATCGCCAAGGCGTTCATGGACCTTTATTCGAAATTTGCCGCCGACCCGGCGCTCCTCGCCAGCGTGTCGATGAACCTGTGGGTGGACCAGTGGCGGCTGTGGCATTCGAGCTGGATGAAGGTGCTCGGCATGGAAGCGCAACCCGTGGCCGAGCCCGCGAAGGGCGACTGGCGCTTCAAGGATGAAGAATGGTCGAAGAACTTCCTGTTCGACTATATCAAGCAGTCCTACCTCATCGCCGCCCGTCATATCCAGCAGGCGGTGGCTCAGGTCGACGGCTTGCCGGCGGACTCCGAAAAGAAGGTGGCGTTCTTCACCCGCCAGTACGTCGATGCGCTCGCCCCGTCCAACTTCCTGATGACCAATCCCCAGGTCCTGAGGGAAACGCTGTCGAGCGGCGGACAGAACCTCGTGCGCGGGCTGAATAACCTGCTGGCGGACATCGAGAAGGGTGGCGGAGAGTTGCGCATCTCGATGACCGACGAGACGGCTTTCCAGCTCGGGCGCAACGTGGCGACGAGCCCTGGCAAGGTCGTCCACCAGACCGACCTCATGCAGCTGATCCAATACCAGCCTGCGACCCGCGAGGTCTATCGGCGGCCGCTCGTCATCATCCCGCCCTGGATCAACAAGTACTACATCCTCGACCTGCGCGAGAAGAATTCATTTATCCGCTGGGCGGTGGAGCGCGGCCACACCGTGTTCGTCGTCTCGTGGGTGAATCCCGACGCCAAGCTCGCGCAGATGGGCTTCGACGACTACATGGTCGAGGGTCCGCTCGCGGCGATGGATGCCGTCGCGCAGGCGACAGGGCAGCGCGAGGTCAACTTCATCGGCTATTGCCTCGGCGGTACGCTGCTCGGCGCGACGCTCGCCTATCTCGCGGCGAAGGGCGACGATCGGGTTAAGAGCGCGACGTATTTCGTGAGCCTGCTCGACTTCTCGCAGCCGGGCGAGCTCGGCGTCTTCATCGACGAGCAGCAGGTCGCGAATCTCGAGAAAAAGATGAACGAGCGCGGCTATCTCGAAGGCTCGGAGATGGCGAGCACGTTCAATTTGCTGCGCGCGAACGACCTCGTGTGGTCATTCGTGGTGAACAACTACCTCATGGGCAAGGATCCATTCCCGTTCGACCTCCTGTACTGGAACGCGGACTCCACGCGCATGCCGGCGCGCATGCACAGCTACTACCTGCGCAACATGTACATCAAGAACCTGATGGGCGTGCCCGGCGGCATCGAGCTGAAAGGCGTGCCGATCGACCTGTCGAAGGTGAAGATGCCGAGCTACTTCATCTCGACGGTCGAGGACCACATCGCGCCCTGGAAGACGACCTACAAGGGGGCCCGCTATCTCGGTGGCCCGGTGCGCTTCACGCTTGGCGGGTCGGGCCACATCGCGGGCATCGTCAATCCCCCGGCGGCGAAGAAGTACCACTACTGGACCCACGATGCCCTGCCGGCGAGCGCCGACGAATGGTTTGCGAGCGCCAAGCAAAACGCCGGCTCGTGGTGGGACGACTGGCAACGCTGGATCGACGGCTTGAACGGTGGCGAAAAGGTGCCGGCGCGTATCCCGGCCAACGCCATCGAGGATGCGCCGGGCAGCTACGCGATGATGCGGCTGCAGAAGTAAATCAGTTCCTCGGCTTTCGCGGCGCGCGTGATGCCAGCCGGTCGAAAAGCCAATCAGGCATTAGCCGTAGCACGATAGCGACGAGCGCCATTTGCCAGGGGATGACGGCGACCCTTCGGCGGGCAGCGATCGCACGCGCGATCTTGGGCGCGGCCTCTTCCGGCGAGAGCAGGAAAGGCATGCGGAAGCGGTTGACGCGGGTGAGCGGCGTATCGATGTAGCCGGGACAAATGCAGACCACGGACACGCCCGAGCCATAAAGCTCTGTTCGCAGACTCTCGGTCCACGTCCGTGCGGCGGCTTTGGAAGAGCTGTAGGCGCCGTTGCCGGCAAGACCCCGAAAGCTCGCCACGCTCGCGATGCATACCAGGGTGCCGCGCCCGGCGCGTCGCATGGCCGGCGCGAAGGCTGCGAGCGAAGCCGCCATGCCGATGACGTTCACGTCCAGCACGGCCCGCAGCTTCGCAATGTCCTCCATCGCTTCACCTAGCGTGCCAGTCGCGATGCCGGCATTGGCAATCACGAGATCCGGCGCGCCGAAGCGGCCGATGAAATCCTGCGCGGCGGACGCGAGCACAGCTTCATCGCGCACGTCGATCGGATAGGGCACGACGGTGCCCGGCAGGTTTGCCGGGGGCGGGCGGCGGGAAATGAGCCCTAGAACCGAATCGGTCGAAGCGTAGTATCGGGCAAGTGCCTCGCCGATGCCCGACGAGGCTCCGGTAATGACGATCCGCTTCGCCTCTATTTATTCCCTTTCCGGATCTGGTCCACGAGATAGGACACGGTCTGCAGCATGCCCTCGCGCGAGCCGCCTTGCTCGGCGCTCACGGTGTACTTGCCCTGGACCGCCATCGCCGGCGTGCCGTCGATGGCGTAGGCGATGCTCATCTGCCTCGCCCGGCCGGTGCGGCTCTTCACGGTGAACGACTTCATCGTCTCGTTGAATTTCTTCGGATCGATGCCGTTTCTCTGCAGCCACTGCGCGAGCGCCTCGGGGTTGTCGGTGCGCAGGCCGTCGCGATGGATCGCGTCGAAGAACTTCTCGTGCACCCTGTCGAGCACGCCGAGCGCATCGAAGGTGTAGAAGATCTCCGCGTCGTGCTCCCAGCGCGGATTGAACACGGCCGGCACGCGGCGGAACTGCACGTCGGGCGGCAGCTTCTTCGCCCAGGGCTCGAGGAAGGGCTCGAGGTTGTAGCAGTGCGGGCAGCCGTACCAGAAGAACTCGATCACCTCGATCTTCTTGCCTTCCACCGAAATCGGCTGCGCGGGCTTGAGCTCGGAATACTTGTAGCCGCCGCTGCCCTGCGCCAGCGCGACAAGCGGTGCCATCAGAACGACTGCCAAGAGCGAAACGATCTTCTTCATGCCTATTGCTGCTCCTTTATCTTCACGAGGCTCGCATCGATGCCGTTCTGTGCCAACGCCTGGCGTATGCGGTTTATTTCCTCGACCTTCGTATAGGGCCCGAGGCGCACGCGGTACCAGGTGCCCTTGTCGGGCAGGTTCGCCGGTTCCACGCTCGACTCGTAGCCGAGGATCGCAAGCCGCGCCTTCTGGTTGTCGGCCTCCGCGGGGTTCTGGAACGAGCCCGCCTGTATGAAATAAACGTCCTTCGAGCTATCCTGTTGACCGCGCGGAGCCTTCGCGCGTTCCCGCAGTTCCTTTTCCGTGACCGGCTCCTCCTGCTGCCCGGGCAGGATGTTGTAGAACGTGAACTTGGATTTCTCGCCGAGCGGCGCCGGCGCGGGGGAACCCTGCGGCATCCCGGCGATCGCGGGCGGCTTGCCGGTCGCCAGGTCCTTGTCAGCCTTGGTCGGCTTGGCGGTGAGGAACGGCATCGGCGCCTTGTTGAGATAGAAGGCGATGGCGAGCGCAACCGCGAGGCCGATCAGCACGCCGACCGAGATGCCGAGCAGGAAGCTGCCTTCCGAGTGCCGGCGTGTGCGATGGTTCGGATGCTGCCGCATTACATCTTCTCCGGGGAGCTGACGCCGATCAACGACAGCCCGTTGGCCAGCGTCTGGCGGACTGCGGCGCAGAGCGCGAGTCGCGCGATGCGCAGGTCTTCGTCGTCGACGAGAATGCGCTCGGCATTATAGTAGCTGTGGAACTGCGCGGCGAGTTCGCGCAGGTAGAAGGCGATGTCGTGCGGCGCGGCCTCGCGCGCCGCGTTCGCCACCGTTTCCGGAAATTCATCCAGCAAGCGAGCGAGCGCCGCTTCGCGTTCACCGCCGAGCCGATCGAGCTTGGCATCCTCCAGCCGCGCAGCAGCGCCGCCCCACTGGGCAAATACGCTGCAGACGCGCGCGTGCGCGTATTGCACGTAGTACACCGGGTTCTCGTCGCTCTTCTGCCGCGCGAGATCGACGTCGAAGACGAATTCGGAATCCGCTTTACGCGAGACGAGAAAGAACCGCACCGCGTCGCGACCCACCCAGTCGATGAGATCGCGCACGGTGACGTAGGAGCCGGCGCGCTTCGAGATCTTCACCTCTTCGCCGCCGCGCATCACTTTCACGAGGCTGTGCAGCACGTAATCGGGCCAGCCCTGCGGTATGCCGGCGCCGAGCGCCTGCAGGCCGACGCGCACGCGCGTCACGGTGCTGTGGTGATCGGTGCCCTGCACATCGACCACGCGCTTGAAGCCGCGCTGCCACTTCGTCAGGTGATAGGCGACGTCGGGCACGAAGTAGGTATAGCTGCCGTCTGATTTGCGCACGACGCGATCCTTGTCGTCGCCGTACTCGGTCGTACGCAGCCACAGCGCGCCATCCTTGTCGTAAGTCTTGGCGTTCGCGGCCCAGGTCTTCACCACAGCGTCGACGCTCCCGTCGGTGTAGAGGCTCGACTCGAGGTAATAGACGTCGAATTTCACGCCGAATGCCTGCAGATCGACATCCTGCTCGGCGCGCAGGTATTCGACGGCAAAGCGGCGCACGGCATCGACATCGTTCGCGTCGCCCTTGAACTCTCGCGCGATGTCCTCGATGTACTCCCCGGCATAGCCCTCCTCGGGCCAGCCTTTCTCCCCCGGCCGGATACCGCGCGCGCGCGCCTGCACCGACCAGGCGAGCTTGTCGATCTGCGCGCCGGCGTCGTTGTAGTAGAACTCTCGCGTGACCTGGTGACCCTGCGACTCGAGCAACGCCGCGATCGCGTCGCCAAGCGCCGCCTGACGGCCATGGCCGACGTGCAATGGGCCCGTCGGATTTGCAGAGACGAACTCCACCTGCACCTTTTCGCCCGCTCCGGACGCCGAGCACCCGTAGCGATCCTTTTCCCGCAGGATTCGCCGGATGACCGCGAGCCGCGTCGCGCTACGCAGCCGGAAATTGATGAAGCCGGGACCGGCGATCTCGGGTGGGTCAAAGGCGCCCGTGGGCACAGCCCGCGCAATCTCCTGCGCGAGCTCCCGCGGGTTGCGCTTCAGCGCCTTCGCGAGCTGGAGCGCGATGTTGGAAGAGAAGTCGCCATGTCCCGCTTGCTTTGGCCGCTCCACGAGGATGTGCGCCCGCGCCTGCGCGGGCGCAACCTTCGCCAGCGCGGCGCGCAGCGCCGATTCGACTTCCGTACGCGGGTCGCTCGCCATCAGTCGAATTCGATCGGGTCGACGTCCAGATGCCAGCGCACGCCGCGCGGCGCGACCTCATAAAGCTTCGCGCCGAGCGCCGCAAGAAAACCCTGCAGCGCACTGCGCGAGTCCGACTGCATAACGAGCTGCGCTCGCTCGAAACCCGACCGGCGCGTCATCACGTGCGGCACCGGATCGAAGACGCGCACGGCTTCGGGAGCTGCCTCCAGTGCCCGCGCATCGCGCAAAAACGCCATGGCGCGAGCGAGTTGCGGTGCTTCGGCCCGCAGCACGGCTTCGAACAGGTAGGGCGGGAAGCCGGCATTGCGCCGCTCGGTGAGCTGCGATTCCGCGAAGCCTGAAAAGTCATGGCGCGCAAGCGAGTCGAAGAGGGGGTGATCAGGATAACGCGTCTGCACCAGTACTTCGCCGGGCTGCTCGCGTCGGCCGGCCCGGCCCGCAACCTGCGACAGCACCGCATAGAGGCGCTCAGCGGCCCGGTAATCGGTCGAGAGGAGCGCGGTATCGGCGTTGAGGACGCCGACGAAGGTCAGGTTGGGGAAATCATGTCCCTTCGCCAGGATCTGCGTGCCGACCAGAATGTCGCCTTCGCCCCTGCGAATTTCCGCCAGCGTTCTCGAGAGTTCGGCCCGCCGCCTTGCGCTGTCGCGATCGATGCGCACGATGCGCTTGCCCGGAAAACGCGCCGCCAGTGTTTCTTCCACGCGCTGGGTGCCGCGTCCCATGGCCTTGAGATCGACGTTGCCGCAGGTCGGGCAACCGCGTGGAATAGGCTGCTGCGCCCCGCAGTGGTGGCAATGCAGCCGCCGATCTGGCGCATGCAGCACCAGCCTGCCGGTGCAGCGCGCGCAGCCTGCGTACCAGCCGCAGGCATCGCACGTCAAAACGGGCGCATAGCCGCGCCGGTTGATGAACACGAGGCTTTGCTCGCCCCGGGCGAGCCGCACGCCAATCGCTTCCAGGAGCGGGGCGCAGAAGCCCTGGTCGGCAGGATGCGTTCGCAGGTCTATCGTTCTCACCGCGGGCAGCCGGGCTCCGGGTGAGGCGCGCTCGGAGAGTTCAATGCGTTCGTAGCGACCCTGGCGGAAGTTGTACCAGGTCTCGAGCGACGGCGTCGCGCTGCCGAGCACTACGGGACACGCCGAAAGCTTCGCTCGATAGACGGCCGCGTCGCGAGCCGAGTAACGCAAGCCTTCCTGCTGCTTGAACGAACTGTCATGCTCCTCGTCCACCACGATCAGCGCAAGCTTGGGAAGAGGCGCGAGGACCGCGAGCCGCGTGCCGAGGACGATCCGGGCATCACCGCGCGCCGCCTCGAGCCAGGCCGTGGTGCGCGCGACATCCTCCAGCCCGCTATGCATGAGCGCAATCCTCGCGTCGGGGAACGACTCGCGAAACCGTACCTCCAGTTGCGGCGTGAGGCTGATCTCGGGCGCGAGCACGAGCGCCTGACCGCCGCTCTGCAGCACGCGAGCGATGAGGTGCAGGTAGACCTCCGTCTTCCCGCTTCCTGTCACACCATGCAACAGCACCGCGGCAAAGCCGCCAAGCTTGCCGGCGATATGGTCCACGGCGCTCGTCTGGTCGGCAGTGAGCGCGTGCGTCGGCACGAAGCGCGCGGACCCTGCCTGCGAATCGGCATTCAGCGACTTGCGCGGCAAAGGCTTGAGCGAGCGTAGCCGTGGCGGCAGCGCGGACATCACTGTCTCGCCAAGCGGCCGCTGGTAGTACGAGGAAAGAAAGCGCATCAATTCGAGCCACTGCGCCGAAAGTCGCGGCGCATCGCTGCGTACATCGATCACTGCTTTGAGCCGATCGAAGGCGAGCTGGCTCGCGCCTTCTTCGATCACTACGCCCGTCTGATGGCGGTGCCCGAGCGGCACGGTGACGCGATCACCTGACGAGACGCTTGCGCCGGCGGGCGGCGCATAGTCGAAGAGGCGAGGCAGGGGAACGTCCAGCGCGACCCGGACGCAGGAATTTCCGCGCTCCGGCAAGGACTTAGAACTTGTGGATAAAACTGTGGGTAAGCGCTTCATACGGCCGTAACAGCGACTGGCGCCCTCAGTTTCGCATAGCGATCCCCGCGAATGAGGGGTCTTTTCCTTTTATGGCTCAGTGACTTAAGCGCGCGTAGCTAGGGAGCGACAGCGGCGAAGGGCATTCCCCGGCAGGGGACGAAATTTGTGCATAAGTCAAGGGCTGCGGGTCTTTTTTGCCCGGGCGCCGCTGTAAGCGCGTACTTCGTCTACAAGTGCTGCAACTGATTCGATCGGCGTCTTCGGCAGGATTCCGTGACCCAAGTTGAAGACATGTCCCGGCTCAGGGCCGAAGGCGTCGAGCACTGCACGCGTCGCCGCGCGCACTGAGCTTTCAGGCGCGAAAAGAGCGACCGGATCGAGATTTCCCTGCAGGGCGACTCGTCCCGCGGCGAGTTTGCGCGCTGCCCGCGCATCGCTCGTCCAATCCAGACCGACCGCAGCGGCGCCGCTCTCCATCATTTCGCGCAACCACGGATTGCCGCCTTTCGTAAAGACAATCGTTGGCACGCCGAGCGCCTTGACGATCGGCCGCACATAGGCGAGCGAGAACGTTTCGTAGTCGTCGTGCGCGAGGGTGCCGCCCCACGTGTCGAAGATCATGCAGACATCGACGCCGGCCTCGACTTGTGCGCGCAGGTATTCCCGCACGGCGCGGGCATTCACCTCGAGGATGCGATGCAGCAGATCCGGCCGCGCATGCCGCATGGTCTTCAGCGTTCGCCAGTCGTCGCTGCCGGAACCTTCGATCATGTAGCAGGCGAGCGTGAACGGGCTGCCCGAAAAGCCGATGAGCGGCACGCGATCCATCAAATCACGCTTGATCTGTCGCACGGCGTCGAGCACATAGCGCAGGTCGCGTCCGACATCCGGCACGGCGAGAGCGGCGATCTCGCGCTCTTCGCGCAGCGGGCGCTGGAAGCGCGGTCCCTCGCCTTCGGCGAAATGCAGCCCGAGGCCCATCGCATCCGGAATGGTCAGGATGTCGGAGAAAAGGATCGCGGCGTCCAAGGGGAAGCGCTCGAGAGGCTGCAGCGTGACTTCGGTGGCGAGCGCCGGCGTCTTCGCGAGCGCGAGGAAGCTGCCGGCCTTCGCCCGGGTCGCGTTGTATTCGGGCAGGTAGCGACCCGCCTGGCGCATGAGCCAGACCGGCGTGTGATCGGTCGGCTGCCGCGCGAGCGCGCGCAGCAGAGTGTCGTTCTTCAAATGAGCCTTTCCGTAATGTACTTCCACTGCGCCGCGCTCACCGGAGTGATCGACAGCCGGTTGCCGGGCCGCAGCAGGCGCATGGCGGCGAGTGCCTTGTGGCGGCGCAATTCCGCGAGCGGTACGAGCTTGGTCTTCTTCAGCGCGCGCACGTCCACGTTGACCCAGCGCGGCGCTTCCTTCTTCGAGGCCGCGTCGTAGTACGGGCTCTTCTTGTCGAATTGGCTTGCGTCCGGATAGGCGGCCGAGGCGACTTCGGCGATGCCCGCGATTCCCGGCTCCTCGCAGCTCGAGTGGTAGAAGAGCACGGCGTCGCCGACGCGCATGCCGTCGCGCATGAAGTTGCGCGCCTGGTAGTTACGCACGCCGCTCCACGCGGTCTTGCGTCCGGGCGCCGCGAGCACGTCGTCGATCGAGCACTCGTCGGGCTCGCTTTTCATGAGCCAGTAATTCATTTCTTGTTGGGGAGAGAAGCGTCCCCCGCTCGTGCCGGTGGGCTCGGCTCCCGAACCCTGGCTCTGCAGGGTGGTCGCTTTCCGGTCACATCAGGTTCGTCCGGCACGTGCCGCAGTTAATACCGCAGCACGGGGACGATCACAACAGTGACACTAGGTCCGCAACCTAAGGAAGCTATCGGTTCGGAAAAATTGAGCCCTGTCGTGCACAGCAGGGAACAGGAATGTTTTAGAACAACTTTTCCTGTTTTGCAATCGCCTCTTCGAGGCGAGATTCGATCGCCGAGATGCGCCGCTTCGCCTGTCCAAGATCGAAGCCCGCGCCGAGACGCACGCTAAGCAATTCGTGCGCCACGTTGAGTGCGGCCATGACGGCGATCCGCTCGGCGCCCATCACTTTCCCGGCGCGTCGGATTTCGTTCATCTTGCCATCGAGATAGGCGACGGCTTGCATCAGCGCTTCGCGCTCGTTGTCTTCGCAAGCGACGCGGTAGCTGCGACCGAGCAGCTGCACTTCGACGGTCTTCCCTTCAGCCATCAGCCGGGCAGCCGATTGAGCAGGCCTTCGAGCCGAGATTTCGCGCCATCGATCTTTTCGTTCAGCCGTTTCGCGTCGTTCTGCGCGGCGGCGAGTTGCTGGCGCAGCTCGCTGTTTTCGGCACGCAGCCGCTCGCACAAGTCGACGAATTGCTCGACCTTCGCCTCCAGCGAGTTGAACTCGGCCTCCACGGAGCGGGACTATCTTGCAAATTGCACATTGCGTCAAGCAGTAAGGACGACTTTTGCATGTACTTCATGACCTTGCGTGCGGCGCATCCGCTACCATGGCGTCGCTTCTCGGTGCTCGGGAATGAGGTGTGAACCCTCAGCTGCCCCCGCAACGGTAAGCGAGAGAACCGCCCGGCAGACCACTGTGCAGAGACACGGGAAGGTGGGCGGATGCAGTGCTCGCGAGCCCGGAGACCGGCCAGGAAGCCTCTTCAACCACTTATTCGGCGTCGGGGAAGACGCCAGGGAGGTTTCAATGCTGCGTTTCGTTGCCGGTCTCCTCGCCGGCACCTGCATTTCCTGTAGCTATGCGCAGGACACGAGCATCGTCATCACCGCCACGCGCTTTCCCGATACGAAGCGCGACCTGCCGGTCGGGGTGACGGTGATCACTGCGGACGATATCCGCAAAAGCGCGTCGTCGAATCTCGGCGATATCCTGGCGCAGTTCGGTCTGCTGCAGATCCGCGATCTCGCGGGCACGCAGAACCCGCAGCTCGACCTGCGCGGCTTCGGGGTCACCGGCGACCAGAACACGCTCGTGCTGCTGGATGGCCTGCGGCTCTCGGAAAGCGATCTCGAATCGGCGCAGCTCTCGGCGATACCGCTCGAGTCCATCGACCGGATCGAGATCGTGCGGGGCGGCGGGGCCGTGCTCTACGGCGCGGGCGCTTCCGGCGGCACGATCAACATCATCACGCGGCGCGGCCGATCGGGCGAGGCACGGGGCGATGCGCTCGCGCGCGCCGGCGGCTTCGGCACCGAGGAGTTGCGCGGCGGGTTCTCGCGCCAGGGCGAAGCCGTCGGCGGCACAGTCGCGGCGTCTTACGAGGACACCGTAGGCTATCGCTCGAACAGCCGCTATCGCCAGCGCAGCGGTTTCGGCCGCCTGGACGCGCAACTCGCCTCCGGCCGCGCGTATCTCAAGATGGGCGTCGATGAGCAGCGCCAGCGCCTGCCGGGCTCGCTCACCGAGGCACAGATCAACGCCGATCCGCGGCAGACGACGACGCCGGATGACTGGCGGGAACGCGACGGCGCGCAAATGTCCACCGGCGGCTCGTATTACGCCGGGCGTCACGAGCTCACCGCAGACCTCGGTTATCGCCAACGCACGACGCGCGCGTTTTTCGCCGCCTTCGGCGGCTTCTACACCGATACCGATGCCAATCTGTGGAGCCTCACTCCGCGCGCGAAGTTCAAGTTCGATGCGCTCGGCGCGAGCCACGACTTCATCGTCGGCGTCGACGTCGAGCGCTGGGACTACGACACGCTGAGCGCATCCAGCCCATCGACGACTCCGGCGCCCTTCTCGAAGCGCCACGGCGAGCAGGAGACCGCCGGCTGGTATGCGCAGACCAATTTCTGGGCAACGCCGAATACGCGTCTCGTGCTCGGCGGACGCATCCAGCACGTCGACCAGCGTCTGACGGAGGAAGTCTTCCCGCTCGATGAGCGCCGTACCGCCGATCGCCTGGAAGCCTATGAGGCGGCGCTACGGCACAGCTTTGCGACCGGGTGGTCGCTGTACGGCCGCTACGGCAAGAGCTTCCGCGTCGGCAATTTCGACGAGAACGCCTGTTTCTTCCCGCCGTGCTCCGCGGCTCTGCTCCTGCCGCAAACCGCGCTCACTTCCGAGGTCGGCGCCGAGTTCGAAAGCAGCCGATTGCGACTTCGCACCGGTGTCTACGATATCAAGCTCGAGAACGAGATTTACTTCAGCCCGCTCACGTTTTCGAACATCAACCTGTCGCCCACCGAGCGCGAAGGCTTCGAGCTCGAAGCCCAATGGCGTGCGACCCCCACGTTAGAGCTGCGCGGTGGACTGGCACTGCAACGCGCCCGCTTCAGGTCCGGCGTCTACGGCGGCGTCGATGTGAGCGGCAACACCGTGCCGCTCGTTCCAGAGGTGCTGGCGACGGCGAGCGCGGCTTGGAGCGTTACGCCGGGCACGCGGTTCAACCTGAACATGCGGCATGTCGGGCAGCAACGCTTCGATAACGACCAGGCGAACGGATTCCCGCGGCAGATGCCCGAATACACGATCGCCGATGCGAAGCTCGAGCAAAGCGTCGCGCGGCGCTGGCAGCTCGCGCTCGAGGTGCGCAATCTTTTCGACAAGCGCTACTTCAGCTATGCCGCAGCGACCGGCCCGACTACGTTCAGCGCTCTTCCGGCGCCCACCCGAGCGGCGTACCTCTCCGTGGCCTGGCGGCTCGATTAGGGTACCCTCGCGGGATGGTGAAGGACGCCATCGCGCTCGGCGAATGCTCGCGGGCGCTCGTCATCAAGCTGCGCCATCACGGCGACGTGCTGCTGGCAGCGCCGGTGCTGAGCGTGCTGAAGGCGCATGCGCCGCGGCTCGAGATTGACGCGCTCGTCTACGACGATACGGCACCCATGCTCGCGGGCCATCCCGCGCTTGCCCAGCTGCACATTGTCGGGCGCGAGTGGCGCTCCCTCGGCGCATGGGCGCAATTCAGCCAAGAGCGAGCGCTGCTGCGCACGCTTCGCGCACGTGGCTACGATCTGCTCGTCCATCTGACCGAGCATCCGCGAGGCGCGTGGCTCTCGCGGCTGCTTCGCGTGCGGCACAGCGTGGCACCGCACATGGCGGACCGCGGGCGGTGGTGGCGCAAGAGCTTCACGCATTTGTATCCGCTCATCCGCAATCGTCACCAAGTCGAGGTGAACCTCGACGCTTTGCGGCGGATTGGCGTTTATCCGGCCCTCAACGAGCGCAAGGTCCAGTTCGTGCCCGGGACGGAGGCGGAGCACAAGCTCGCATCGCTTGGCTTGCCGCAAGGCTTCGTGCACATGCATCCGGCATCGCGCTGGACGTTCAAGTGCTGGCCGGCGGAGCGCAATGCGCAACTTGCCGACCGGCTGGCCGCGGAAGGTCATCAGGTGGTGCTTACGGCGGCGCCGCAGGAGACCGATTTCATCGACCAGGTCCTCGCGAAAACGGCGAGCAAGCCGATGAACCTGGCAGGCAAGCTCTCGCTCAAGGAGCTCGGCGCGTTGACCGCGCGTGCGCGTCTTTTCATCGGCGTCGATTCCATGCCGATGCATCTCGCGGCGGCGATGGGAACGCCGACCATCGCACTCTTCGGTCCGTCGAACGAGGAACAGTGGGCACCATGGAATGTCGAGCAGCGCATCGTCACGACGACGCATTCCTGCCGGCCGTGCGGGGTCGACGGCTGCGGCGGCAGCAAGGTGAGCGAATGCCTGACGCTGCTGCCGGTCGACGCCGTGCATGCGGCGGCACGCGAGATCCTCGCCAAAGCGGCATGAACCTTCGCCTTGCCATCGTGCGCCAGCGGTTCAATCCTTTCGGCGGCGCGGAACGCTTCATCGCCCGGGCGCTGCCGGCGCTCGAGCGCGCGGGCGGCGATGTCACCTTGATTTGCAGAAAGGCGGAAGGCTGGGACGCCCGCAAGGTAATGCGTGTCGATCCCTTCTACATCGGCAAGGTGTGGCGCGACTGGTCATTCGCTCGCGCCGCGCGCACGGCGTGGCGCCGGGCGGGATTCGACATCGTCCAGTCGCACGAGCGCATTCCGGGCTGCGACGTCTATCGCGCCGGCGACGGGGTTCATCGGCGCTGGCTCGAGCTGCGGGCGACTGCCGCCTCGTTCGTCGAGCGCCTGGGCATCGCGCTCAATCCCTACCACCGCTATGTGTGTGCCGCCGAGCGCCGGCTTTTCGAGCATCCGCGCCTGCGCGCGGTGATCTGCAACTCCCGCATGGTGAGCGACGAAATCCGGCGCGGGTTCCGCATCTCCCCCGAAAAGCTGCATGTCGTTTACAACGGCGTCGACCTTGCGCATTTCCATCCCGGAAAGCGCGACGAGCTGCGGGGCGCCGCCCGAGCGGAGCTCGGCTGCCAGCCCCGCGACACGCTGTTTCTCTTCGTCGGCGCCGGCTTTTCCCGCAAGGGGCTTGACGCCACGATCGAGGCGCTGAAGCTCGCCGCTCATGGCTGGTTCTGGCTTCTGGTCGTCGGCACGGACCGCGAGAGTCGCCGCTATGCCGCGCAAGCCGCGCCACTCGGCCACCGGGTGCGATTCCTGGGCGGCCGGGAAGATGTACGACCGTTCTACGCTGCCGCCGACTGCCTTATCCTGCCGAGCCGCTACGATCCATTCCCCAATACCGTCCTGGAAGCTTTCGCCATGGGATTGCCTGCCATCGTAAGCTCGCGCTGCGGCGCCGCCGAGGTGATCGAGCAGGGCATGAACGGCTGGGTGTGCGAGCCCGACGATGCGCCAGGCATCGCACGGCTCATGCACGAAGCGGACGCAGCCATGCGCAGCGGCACGCTGCCGCAAGCGGCGCGCCGGACCGCTGAGCGCTACGGCATGGACGAAATGGCCGGGAAGCTGAGCGCGCTCTACGCGAGTCTTGCAAGGGAGGCGGCTTGACCGCGCAAAGCTCGGGCGAGCTGTACCGGAGACTGCTCTCGTATGTGCGGCCCTACGCGAAGATCTTCGGCATTGGCGTGCTCGGCATGGTCGCCGCGGCGGCCACGGAGCCCTTGTTTCCAGCGTTGATCAAGCCGCTGCTCGACGCCGGCTTCAGCGCGAAGGCGCCGACCACGCCGCCCATGCTCTTCGCGGGCGCCATCATCGCAATCTTCCTCGTCCGGGGGATTCTCACGTTCACGTCGTCGTACCTGATGAACTGGGTGTCGAGCCGCGTGATCCTCGACCTGCGCACGGCGATGTTCGATCGACTGCTCCGGCTGCCCACGCGCTTCTACGACGACAACACGTCCGGCGCGCTCCTTTCCAAGGTGGCCTACGACGTGAGCAATGTCAGCGGCGCGGCGACATTCGTGCTCACCGTCCTCGTGCGCGACTCGATCGCCGTGCTCGGCCTCTTTGCATGGCTCTTCTACCTCAATTGGAGGCTGACCCTGATCGCGGTGCTGATCGCGCCGCCGATCGGCCTCATCGTGCGTACCATTGCGGCGCGGCTGCGCAGGATGGCGCGCGGCTTGCAGCGCACCACCGGCGAGCTCGTCCATGTGCTGCAGGAAACGATCGAGTGCCACAAGGTGGTCAAGGTATTCGGCGGCGAGGGATACGAGGCCAGACGCTTCCTCAAGACCGTCCAGACGCTGCGCGGCTTCCTCATGCGCGAGCAGATCGCGGCATCGCTCACCACGCCGATCACGCACGTCCTGGCCGCCACCGCCGTCGCCGTCATCGTCTACATCGCCATGCAGGACACCGTCGGTGCGCGGGCCACCGTCGGGGAATTCGCCTCGTTCATGACCGCGATGCTGATGTTGCTCGCGCCGATCAAGCATCTCACGGAGCTCAATCCCCACATCCAGCGCGGCCTCGCGGCTGCGGAGAGCGTGTTCGGATTGATCGACACGCCCGCCGAGGAAGATCGGGGCCATACCGCGATCGGCCGGGCGCGCGGCGAAGTGGTCTTCGAGAAGGTCCACTTCGTCTATCCGACGCGGGTGGAGCCTGCGCTCGCCGGCATCGACCTGCGCATTCGCCCGGGCGAGACGCTGGCGCTCGCCGGGCCCTCCGGCGGCGGCAAGACCACGCTCGTCAACCTGCTGCCGCGCTTCTACTCGCCGGGTGGCGGTCGGATCCTGCTCGATGGCCACGACCTGCAGGACCTGACGCTCGAGAGCCTGCGCGCCAACATTGCCCTGGTGAGCCAGGAGATCGTGCTCTTCAACGATTCCGTCCAGGCGAACATCGCCTATGGCCGCATGGCGGGCGCTTCGGAGAAGGAGGTCATTGCTGCCGCCGAAGCCGCGCATGCGATCAGCTTTATCCGCGAGATGCCCGAAGGCTTGAAGACGCTGATCGGCGAGAACGGCCTGCGGCTCTCCGGCGGCCAGCGGCAGCGCCTCGCCATTGCGCGCGCGCTGCTCAAGAATGCGCCGGTCCTCATCCTCGACGAGGCGACCTCCGCGCTCGACTCGGAGTCGGAGCGCCAGGTGCAGGCTGCACTGGATACCCTGATGCGGGGCCGCACCACGATTGTTATCGCACACCGGCTCTCCACCATCGAGCGAGCCGACCGCATCGCCGTCCTCGAGCGTGGCCGCGTGGTCGAGCTAGGAACGCATGCCGAGCTCCTTGCGCGCGACGGCATCTACGCCCGGCTTTACCGCATCCAGTACGCCGCCGAGCGCGCGGCGGCATGAAGATCGTCCATACGGAGTCCTCGCTCGGCTGGGGCGGGCAGGAACTGCGCATCCTCGCCGAATCGAAGGGGCTCGCCAGGCGCGGCCACGACATCACGCTCGTCTGTCCGCTGGAAGCGCGCATCTACGACGAAGCGCCGGGCTGGGGCTTGCGCGCGGTAGCTTTGCCGATCGCGACCAAGCGCCTCGACGGATTGCTGGCGCTGCGACGCTGGCTGCAGGCGAACCGGCCGGACGTCGTGAGCACGCACAGCTCCACCGATTCATGGCTGGTCGCGCTCGGTACGCGGCTTCCCATTGTGCGCACACGCCACATCTCGGCGCCGGTGCCGCGGAACATCCTTACCCGCTGGCTCTACGGTCGCGCGGCGCGCATCGTCACGACCGGCGAGGCGCTCAAGCGCGAGCTCGTCGAGCGCACCGGCGTGTCGGCGGAGCGGATCGAGTCAATACCCACCGGGGCTGATCCGGCTGTCTATGCGCCCGCAGACAAGTACGCCGCTCGCATGCATCTCGGTCTCCCGCAGGACGCAATGCTCATCGGCATCGTCGCAACGCTGCGCAGCTGGAAGGGGCACCGCTATCTCGTGGAGGCGCTGCCTTCCGGCGCCAAGCTCGTCATCGTTGGCGATGGCCCGCAGCGTGCGGCACTGGAAGCACAGGTCAATAGCGCCGGGCTGCAAGCGCGCGTGCGGTTCGCGGGCAATCAGCGCGACGTCGTGCCGTGGTTGCGGGCGCTCGACATCTTTGCCCTTCCTTCCTACGCCAACGAAGGGGTGCCGCAGGCGCTCATGCAAGCGATGCTCGTGGGACTACCGTGCGTCACCACCAGTGTCGGCGGCATTGGCGAGCTCGCCATCGATGGCGTCACAGCGGTCCTCGTA
This sequence comes from Burkholderiales bacterium, assembly GCA_035632415.1. Classification (GTDB taxonomy): domain Bacteria; phylum Pseudomonadota; class Gammaproteobacteria; order Burkholderiales; family SG8-39; genus SCGC-AG-212-J23. The sequence continues at coordinate 3,250 of DASQGW010000111.1, read as the reverse complement.
CCCCCCGAAGATCCAGGCGCGCTCCGCTCAGCGCTCGAGCGGCTGATGCAGGATGTCGAATTGCGCGACAAGCTGGGCGCCGCGGCGCGCCGGCACTGTGCCGAGCACTTCTCCTACGAGCGCATGCTCGACCGCATGGAAGCGATTTACCGCGAGGCTACTTCGAGCGGTAAGTCTTAGGAGCCGTGGCGACGTCGGAGCGCTGGCGGATGAGCTCAAGCACCGATTCGTCCTGCGCCTGCTCACCGTGCGGTGCGAATAGCGCCTTGCCGCGCGTCGAGGCGTTCTCGCGGGCAGGGGTCAGGTAATACGTGGCGATGCTCTTGCGATAGACGCCCTGCGGACACGTCAGCGGCTCGGGCAGGCCGTGCCAGGCATGCTTCGTATCGAAGATGACCGCCCGGTTGAAGCGGCAGTCGACGGCCTTAACCAGATCCTTCGGTCCCGTATTGTCCGCATCGTGGCTCCAGAGACCGAGCGCGCCGCCCCATGCGGGATCCCAGCCGCTGGTGAGGTAGACGATGAGATTCAGGCGCCGCTCGAGCTCGAGCTTCGGATGGAGCGAATAGTCGAGGTGCACGTTCAGCTTTCCGCCTCGCCCATGCAGATGCCATCCGCCGCCGTGCAGGCCCTCATCGGCGCGCAGGTTTTCGATGCCTGTCAGCGCATGCAGGGCGGCGAGGAACTCGTTGTTGAGATACGTGAAGGCGCGGTACGTGGTGGCGGGGAAATGGTCCCAGTGGTTGAGGGCGCGCTTTTCCTCGATCGGATTGCTGTATTGCCACCAAGCCTTGTCATCGAACGGCGGGATATCACGCTCGAGAGTTTCTGCGACTGCGCGCTCGAAGAATTCATCGACTACGACGTGTGGAAACGGCTGGGCCTGCGCGAACGCGTCGTGCAGTCCTCTCCAGTCGATGTCTTTTCTGATCATCCGAGCTCAGATTGTAATATCGCCCACCCATGAGCCGCCGCGTCGAGACCGGATTGCTGCTCGCACTTTGCATTTTCCTGCCGCTTTACGAGGCGCCGAAAAGCCTCGCATGGGCGGGCTACGTCGTCGCGTGGCTGACGAACCGCGCCTTGGCGCACGACTTTGGCGGGCGTTGGGATGCATGGGACACGGTCATTGCGCTCTGGCTTGTATCGGGGTTCGTCATTGCGCCGTTTGCCGCATTGCACGGCGGGGAGTGGCGCGCGCCGCTCGACGTCGTGCGCAGTGCAAGCGTGCTCTGGATGGTGAAGAGGAGTCGATTCACCGAAGGGGAATTGCGCGCGCTAGTCGGCGCCCTCATTGCATCGGCTGTAATCGGCCTCATCATGGGACTTGCGCAGCTGTGGAACGGCACGACGGGGCGGCTGGAGCTGAATTCGGTTGGCCACGTGAATCACACCGCCATTTATCTCGCCATCGTGTTCGGCGTTTGCGCCTCGTGGCTCTTTCTCGGCCGGCAATGGGCAATGGCCGGCGCGGTCTCGCTCTTTGTCCTCGTCGCGATTTTTGTCGCGGCCAGCCGCGGCGGCGTGGGGGCCGCATTACTTGTGCTCGCAGCGCTGGCGCTCGCCTGGTGGTCGCGCTCGCGGGTTCCGGCGGCGATAACCGCGGCGGTGCTCGTCGCGAGCGCCGCACTGGCGACGATAGGCGGCGCGGAAGTGTTCGAAAAGCAGGCTGAGAGCGTGCAGGCCGGCCACGACGTGCTCAATTTTCGCGAGGAGGCATGGAAGCTCGCCCTCTCGAGCTGGCAAGCGCATCCATGGTTCGGCATCGGCATGGAGAACTTCGGCCAAGCCAGCCGCGAGCTGCCCACCGAGCAGCTCCGCAACCTCATGCCCCATGCCCACAACCTCTACCTCAACACGCTCGCGGAGCGAGGGCTCGTCGGCGCGTTGCCGGTCTTTGCGCTTCTCGCCTTATGGGCCTGGTGGCTGGTTACCCGTCGGCCGCGCCAAGGCGACGCGGATGTCGAATGGCTCGCATGGGGTGGCGCCGCGAGCGCGTGGATCGTGACTGTCGCTGTCGGCCTGGTGAACACGACCTTTCACCATGAGCACGGCCTGCTCGCCGTGCTGCTGCTCGGGCTGTGGTTGCCGGTGAGTCATCGGCGATAATTCGCGCGTGCTCCTCGTCACCGGCGGTGCCGGCTTCATCGGCTCCAACTTCGTCGTCACCACCCTCGCGCAGACCGGCGAGGCGATCGTCACGCTCGACAAGCTGACCTACGCCGGCAGCCTGATGAACTTGAGCTCGGTAAGCGCCGATCCGCGGCACACCTTCGTGCGCGGCGACATCTGCGACCGGGACCTCGTGCGAAGCGTGCTTCGCAAGCACCAGCCGCGTGCCATCGTGCACTTTGCCGCCGAGAGCCATGTCGACCGCTCGATTTCCGGTCCGGCCGAGTTCGTGCAGGCGAATGCCGTGGGGACCTGGAGCTTGCTGGAAGAGGCGCGCACTTGCTGCAAGGACGACGATTTCCGCTTCCTGCACATCTCGACGGACGAGGTGTATGGCTCGCTCGGGCCCGACGATCCGGCGTTCACCGAAGAGACGCCGTTCGCGCCGAATAGTCCCTATGCCGCTTCGAAGGCGGCAGCCGATCACATGGCGCGTGCGTACTTTCATACCTACGGACTGCCGGTGCTCACGACCAACTGCTCGAACAACTACGGTCCGCACCAGTACCCGGAAAAGCTCATTCCACTGATGATCCGCAATGCCCTCGCCGGGAAACCATTGCCCGTCTACGGCGACGGCCGCAACGTGCGCGACTGGCTTTTCGTCACCGACCACTGCGAAGCGCTGCGCATCGTGCTTGCCAAGGGGAGACCAGGACAGACCTACAACATCGGCGGCGAGAGCGAGCGCGCCAACAACGACGTCGTGAAGACGCTCTGCTCACTTCTCGACGCGGCAAAGCCACGCAAGAGCGGTTGCTATGCCGATCTCATTTCATTCGTGACCGATCGGCCCGGCCATGACCGGCGCTACGCGATGAACATTGCGAAGATCCGCCGCGAGCTCGGCTGGCAGCCGAAGGAGAGCTTCGAGACCGGCCTCGCCAAGACCGTGCAGTGGTACCTCGCGAACCTGGGACGGCATTTCGCCGAGGCCGCGGCGTGAAGGGCATCCTCCTCGCCGGAGGCGCGGGCACGCGTCTTTATCCGGCCACGCAGGTGATCTCGAAGCAGCTGCTGCCGGTCTACGACAAACCGATGGTGTATTACCCGCTCAGCACGCTGATGCTCGCGGGAA
>DASQGW010000110.1:0-5218 GCA_035632415.1 Burkholderiales bacterium | reverse complement strand
CTTGCGCTGGGCGCCGCGTTCGCTTGCATGGCGGATGCGCAGGAGAGCTATCCCTCGAAGCCGGTACGCATCCTGGTGTCGTTTGCTGCGGGCGGTCCAACCGACCAGGTCGCGCGCATCGTGGGCGCAAAGCTGACTGATCTGCTCGGGCAGACGTTCATCGTGGAGAACAAGACGGGCGCCGGCGGCAATATCGGCGCGGACGTCGTCGCCAAGGCGGCGCCCGACGGCTACACGCTGCTGATGGCGACCGTTTCAACGCACGCTATCAATCCCGGGCTGTACAAGAATATGCCGTACGACCCGTTGAAGGACTTCGCGCCAGTGATGCAGGTCGGCGTGACGCCCTGCGTGCTGGCGGTGAACCCCTCCTTGGCGGTGAAGAACGTGCAGGAGCTGATCGCGCTCCTCAAGGCAAACCCCGGGAAATACAGCTACGGCTCCTCGGGCATGGGCTCGATCCTTCATCTCTGCGGCGAGCAGTTCAAGACCGCGGCCGGCGGGCTGAAGGCGGTGCACGTGCCGTATCGCGGCTCGGCGCCGATGATGACCGACTTGGTCGGCGGACAGATCGCATTCGCCTTCGACGCGCTGCCGACGGTGCTCCCGCAGGTGCAGGGCGGCAAGATCCGGGCGATCGGCGGCGGCATGGCGGCGCGCGCTCGCGCGATGCCCGACCTGCCGACGCTGCAGGAGCAAGGCGTGCCGGGCTTCGAGTGCTACACGTGGAACGCGATCCTCGCGCCGGCACATACGCCGGCGCCGATCGTGGCCGTGCTAAGCGACGCGATCCACAAGGCGCTCGCCGATCCGGTGATCTTCAAGCGCCTGGAAGACGCGGGCGTCGATCCGACGCCGGACAGCACGCCGGAAAAGCTGGGCGAGTTCATGAAAACGGAGCTCGCCAAGTGGGCGCCGATCATCAAGGCGTCCGGCGCGCACGTCGACTGACTTCTAGCGGGAAGCGAAGCGCATCAGCGTCTGCGCGTACGCGGGCGCAGTGGGCTCGTGCATGAAGTACACGTAGGTCTCGCGCCATCCCGTGGCGGCGAGCTTGCGTGCCCATTGCTCGAGCTCGGCGTCGCTGTAGGTCTCCAACCGAAGCCGGACATAACCCCAGGGCGCTGTTTCCACCAGCGCAGGCGCCGCATTGTCCTCGCGCTCCGACAGGCAGAGCGCCGCTCCAGCGGTCTTCAGCGCGTCGTAAACATCATCCGCAAACCAGCTTTCATTGCGGAACTCAAAGGCTGCACCGTGGCCCGCCGGCAGGAGTTGCAGGAACGTGGTGAGGCGCTCGAGGTTCTTTTTCATCACCGGCGGCAGCTGGAAGAGCACCGGGCCGCGCTTTTCACCGAGTGCGGCGAGCGAGCGATAGAGAAAAGCGACCGAATCGGCGCTCTCGGGCTTGAGGTGCGCGAAGTGCGTGATGCGGCGCGATGCCTTGATGGCGAAGCGGAAATCCGTCGGCACCGTGCGTGCCCAGTTCTCGAGCATCTCCACCTTGGGCATGCGGTAGAAGGTGTTGTTGATCTCCACCGTCGGCAGGCGCGCGCAGTAATAGGCGAGCATGCCGTCGGGCTTCATGTCGGCGGGGTAGAAGGTTCCCTTCCACTCCTTGAACGAGTATCCGCTCGCGCCTGCCAATAGCTTCATAAAATCCCGCTCATGGCCAAGAACCGGCTCACCGGGCTCGTCGAGTACAGCGCGAAGCGCAGCTTCGGCGCCACGCCGGAGCCCGCGCCGGCGCCGATCGGCAAGCGCGCAGGGCCGCTGCTCTTCGTCATCCAGCAGCACGCCGCGCGCCGCATGCACTACGACCTGCGCCTCGAATGCGACGGCGTCCTCAAGTCCTGGGCCGTTCCCAAAGGACCGTCGCTCGATCCTAGCGAAAAGCGCCTCGCCGCGCAGACCGAGGATCATCCGTTCGACTACGCCTCGTTCGAGGGCGTAATACCCGAGGGCCAATACGGGGCGGGAGAGATGATCGTCTGGGACTGCGGCGTGTACAGCCCGGACGAAGGCAACGAGTACTGGTTCCACGATCATGCCGAGGCGGAGCGCCTCGTACGCGAGGGGCTGGAGAAAGGAAAGCTCGGATTCTTCCTCCGCGGCGAGAAGGTCAAAGGCTCGTTTGCGCTCGTGCGCATGGCCGACAAGAAGAACTGGCTCCTCATCAAGCACAAGGACCGCTTCGTCGGTGCGGCCGACCTGACAGGGATGGACCGCTCGGTCCTGTCCGGAGCGAATCTCGACGAGGTAGGCGCGGTGCCGCTCCACCGTCCGCCCGCCGCTCAGCTCATCCCGGCTGGGCCGATCGAGGCGATGCCTGCGTCGCTCGCGCCCATGCACGCGGAGTTGGGCGAGGCGGTTCTCGATCATCCTGATTGGATGTGGGAGCCGAAGCTCGACGGCTACCGGGCGCTCGCCTTCATTAGCGAGAAAGGCGTGACGCTGAAATCGCGCCGCGGGCTCGCGATGGACAAGTTCCCGCGCCTGGAGGCCGAGCTCGCGAAGCAGGCGGTGAACACCATGGTGCTCGACGGCGAGCTCGTTGCCTTCGACGCGAGCGGCAAACCATCGTTCAGCGCCATGCAGAACGTGCAGCCCGGCACGACGGTGGTCTTCTACTGCTTCGACTTGCTTCATTTCGCGGGCCTCAACCTGCGCAAGGCGCCTTATCGCGACCGGCGACGCTGGCTCGCACAGTGCCTCCTGCCGTCGCCGCTCGTGCAGCTGGTGCATGCCTCCGCCGAGGGAAAGGCCCTGCGGAAGGCGGCACAGGCAAGCGGCTTGGAAGGAGTCGTCGGCAAGCACAAGGCCAGCGTCTACGAACCCGGCAAGCGTTCGTCGTCATGGCTGAAAGTGAAGGCGACACAGACCGGCGATTTCGTCGTCGGCGGGTTCACGCAGGGGAAAGCGTCCCGCGCGCCGCTCGGGGCGCTCCTGCTCGGCTATTGGGAGGGCCGCAAGTTGCGCTATGCGTCGCATGTCGGCTCGGGCTTCGACGACGCCGCGCTCGCCGAGGCGAAGAAGCGGCTCGCGCCGCTGCGTCGCGATTCATGCCCATTCGCCGAGAAGCCGGAGCTGCCGAATCCGACGATCTGGGTCGAGCCCGAGCTCGTGGTGGAGGTGAAGTTCCAGGACTGGACCGATGAAGGCTCCCTGCGAGCCCCGGTGTTCCTGCGCTTCCGCGACGACCTGGAAGCCAAGGCGGTGCGGCGGCAACGACCGAGAAAGGCGGGCGCGCCCGAGCCAGACAGCGAGGTCGGCGCGATTCTCCGGCAGCTCGACAATTCCAAGACCTCGCTCACGCTCGCCGTGGGCACGCACCAGATCAAGCTGACGCATCTCGATCGCGTCTATTGGCCCGCAGATCCTGCATTGAAGCAGCCTGCGCTCACCAAGCGCGACCTGCTGCGCTATTTCGCTCAAGTGTCGCCGTTCATGCTGCCGCATCTCGCGGATCGGCCTCTCACGATGATCCGCATGCCGGACGGCATCCACGGCCAGCGCTTCTACCAGAAGCACTGGAACCAGGCGAAGCCGGCGTTCGTCGACACGATCACGCTTTTCTCCGGGCACAACGAGGAGTCGCAGGAGTATCTCGTGTGCAATAACCTGCCGACGCTCATCTGGCTCGCACAGTCCGGGACGCTTGAATTCCATGTCTGGCATTCGCGCGCGAAGGTCGAAGCAGACGCGAAGAGCAGGGCGACCGACTATGCGAGCTCGGTCGAATCGCTCGAGGAATCGGTGCTGAACTATCCTGACTACGTGGTGTTCGACATCGACCCGTACATCTATTCAGGCAAGGAGGCGCCCGGCGATGAGCCCGAGCTGAACACCGCGGCGTTCGAGAAGGGTAAGGAAGTCGCGTTCTGGCTGCGAGAGCTCCTGAACACCATGGGCCTCGAGCCGATCGTGAAGACCTCGGGCAAGACGGGTCTGCATGTCTTCTTGCCGATCAAGCGGACGATCGATTTCGACGCCGCCCGGCAGGTGTCCGAGTTCATCGGGCGACACCTGGTGCGGCTGCACCCGAAGGACATTACCGTCGAATGGAGCGTCCCGAAGCGGACCGGCAAGATCTTCATGGACTACAACATGAACGTCCGCGGCAAGACGCTGAACGTCGCCTACTCGCCGCGCGGCGCCGCGGGCGCACCCGTCTCCATGCCGCTCACCTGGGACGAGCTGGCAGGCGCTCATCCGCTTGATTTCCGCATCACCAATGCCGCCGAGCGGCTCGGAAGGACGGGCGATCGATGGCACGATGCGCTCGCCAGAAAGCAGAGCCTGGAGAAGGCTTTGGAGGGTGCCAAGGCTTGAGAAATCTCTTTGTATTACAATCCGTTCCCCCGCGTTCTTACCGTATTGCCGGAGGTGGGAAATGGCTGCGCGATCGATAGCGTCGTTGACCGTTTCGTTTGGGCTGGTCTCCATCCCGGTGAAGCTCTTCTCGGCCACCGAGGCGAGCCGCGCCATCTCGTTCAACCTGCTCCACAAGACCTGCGGCTCACGCCTCAAGCAACAGTACTTCTGCGTCAAGGAAGAGGTGCCGGTCGGGCGTGAAGAGATGGCCAAGGGCTACGAGTTCGAGAAAGACCAGTACGTCATGTTCTCGCCCGACGAGCTGAAGGCGCTCGAAGAGGCGGGGACGCACACGGCAGATATCACCGAGTTCGTGCCGATCGAGTCGGTCGATCCCGTCTATTTCGACAAGGCCTATTACCTCAGCCCCGACAAGGGCGGCGCGAAGCCCTATGCGCTTCTCGCGCGCGCTCTACGCGACACGAAGCGCTGTGCCCTGGGCCGATGGGCCGCGCGCGGCAAGCAGTACATCGTGATGATTCGCCCGGTCGAAGATGGGCTCGTCATGCAACAGCTTCTCTACGCAGGCGAAGTGCGCTCGATCAAGGACATCGAGATCCCGAAGACCGAAGTACGTGACGCGGAGCTCAAACTCGCGCAGCAGCTCATCGAGCAGCAGGCGAGCGACAAGTTCGACCCGAGCGCCTACAAGGACGACGTGCGCGATCGCATCGAGGCGGCGGTCAAGAAAAAGGTCGAGAGCGGGCAGGAGATCACGACGGTGGAGCAGCCCGAGCAGGGCGGACAGGTCATCGATCTCATGGAAGCGCTGCGCGCGAGCCTGGAGAAGAAGCCCGCCAAGCGCGCCGAGCCTGCCGAGGCCGCCAAACCCTCCCGGAAGTCGGCC
>DASQGW010000109.1:0-13470 GCA_035632415.1 Burkholderiales bacterium | reverse complement strand
GCGATTCCCGATGAGCGGCCGCATTACGCTCGGCGGCACGCTCGAGCGGCTCGAGACGCGGCTTGCCCTGCGCCAGGGCGACATCGCGGCGGACGCCAGCGCAGTGCTCGCGCCGTTCCGTGCGCAGCACCTGGTGTCGCTTGATGCGAAGGTCTCGCCGATCGATCTCGAGCGCTTCGGCGAGGAGCTGCCGCATGCCGCGCTCGCCCTCGCCGTAAAGGCGATGGGGACCGAGCGCGGCCTCGAGGGAACATTACGGGTCGAGAACAGCGCTCCGGGACCTTTGGATGAGCAACGCCTGCCGCTCGCCAGTGTCGAGGCACGACTCGCAAGCAATGACCTGGAAACGGCGACTCTGCAGGAACTGCGCATCACGCTCCAGGGCGGCGGGCTGCTCGAAGGACAGGGCCGCTACGACGCAAAGGGGTTCCAGGGCAGCTTCAAGGCGAGCCGGCTCAACCTGCGCGCGCTGCGCTCGACGCTTCGCGAAACCGCGCTCTCCGGTCCGCTGGAAATCGCACTCTCGCGCGAGGCGCAAACGGTGCGCGGCACGCTCTCGCAGCAAGGCATGAGCTTGAGCGCGGAGGCTGTACGCCGCGGCGATACGGTGGAAATCCACGCCTTGCGCGCCGCCGCGGCCGGCGGCGAAGTCACTGGCGCGGGAACCGTGCGCCTCGCCGACCCGATCGCGTTCCGCGCCAACCTCGCGCTCGCACGCTTCGACCCGGCGGCGTTTGGCGACTACCCCGCGGGATCGATCACCGGCTCGCTCGTTGCCGACGGCGATCTCGCGAGCGAGCCCCGCGTGCAGCTGCAGTGGAGCGTGGCGAACAGCACGCTCGCCGACCAGCCCCTCGAATCGCGCGGCAGCGCGACGATCGTCGGCCGGCGCGTCCTCAAGGCCGATGCGCAGGCGCGCCTTGGCGAGAGCCGCCTTACGGCGCGAGGCGCCTTCGGCACCGCCCCCGACAAGCTCGCCTGGACCCTCGAGGTGCCGCAGCTCGAGAACTACGTCGAGGACGTAGCCGGCCGCATGAAAGCTAGTGGCAGCCTGACCGGCACCTGGTCGGCACCCGAGGTGGCTATGGCAGCCGACTTTGAAAGGCTGGAGCTCCGGCACGAGTTCCGCGCCGCGGCGGCGAAGCTCAATGTCGCAGGCACGCTGGCGCGCCACGAAGGCCGGCTCACCGTCCGCACGGATGGCGGTTCCGAGCTGGAAACCCGCCTGCGCGGCGGCTACGCCAAAGGCGCGTGGGCGGGCGAGATTCTTTCCCTCGAAGGGCGCGGCAAGGTCCCGGTACACCTGCGGGCGGCGACGCCGCTGCGCATCGCCAGGGGTCGCGTCGAGCTCGGTCGCGTAGACGCCACCGTCGGCGATGGGCACCTGCTCGTGAACGACCTCGCCTGGTCGAAGGAGCGGCTCTCCTCGAGCGGCGAGTTCAAGGGGCTGCCGGCGCAGTGGCTCATCGCCGCGGCGGATCTCGGCGATCGCCTGAGCGCAACGCTCCTTCTCGATGGCCAGTGGTCCGTCACGGCCGCGCCCGCGCTCGAGGGCAACCTGCGGCTGCGCCGCGCAAGCGGCGACATCGTGCTGCAGGGCGAGAAGCCGATCGCCTTCGGCCTCGAGAGCGTGGCGCTCGACGCGCGCCTGACGAGCGCCGGGATCGGCATGCGGCTCGACGTCATTTCCCGCTACGCGACCGGCGCGCTCGCCGGGCAGGTCGGCCACGACGCGGCCGCCGGGGCGTTGGGGCTCGGCCGCGGCTCGCCCCTCAACATGCAGGGGCAGGTCGAGCTCGCCCATGCCAAGGTGCTGGCCGAGCGCGTGCTGTCGGACGCCCGGCTCGACGGGCGGCTCATCGCCTCCGTGCAGGCGGGCGGCACGCTCGGCGCGCCGGTCTTCTCCGGCACCGTGCGGGGCGATGCGCTCACCTTCGACTATCCGCCGTACGGCGTGTACCTGAAGAACGGCCAGCTGCGCGCGCGCCTGGAGGGCGACCAGCTCCGCGTCGAGCGTTTCTCCATCCAGGCCGGAGAAGGCACGTTTACGGCGACCGGCACGCTGCCGCTTCGCCTGACGGAGGGCGCCGCAAACCTGACCTGGCAGGCGAAGAGCTTCGCGCTGCTCGAGCGTCCCGACCTGCGCCTCGTCGCCACCGGCCACGGCGAAGCCGGCTTCGACGGCAAGCGCCTGCTGATTGCAGGCGAGCTAAATGCCGATCGCGGCCACCTCGAGCTCGAACGCGATCGCGTGCCCAAGCTCGGCGAGGACGTAGTGATCGTCGGCCAGCCGCGCAAGCGGGCAACCGCGAAATCCGAGCTGCCCGTGCGCCTCAACGTCGATCTCGACCTGGGTTCCAACCTCACGATCCACGCGCAAGGGCTCGACGGCAAGCTCACCGGCCGCATCAACTTCACCACCACGCCGGAGGGCGAGCTGCGCGCCTACGGCCGCATCGAGACGCTGAACGCGACCTACTTCGCCTACGGCCAGCCGCTGCAGGTCGATCCCGGGATCCTCATCTTCGATGGCGCGCTCGACAACCCGGCGCTGCAGATCACGGCCTGGCGTCGCAACCAGGCCGTGGAGGCCGGCGTTCAATTGAGCGGCACGATGCTCGCGCCGCGGGTGCAGATCGTCTCGCAGCCGCCGGTGTCGGAAGGCGAACGGCTCTCCTGGCTCGTGCTCGGTCGGGCGCCGACCGATGCGACGAAGGCCGACCTGGGCCTGCTTCAGGCGGCAGCGGGTGCGCTGCTCGCGCGCGGCGACAGCATGCCCATCGACCGCAAGCTCGCGAAGACCTTCGGCCTCGACGAGATTTCGTTCCGCGGCACGGGCGAGGTGCAGGACCGCGCCATCGCCGTCGGCAAGCGCCTGTCCGACAAGGTCTACATCAGCTACGAGCAGGGCCTCGGCACGGTGACCTCGAGCCTCGTCAAGCTCGACTACGCGTTGTCACGCCGCTGGTCGCTGCGCGCCGAGACCGGCACCTCGAGCGGCTGGGGCGTCTTCTACCGCTTTTCCTGGGACTGAAGTGCCGCTGCTTTCAGCCAGTCGATCGCGGAGGCCTCACCCCGGAACGCGCGCACCCTGGCGCTGTGCTGTGTCGCGAGGACCTCGATGTAGCCGTGCGCCGCACGCAACTCGTCCGTGTCCGCGACGAGCGCCACCCGCACGCCGGGGTTTGCCGCCAGCACGCGGAACTGCTCCGAGATGCGGTATTGCTCGACGCGGAAGATGGGCCGCGACCGGCGCACCGAGACGAGGATGCGCGGCGTGCGGCGCTGGCGCGCCTCGTCGGCGACGGCAGCGATGAACTCCTGCGTCTCCTCGACGGTCTCGCGGCCGACCATTTCCGCCCGCAGGCAGTCCTCCACCATGCTGAACTGGTAGCGCATCGCGCTATTTTTCGCTCGGATTGCGACACGGCGCTACCGCGGGCGTGACCTACTTCACGCGCCGGGCAGAACAGAACTGGTCTCCGTGGCGAGATTTGAACTCGCGACCCCTACCACCCCAAGGTAGTGCGCTACCAGGCTGCGCTACACGGAGAAGGCGTCGATTTTACCGCTGTAGCTGATCGAGGACCGCGCGCAGCTCGCGCTTGATCGCAGTGAGATCGAGGCCGGCGGCGGGCGACGTGCGGCCGTTGCCGATCGGGGCCTCGATTTTCTCCTCGGCCGCCGACGCCGAGTCGCCGTTGCCGACGCGCGCGTTGTCGAGCCGGTTCCTCGCCCCGCTGATGGTGAAGCCTTCCTCGTACAGGAGCTCGCGGATGCGGCGGATGAGCAGCACTTCGTGGTGCTGGTAATAGCGGCGGTTGCCGCGCCGCTTGACGGGCTTGAGCTGCGTGAATTCCTGCTCCCAGTAGCGCAGCACATGGGGCTTCACCCCGCAGAGATCGCTCACTTCACCGATGGTGAAGTAGCGCTTCGCGGGGATCGGCGGCAGGTCAGGTTTCCTGCGGCTTGGCTCCATGGCGGGCTTTTTCGACCATGGCCTTCAGCTTCTGGCTGGCGTGGAACGTGACGACGCGCCGCGCGCTGATGGGGATTTCCTCGCCGGTCTTCGGATTGCGCCCGGGACGCTGCGGCTTGTCCCGCAGCTGGAAGTTGCCGAAGCCGGAGAGCTTCACGCTCTCGCCGCGCTCGAGCGCTCCGCGAATCTCCTCGAAGAACGCCTCCACCATGTCCTTCGCTTCGCGCTTGTTCAGGCCGACCTTCTCGAAAAGGAGGTCCGCCAGCTCGGCCTTCGTCAAGGTCATCAACCTTCTCCCCTAACCCTCTCTATTTACGCAGAGTTGCGGAGAATTTTTGTCCGAGCAGGCTGACCAGAGCTTCGCGGGCAGCATCTGCCTCCGCATCCGTGAGGGTTCGTTCAGTATGTTGCATAACTACCCGAAAAGCAAGGCTTTTTCGTCCCGCCGGGATGCCCGAGCCCTGGTAAAGGTCGAAGAGCCTTATGGAGGCCACGATCGGCGGTTTCTCCGCCTCCATGGCCTCCAATAGCGCCTGCGCTGGCACCCTCGAATCGACCACCAGGGCCATATCGCGGACGACCGGCGGATAGCGCGAGGGGGCAGTGAAACGCGCCGCCGGCAGGTCCTCTAGCCGCTCGGCATCGAGCTCGAAAAGTACGACGGGCCGCGCAAGCTCGTACTTCTGCTGCAAGCGCGGATGGAGCTCGCCGATCCAGCCGGCGGCCTCGCCACCGATCATCACGCGCGCCGAGCGCCCCGGATGTAACCCGGGATGCTGCGCACGCTCGTAGCGCGCGCTCAACGGGCTCGCCAGGTCCTCGAGGTCCGCTTTCACGTCGAAGAAATCGACCATGCGCGTTTCCGCGCCCCATTGCTCGTCGAATGCCGGCCCATACGCCGCAGCAGCCACGCGCATCGGCTGTCGCAAGCCCCCTACCGCGAGCGGCCCGTCATTCACCTGTGGGTCCCGGATGTAGACGCGAGCCACCTCGAACACCCGGATGCGCTCGACCTTGCGCGCCTGGTTGTAGCGAAGGTTCGCGACGAGCGAGCCGATGAGCGAGGTACGCATCACCGATTGCTGGCTCGCGATCGGATTCAGGAGCCGCACCGGGTTCGCCTCGCCCGCGAAGTCGAGCTCCCATTGGGGTTCAACGAAGCTGAAGTTGATGACCTCGCGATAGTCCGCCGCCGCCAGGCGCTCGCGCAGCTCATGCAGGCTCCTTCGCTCGGCGAGCTTCGGGAACGTGGCCGCCGGTCGCGGCGGATGCGCCGCAATGCGCTCGAAGCCGTAGAGCCGCGCGACCTCTTCGATCAAGTCCTCCTCGAGCACTAGATCGAAGCGGTAGCTCGGTGGCTCGACGATGAAGGCGTCGCCCTCGGCCTTGTGCCGCAGTCCCAGGCGTTCGAAAGACTTGCGCATCTCGTCGGCCGCGAGCGGCATGCCGATGACCTTCTGTGCGCGCGCCACGCGCATGCGCACCGGCGGCCGTGCCGGCAGCTTCGCCACGTGGTCCTCGGTCGGGCCCGGCTCGCCGCCGCAGATGTCGAGGATGAGGCGCGTCGCGCGCTCGATGCCATCCACGTTGTTATTGAAGTCGACGCCGCGCTCGAAGCGATGCCCCGCGTCGCTCGTGAACCCGTAGCGGCGCGAGCGCCCCATGATGGCGTCGGGCCAGAAGAACGCCGACTCGAGAAATACATTGCGCGTGCTTTCGCCCGCCTTGGTGCTTTCGCCGCCCATGATGCCGGCGAGGCCGATCACGCGGGGGCTGTCGGTGATGCAGAGCACCGACGGATCCACCTCCACCGTCTGCTCGTTCAGGAGCAGCACCTGCTCTCCTTTGCGGCCCCAGCGCACGTCGATCGCGCCGTGCAGCTTGTCGAGGTCATAAACGTGCAATGGGCGGCCGAGCTCCAGCATGACGTAGTTGGTCACGTCGACGAGCGCCGAGATCGAGCGCTGCCCGGACTGCTCGAGCCTCTGCTTCATCCAGCTTGGCGTCGGCGCGGCGGCGTTCACGCCGCGGATCACGCGCCCGGCAAAGCGCCCGCAGCCTTCGGGAGCGCTGATCTTGACCGGATGGCTGGCCTGGCTTTGTGCCGGCACGGCGTCGATGGGGGGCAGCTCGAGCCGGGTGCCCGTAAGCGCCGCAACTTCGCGCGCCACGCCGAGGACCGAGAGGCAATCCGCCCGGTTCGGCGTGAGCTTCAGCGCCAGCACGCGCTCATCCAGCCCGAGCTCGGCGCGCGCGTCGACTCCGGCTTTGCCGTTCAGCTCGAGGAGGCCGGAATGATCGTCCGAGAGCCCGAGCTCGCGCGCCGAGCACAGCATGCCTTCGCTCTCGACGCCGCGTATGGTGGTTCTCTGCACGGCGATCGAAGGCAGCCGCGCACCGATTTTCGCGAGCGGCGCCTTCATGCCGACGCGCACATTGGGCGCGCCGCAAACGACCTTGAGCTTTGCGCCGCCGGCGTCCACCGTGCACACGGTGAGCTTGTCGGCATTCGGATGGCGCGCGACCTCGACGATCTCTCCGACGACCACGCCGGTGAACTGTGGGCCGACCGGCTCGTAGGCCTCGACCTCGAGGCCCGCCATCGTCAGACGCTCGGCGAGCTCCGCGCCCGGAATCGGCGGATTGCAGAAGCTGCGCAGCCAGCTCTCCGGAATGTTCATGGAAACTGCGCGAGGAAGCGCAGATCGCCGTCGAAGAACAGGCGCAGGTCCTCGATGCCGTGGCGAAGCATGGTGAGCCGCTCGAGGCCCGAGCCGAAGGCGAAGCCGATGTAGCGCTCGGGATCGAGGCCGAAGTTCTTCACCACCGTCGGATGAACCTGGCCGGAGCCC
Organism: Burkholderiales bacterium; assembly: GCA_035632415.1. GTDB lineage: Bacteria > Pseudomonadota > Gammaproteobacteria > Burkholderiales > SG8-39 > SCGC-AG-212-J23. The sequence goes on along the minus strand of DASQGW010000109.1, from coordinate 6,639 downwards.
GAGATCTCCAGCCAGCGCCCTTTCAGCTTCATGTCGATCTCGGCCGAAGGCTCGGTGAACGGGAAATACGACGGACGGAAGCGCACTTCGAGCTGGTCGTTCTCGAAGAAGCGCCGCAAAAATTCGGTGTACACGCCCTTCAGATCCGCGAAGCTGATGTCCTCGTCGATCCAAAGGCACTCCACCTGGTGGAACATCGGCGAGTGCGTCGCGTCGGAGTCCACCCGGTAGGTGCGCCCCGGCGCGATCACCTTGATCGGCGGCTTGTGCATGCGCGCGTAGCGCACCTGCATGTCGCTCGTGTGGGGCCGCAGGTTGAGGGGAATGCCCTGCTCATCTTTCAGGTCGACGTAGAACGTGTCCTGCATCGACCGCGCCGGATGGTTCTCGGGGTTGTTGAGCGCGGTGAAGCTGTACCAGTCGGTCTCGATTTCCGGCCCGTCGGCGACGTCGAAGCCGAGCGAGCGCCAGATGGATTCGATCCTCTGCCAGGTGCGGATGACCGGATGCACGCTGCCGCGGCCGCGGCCGCGCGACGGCAGCGTGACGTCGAGCGCTTCCTCGGCGAGCCGCGCGTTCAGCTTCTCGCCGGCGAGCTCCGCGCGCCGCGCTTCGAGTGCCTGCTCGATCTTCTGCTTGGCGGCGTTGAACTTCGCTCCCTGGGCCTTGCGCTCCTCGGGATTGCCCGCAGGGCGAAAAGCCGAAAGCTCGCCGCCCTTGCCGAGGAAGCGAGCCTTCTCGTTTTCCAGCGACGCCGCATCGCCCGCCGCGCGGAACGCGGCAAGCGCTCGCGAGACGATGCCGTCCAGGTCTTGCAACGAGGCCTAGTGCGCCAGGTTTGCCTTGACCTGACCGGCGATCTTGTCGAATGCCGCCTTGTCGGTCACCGCCAGATCCGCAAGGACCTTGCGGTCGATGTCGATGTTCGCGCGCTTCAGGCCCGCCATGAACGTGCTGTAGCTCATGCCGAGCTCCCGCACCGCGGCGTTGATGCGCGCGATCCACAGCGCCCGGAACTGGCGCTTCTTGTTGCGGCGGTCGCGGTACGCATACTGCCCCGCCTTCATCAGCGCCTGCTTGGCGACGCGGTAGACGTTCTTCCTGCGGCCGCGGAAACCCTTGGTCTGCTTGAAGACCTTCTTGTGGCGCGCACGCGCCGTTACTCCACGCTTGACTCTCGGCATGGTGCGCTCCTTACGACGAGTACGGCAGCATCGAGCGCACTGCCGCGGTATTGGTGAAGTCGACCGCGCTGCGCCGGCGCATCTGGCGCTTCCGCTTCGTGCTCTTCTTGGTCAGGATGTGGCGCTTGTAGGCGCCACCGCGCTTGATGCTGCCACTGCCACGCACGCGAAAGCGCTTGGCAGCGCCCCGCTTCGATTTCATCTTCGGCATAACAAACCTCTTTTAGCTTGACGCCGGGCGGTCCCCGCCTACGCGGGAACGCTTCAAACAGCCACGGCAATCACTTGTGATCCGCTATCCAGCCGCGGACTTGGCCGATGGCGCCTTCTTCGGCTCCGCCTTCGGCTTGGCTGCTCCCGCTGCCGGCTTTTCCTTCACCAGCGGCGTCTTGCGCTTCGGCGCCAGCACCATCACCATCTGCCGGCCCTCGAGCTTCGGAAACTGCTCGACCAGTCCGACGGCGTCCAGATCCTTGCGCACCCGCTCGAGCAGCCGCTCGCCGAACTCCTTGTGCGCCATCTCGCGGCCGCGGAACCTGAGCGTCACCTTGGCCTTGTCGCCCTCGTTGAGGAAGTCGATCAGCTTCTGCAGCTTGATCTTGTAGTCGCCCTCGTCGGTGCCCGGCCGGAACTTGATCTCCTTGACCTGGATCTGCTTCTGCTTGAGCTTCGCCTCGTGCGCCTTCTTCTGCTCGCGGTAGCGGAACTTGCCGTAGTCCATCAGCTTGCAGACCGGGGGCACCGCGAGCGGCGCGATCTCCACCAGGTCCACGTTTGCTTCTTCGGCCAGCCGTAGCGCTTCCATAACCGGCTTGATGCCCAACTGGTCACCGTTTTCCGCCACCAGGCGCACCTCCGGGGCGGTGATTTCCCGGTTGATGCGCTGCGATCTTTCGAGTGCGATGAGTGAAAAGCTCCTCAAGTCACGTTAAAAAAACAGCCGCGCTACTGCGCCTTCGCGGTGCTAGCTGCGGTTAGCGTCAGAGCACGGCCACCTATGCTGCGGAATTTTATCGGTTTTCCTACCGTCCGGGAAGGTTTTCAGACGTAAGGCGCGCGAGCAATTGATCGACGGGCATGGCGCCCAGATCCTCGCCCGAGCGGGTCCGCACCGCCACCGCGCCGGCCTGCATTTCCTTGTCGCCGACGACGAGCTGATAGGGCAGCTTTTGCAGGCTGTGCTCCCGGATCTTGTAGCTGATCTTCTCGTTGCGCAGGTCGGCGGCGACGCGAAAGCCTGAGGCGCGCAGGCGATCCATCAGCTGCCGGGCGTAGGCGTCCTGCCGCTCAGTGATATTGAGCACGACCGCCTGCACGGGCGCGAGCCAGAGCGGGAACGCCCCCGCGTGGTGCTCGATGAGGATGCCGAGGAAGCGCTCGAGCGAGCCGACGATCGCCCGGTGCAGCATCACCGGCGTCCTGCGGCTGTTGTCCTCGGCGACATACTCGGCGCCGAGGCGCCCCGGCATGCTGAAGTCCACCTGCATCGTGCCGCACTGCCAGACACGGCCGATGCCGTCTTTCAACGAGTACTCGACCTTCGGACCGTAGAACGCGCCTTCGCCCTTCGAGATGTCGAACTTCACCCCCGAGCGCTCGAGCGATTCCATCAGCGCCCGCTCGGCCTTGTCCCACACTTCGTCCGCGCCGATGCGCTTCTCGGGGCGCGTCGCGATGCGGTAGATGATGTCGGTAAAGCCGAAGTCGCGATACACCTTCTGCAGAAGGGCCGTGTAAGCGACGCACTCCGGCAGGATGTGATCCTCGGTGCAGAAGATGTGGCCGTCGTCCTGCGTGAAGCCGCGCACGCGCATCAGCCCGTGCAATGCGCCCGAAGGCTCGTTGCGATGGCACGAGCCGAATTCACCGTAGCGCAGCGGCAGGTCGCGGTAGCTCCTCACGCCCTTGTTGTAGATCAGGATGTGGCCCGGGCAATTCATCGGCTTCACCGCGTAGTCGCGGTTCTCCGACGAGGTGAAGAACATGTTCTCCTTGAAGTTGTCCCAGTGCCCGGTCTTGTGCCACAGCGAGACGTCGATGATCTGCGGGCCGCGCACCTCCTGGTAGCCGTTCTCGCGATACACGCGGCGCATGTACTGCTCCACCTGCTGCCACAGCGTCCAGCCTTTGGGATGCCAGAAGACGAGGCCCGGCGCTTCCTCCTGCATATGGAAGAGATCGAGCTGCGTGCCCAGGCGCCGATGGTCGCGCTTCTCGGCCTCCTCGAGCATCTTGAGGTAGGCGTCCTGGTCTTCCTTCTTCGCCCAGGCCGTGCCGTAGATGCGCTGGAGCATCTCGTTCTTCGAGTCGCCGCGCCAATAGGCCCCGGCCACTCGCATCAGCTTGAAGTTCTTGAGCTTGCCCGTCGATGGCACGTGCGGGCCGCGGCAGAGATCGATCCAGTTGCCCTGGCCGTAGAGCGAGATGGTGTCGCCCTGCGGGATCGAGGCGATGATCTCGGCCTTGTACTTTTCTCCAATTGAATTGAAGAACGCGACAGCCTCGTCGCGCCGCATCTCTTTGCGCTGCACTGGAATGTCGCGCCTGGCGATCTCCGCCATGCGCTTTTCGATCGCCGCGAGGTCATCGGGGGTAAACGGGCGCTTGAACGAGAAGTCGTAGTAGAAGCCGTTCTCGATCACCGGGCCGATCGTCACCTGGGCCTCGGGGAAGAGCTCCTTCACCGCGTGGGCAAGCAGGTGGGCGGTCGAGTGCCGCAGCAGATCGTTCGCTTCTGCATCCTTGTCCGTAACGATCGCCACATCGGCGTCGGCGGCCACCGTGAAACCGGTGTCGACCAGTTTTCCGTTCACCCGGCCAGCGAGCGCGGCACGGGCGAGCCCCGGGCCGATGGACTGGGCGATCTCCGCTACGGTAACGGGTGCCGGAAACGACTTGGTCGAGCCGTCTGGAAGACGGATGTTAGGCATCGCGTTTCACGACCTAATCTGCCTTGATGCCGAGCTTGCGAATCAGGTTGCCGTACTTGTCGTAGTCGCGCTTGATCAGCGCCTCGAACTCCTGCGGCGAGAGATGCAGCGTTTCGAGGCTGCCCTGCCCGTTCAATTTCTGCTTCACATCCTGCGAATCCAGAGCAGCCTGCACTTCGGTGCGCAGGCGGTTAAGCACGCCCTCCGGCATGCCGGCGGGGCCAAAGAGCCCAAGCCAGATCGAGTTCTCGTAGCCCGGATAGAACTCGCCGATGGTCGGCAGGTCCGGGAACGTCGGGGAACGCTTGGCACCCGAGACCGCAAGCGCGCGCAGGCGACCCGAGCGGATTAGGGGCGCAGAAGAAGTGCCGGAGAACACTGCGGCCACTTCGCCGGAGATGGTCGCCGTCACCGCCGGGCTGCCGCCGCGATAAGGCACGTGCACCATGTCGAAGCCGGCGCGCGCCTTGAGCATCTCCATCATGAGCTCATGCTGGCTGCCGTTGCCGCCCGACGCGTAGGCGAGCGGCGGCTTCGCCTTCTTCGCGTACTCGATGAACTCCGGGAGCGTCTTCGGCGGCAGCGCCGGATTGATGGACAGCACGAACTGGTTCGACACGAGCGCCGTGATGGGCGTCAGGTCCTTCAGCGTGTCGATCGGCATCTTCTTGTAGACGTGCGGGTTGATGGTGATCAGGCTGTCCGCGGCGAGGAGCAGCGTGTAGCCGTCCGCCGGGGCGTGCGCCGCTTCGTCCGCGGCCGCGTTGCCGTTCGCCGCCGGCTTGTTCTCGACGACCACCGGCTGGCCGAGGTTCGGAGAAATCTTGTCGGCGATGACACGCGCGACGAGGTCGGGCGCGCCGCCCGGCGGGATGGTGACGAGGATCCGGATCGGATGCGCCGGGTATTGCGCAAGCGCGCTGCCGCTCATGAGGAGCGCGAGAACGACGAATGCCAGCCGCTTCATGAATATCACTCCGCCTTGATACCGCGTTCCTTGATGACACGTCCCCACTTCCTCTGCTCGCTCTCCAGATGCGCCACCGCCTCTTCCGGCGAGCTCGCAATCACGGTGACGCCGCGCTCCTCGTACGCCTTGACCTGGTCCGGCGCGGTGAGCACCTTGCGTATATGCGAATTGAGCGTGTCGACGATCGTCCGCGGCGTGCCCTTGGGTGCGCAGACGACGAACCAGGTGTCGAACTCGTAGCCCGGCACGCCGGCCTCGGCCACGGTCGGCAGGTCGGGCATGGCGGCGATGCGCTTCGCGCTCGTCACGGCTAGCGCGCGCAGCCGGCCGCTCTTCACATACGCGGTCTCCTGCGAGACGTTGCCGAATGTGGCCGCCACCTCGCCGGCAAGAACGGCGGTATCCGCGGGACCGCCGCCCTTGTACTGCACGGCGACGATGTCCACGCCGGCGAGGAGGTTGAAAAGCTCGCCGGCGATGTGCGGGTTCGTGCCAACGCCGGCGCTCGAGTAGTTGAGCTGGCCGGGCTTGCTCTTGGCGAGCGCAATCAACTCCTTGATCGAGTGCGCGGGCACCGATGGATGCACCGTGACGAACGCCGGCGATGAGGCGACCAGCGACACCTGCGCGAAGTCGCGCAGCGGGTCGTACGGCACGCGCGGCATCAGGAACTGGTTCGTGACGAACGGGATCGTGTTGATGAGGATCGTGTAGCCGTCGGGCGGCGCATTCATCACCGCCTCGGTGCCGAGGATCCCGGACGCTCCCGACCGGTTGTCGACCACGATCTGCTGGCCGAGACTCTCGCCAAGCTTGGCTGCCAGCAGGCGACCCACGACATCGATGCTGCCTCCCGGCGGGAACGGTGCGACGAGGCGGATCGGCTTCGACGGATAGCTTTGCGCCGCGGCGGCCGAAGCGACCGCCGCGAGCACTACGGCTGCGATGACAGTCCGGAAAGGTTTCATGAGGTCAATGGTAGGCGCGATTGGACTCGAACCAACGACCCCTACCATGTCAATCCGGCAGTCTGGCCAAGCGGTCGTTCGGCGTCAAATACTTACGCTACTGGGCTCCACGCCCGAACGACCGCAGGTGCCAGGACATGACTCAAGTGGTCCCAGGGCTGGGCCCAAACCGGACAGCACCGACGCTCATGGAACACAAAGGGCGCGGCGCCGCGCCGAGCGGGGAACCCGTCGCTCGCGACGGGGGACGAGGGAACCCTGCTCCATCTTGCTAAGCAAAGTCAGAGGTGCTTGGTGTGCTTCTTGAACGTCCGCTTTCGGGGCACATGCGGACGTCGCGAGCTAGGACCTTCGCTTTGGCGAGGCTCGTTCGCCTTCTCGCCGAGGCATCGAATCGAGCATGTGGCGGCACTGAAGCCGGAACTCGCGGGCAATGCTGAACTGATTAGCTGTGAAGCGTCAACAGGTTGTTTCTCGACTGAGGGAGACGACTGGCCGGCGTTAAGCCTTTGATGCCCTGGTGCGGGCGATGCCAGTTGTAGTGGTGCATCCAGCGCTCGAGCATCGCGGTGCGTTCGGAGGAGTGG
>DASQGW010000108.1:0-1707 GCA_035632415.1 Burkholderiales bacterium | reverse complement strand
CCGCGCGTCACCGCCACGGTCGAGGGGCACACCAGCAACCAGTCGGGCACCGCGGCGCAGTCGATGCAGCTCTCGCAGCAGCGCGCCCAGAGCGTGGTCAATGCCATGGCAGACATGGGCGTCGACCGGACGCGCCTCTTCTCGCAAGGCTTCGGCGACACCCGGCGCTTTGCCTACAACACGAGCGTGGAGGGCCGGCAGGAGAACCGCAGGGTCAACATCATCCTGGACTTCCCGAAGCAGTAGCCGGCAATCGTCGGACGAGAAAAGGACCCGCCCGGGTCCTTTTTTTTATCCCGTCAGGCGATGGCGTAGCAGCGGCAGCTCGCCGCCTCGAGGCCGCGGTCATCCAGGATCCGGATGTTGCCGCGCGTGTACTCGATCAGCTTCTTCCGCTGCAGCGACGAAGCGGCCTCGGTGACCCCGACCCGGCGCACGCCGAGCATGTGGGAGAGGAATTCGTGCGTCATGCGGAACTTGGAGGAGCGCATTCGATCGCGCGTCATGAGGAGCCAGCGCGCGAGGCGCGCCTCCACCACATGGAAGCGGTTGCACGCGGCGGTCTGCGTGACCTGCCGCATGAGCGCGTGCAGGTGGCGGTTGACCGCGCTCTGCAGTGCCGGAGTGCGCGCGAGCTCGCGCCGGAAGCGCGCCGCATTGAGGCGCAGCGCGCTGCCTGCGCCCTGCACCAGCACCTTCACCGGCGAATCCGTGATGCCCAGGGCGAGCGATGCGCCGACCATCCCTTCGCGGCCGACCAGCCCCACCTCGATGTCGATGTGATGCTCGACCGGCAGCAGGAGCGACACCATCGACTCGCACGGAAAGTACACCTGCTCGATCGCTTCGCCGGGCCGATAGAGCACCTCGCCGAAGGCGAGCGTGACCGGCACGAGCGCCGGCGCGAGCGCGTCGTACGCCTTGCGCGGCAGGGCCGCCAGCAGCTCGTTCTGGATCGTGCGTGCCATCGCTGCATTGTCTGCGGCTAAGGGCCGCTGCGAATGTGCGTTCGCGCACGCATGCTCCCTATTTGCCAAGGTTCGGTGGCGCACAGACGCGCGCTGCCGCGACGATGCATCCTCCGGTCGACCCAAGGAGAAACATCCATGTTGATCCGCTTACTGATCGCTACTGCCGTGCTTGCCGCCTTGACCGCCGGATGCACGCCGCCGCCGGCGTCCACGGGCGCCGCGGTCAACGACAAGACCTACGGGGTGACCCCGGACGCGCTCACGGTGAAGAGCGGCGCGCTGAGCGGCGCGCTCACCGAGATGAAGGTCGTCGAGCGCGTCGAGGATGGCTCGGGCCGCATCGACACGCCGGCGCGCCTCACGGGCAAGCTCGTGCTGACCAATGTCTCCAAGGACCAGAGCCTGCGCCTGCTGGCGGCCAAGCTCCTCTACATCGACATGCAGGGCAAGCCCATCCCGCTCGAGGACAACCGCAGCGAACCGACGCTCAAGGTATCGGGCTCGTACGGCACCCAGGAGCGCCTCGACCCGGGCCAGGACGCGAGCCAGACCGTGGAAGCCGAGTTTCCGGCGGCGGCGCTGCAGGCGAAGCGGCTGAAGGAAATCCGCCTCGAGCTCGAGTACATCCCCTCGGCGTACAAGCAAGAGACGATGAACTTCGGCGTGTCCATCGCCCAGCCTTAGGCGAGTCGATGGCTGACTGGCCGCCCGAAAGGAAACTCCCGCCGGGCTTTCC
>DASQGW010000107.1:0-11819 GCA_035632415.1 Burkholderiales bacterium | reverse complement strand
GTAGTCGCGCGGCCCTTCCTGGGGCGCGCGCACGACGCCGCTCGCCGCGAGCTTGCGGCAGAACGCTTGCCAGGCCTTCTGCACCGGATCGGGCCGCGCGAGGCGCCTGAGCGACCAGGCGAGGAGAGCGATCGTCATCGCGCCGAGGAAGGTGAAGAGCACGGCAGTCAGCTTCTGCCAGTCGGCATCGCGCATGCCGAGCGAGAGCATGAGATCGCGCTGGCGGTCCGGGTTGTAGCCGAGCACCCAGACGTTCCATTTGTGCGACATCGCTTCCCAGCGGTAGCGCATGCCGCGCAGCCATTCCATCTCCGGCCGCATGATGAGCGGCAGGCCCTGGTCCTGCGGCAGCGCGCGCGCAAGGCCGACGTCGATGCGCTGCGGCATCGCGGCCGCCGTCGGGTCGATCCGCACCCAGCCGCGCCCGTCGAGGAACACTTCGCTCCAGGCGTGCGCGTCGGACTGTCGCACGGTGATGATCTGGTCGACCGGGTTAAGGTCCCCGCCCTGGTAGCCGGTGACGACGCGCGCTGGAACGCCGGCGGCGCGCATGAGCACGGTGAATGCGGAGGCGAAGTGCTCGCAGAAGCCCGCTTTCGTATCGAACAGGAACTCGTCCACCGAGTTCGAGCCGAGGAGCGGGGGCTCGAGGGTGTAGGTAAAGCGGCCGCGCCTCAGGAAGTCGAGCGCACGGTTCAGCATATCGGCATCGGTACCGCCGGCGGCCCGCCATTCTGCGGCGAGGGCGAGGGTGCGCTTGTTGTACCCGGCGGGCAAGCGCAGCGCGCGGTTGAGCGTCGCGCGGCTCTCGCGGGCCTCGCGTTGCGGGTTGATCATCGACACCATGTCGTAGCGCAGCCGCGTGCGCACGGGGAAGGTGGAAAAGATCTGGCCGTCGAAGGTCATGCGGGCGCGCTGGGGCACGCTCGCCGCCGTTTCAAGCGTGAAGAGCCACAGGCGGTTGTGTGGCTCGAGCACCACCGAGTAGCGGTAGGTTCGCCCCGCGCCCTCGGGCGGCTGGAAGTTCACCGTGTAGCTGAGACCGCTCGACCAGGTACGGCCGTTGAAGTCCCAGAGCACCGGGCCGCGCCAGTAGCGCAGCGGCTGCGGCGGCGATTCGCCGTCGAATGCGGCACGAAACGCGATCGCATCGGAAAGCGCGAGCTGCGAAAGGCTGCCCGGCGTCATCGTGTCGGAGAGCCCGGTCAGGCCGGCATAAGCGTCCTGCGGCAGGCCCCACAAAGGGCCGTTGACCCTGGGGAAGAGCACGAAGAGCACCAGCGCCGCAGGCGCCGCATGCGCGAGCAGCAGCCCCGCCGTGCGCAGGTTGTCGCGCGCCGGACGCTGCGGCGCGCTGAAGCCGACCAGCGTCCCGGTCACGGCGAAGACGCCCACGCACATGAGGAGCGCCGTCGGAATCGACTGCGTATAGAGGAAGTTCGTGACGATGAGGAAGTAGGCGAGGAAGGCGGCCACGGCACCGTCGCGATGGTGGCGTGACTCGAGGAGCTTCAGCCCCGAGAAAAGCATGAGCAGCACCACTCCAGGCTGCCGGCCAAAGAGCGTGCGGTACTCCATCCAGACGCCGAACATGCCGAGGAACGCGACGGCGACCACCAGCCATCGCGAGGGCAGCGGGGCACGCGACAGCATCGAGTAGAAGCGCCAGCCGTAGAGGCACAGCGTGAGCAGCGTCAGCCACCACGGCGCGCGCAGCGCGTGCGGCGCGATGACGATCGCGAGCGAGACGGTGAGCCAGGAAAGATCGCGCAGCGTGAGCTGGCGCACGTCGGGGGAGAGCGGATGCGGCAGCGCCTTCATTTGCCTTCCCTCATTTCACCTCGAAGAGCGCGAGCGCCTGCAGGCAGGCCGCGCGATGCGCCTCGCCGCGGCCCGGGCCGATCTCGACTCCCGGCAGCCGCAGCCCGTACTGCACGCCCGAGTGCTCGGCTTCCAGCACCCAGCCCGCGAGCCGCGAGAGACGGTGCTCGACGTCGAGGTGCGAGAGCCGCACCCAGTCGAGCCAGAGCTCGGCAGCGGCCTCGCCGGTGAACTGCTTGGTGAGCATATGCTCGTTGCGCGCCACGGCTTTCCACGCTACGTGGCGCGGCGAGTCGGACAGCTGATAAGCCCGCAGGCCCGAGTAATCATCGTTGCCCGGCGTGGGCGAGCGCAGCGCACCGCGGGCGCTCTCCGCGCTCGGCGAGGGCAGCGCCGAGCGCTCCGGCCGCGGATACACGAGGCAGCGCGCGTCGGGCTCGACGTAGCTCCACGAGCGGAAGATGCCGAGCGGGAAGCGCGTCTCGAGCATGACGCGGCCGAGCGGCAGCCAGCCGCGCCGCGCGGCCGGCACGCCCAGCACGACCTCGGCGAGCCCCCCGGCCGGCACGTCGACGACCATCTGCGAACGCGACTGCACGTGCCGGGCGAGGATCGCCGGCCGGTCGAATGCCCCGCGCGCATCGAGGTAGACGCGGAACTGCGCCGCCTCGCCGGCGAAGACCGGCTCGGCGCGGCCAACGCTCACCGCCATTCGCGCGAGATTGCGCGCCGTGTGCACCATGCCCGCGAGGCCCATGCCGGCGAGCAGGAACGTGAGCGCGAAGCCGAGCGACAGGGCGTAGTTGATCGAGCCGAGGAGCAGGATGGCGAGCGTGAGCGCGAACAGCCAGCCGAGCTGCGTCGGCACGATGTAGACGCGCCGGTGCACGAGCACCACTGCGCCGCGCTCCGGCGGCGTGAAGCCGTAGAACCAGCTCGCCAGCCGCGGATGCTTATCGAGCAGCGCGCCAATCACGCGGTGGGTCCGTCGTATTTCCAGTGGCCGCGCCAAGCCGTGAGCACGGCTTTCGGGTATTCGGGTTGGCCGAGCGAGCCGTTATAGCGCCCGAGCGCGCGGAAGTAGTCGCCCTTCTCCATGTCGAGATAGAAGCGCAGGATCGCGCAGCCGTAGGCGAGGTTCGTGCGCAGGTGGAAGAGGTTGTGGCTCGGCTGGCCGATCAGCTTCACCCAGAACGGCATCACCTGCATGTAGCCGCGGGCGCCGGAGCGCGACACGGCGTACTTGCGAAAGCCGCTCTCGACCTCGATCACGCCGAGCACGAGCTGCGGATCGAGGCCGAAGCGCATCGCCTCGTAGTGCACCGTGCGCAGGAGCTCGAGGCGTGTCTTGCGGTCCGGAATGCGTTGCGCGAGGCGCGCATCCATGTCGGCGAGCCAGCGCTGCCCGTCGCCGTGCGAGTGGAAAGCCATCGAAGGCACGGCCTTGTCCGACACCAGCGTCGAAAGGCGGGTGCGCACCGAGTCGGCGAGCGGCTCGTACTGCTGCGCGCCCGCCAGCGCCTGCACCGGCAGGAGGAGGGCAGCGAGCCGCAGCCACTTCATCTCGCGAGGCGCTCGCGCAGGAAAGCGACCGCTGAGGCGAGCGGCACGTCCGTGCCCTTCTCATCGCGCCGTGCCTTGTACTCGGCATTGCCCGCCGCAAGGCCGCGCTCGCCCAGCACGAGGCGGTGCGGCACGCCGATCAAGTCCATGTCGGCGAAGAGCACGCCGGGGCGCTCCTCGCGGTCATCGAGCAGCACATCGACTCCGGCCTGGGCGAGCTCGTCGTACAGCTTGTCGGTAGCCTGGCGGACCGCCGCGCTTTTTTGGTAGCCGATGGGCACGATGCAGACTTCGAACGGCGCGATGGGCACGGGGAAGATGATGCCGCGGGGATCGTGACCCTGCTCGATAGCCGCGGCAACGATGCGCGTGACGCCGATGCCGTAGCACCCCATCTCGAACGGCCGCGCCGCTCCCTTCTCATCGAGGAACGTCGCGCCCATGGCCTCGGAATACTTGGTGCGCAGCTGGAAGATATGCCCGACCTCGATGCCGCGCACGATCTGGAGCTTTCCCTTGCCGTCGGGGCTCGGGTCGCCGGCCACGACGTTGCGGATGTCCGCGACCTGCGGCTCGGCCGCATCGCGGCCCCAGTTGACGCCCGTCAGGTGGTGGCCCTCTTCGTTCGCTCCGCAGACGAAGTCCGCCATGGCGCAGACGGTACGGTCGGCAATGACCCTGACCTTGGCGCCCACCGGACCGATATATCCCGGCTTGCAGCCGAGCGCCTGCTGGATCTCGGCGTCGCTTGCGAAGCGGAACGGGCCGAGGAGCTTCTGCGCCTTGATCTCGTTCAGGGTATGGTCGCCGCGCACGAAGAGCAGGACGAAGTTTCCGTCGTGCATGACCGCCACCGCCTTGACGGTCCGTTGGACGGGCAGCTCAAGAAGCGACGCGACATCCTCGCACGTGGTTTTCCCCGGCGTGGGCACCTTCTTCATCGGCTCCCTGGCGGCCGGACGCGATCCGGGTGAGACCGCTTCCGCCAGCTCGACGTTCGCGGCGTAGTCGGACTGGGGGGCGAAGGCGATCGCGTCTTCCCCGGAGTCGGCCAGCACGTGGAATTCGTGCGAGCCGGTGCCGCCGATCGCGCCGGTGTCGGCAGCCACCGCACGGAACTTGAGCCCGAGCCGCGTGAAGATGCGCGTGTACGTGTCGTGCATGCTGCGGTACTCGCGCTCGAGGTCGGCGTAGTCCGCATGGAAGGAATAGCCGTCCTTCATGATGAACTCGCGCGAGCGCATGACGCCGAAGCGCGGGCGCCGCTCGTCGCGGAACTTGGTCTGCACGTGATAGAAGTGGACGGGCAGCCGGCGGTAGCTCTTCAGCTCGCCGCGTGCGAGCTCGGTGATCACTTCCTCGGAGGTCGGCTGGATGACGAAGTCGCGCTCGTGGCGATCGCGAAAGCGCAGGAGCTCCGGCCCGTATTCGTCCCAGCGACGCGATTCGCGCCAGAGCTCGCCCGGCTGCACCAGCGGCATCAGCAGCTCCAGGGCGCCGGCGCGGTTCATCTCCTCGCGCACGATTCGCTCCACCTTGCGCAGGACGCGGAAGCCGAGCGGCAGCCACGTGTAAATCCCGGCGGAGAGGCGCCGGATCATGCTCGCGCGAAGCATCAGCCGGTGGCTGACGATCTCGGCCTCGGCGGGCACTTCCTTCTGCGTCGCAATGAAAAATCTGGAGGTTTTCATGGGGGCGCGCGAAGCATTGTCAATGCTCGTGGCCTGTGGAAAAATCGATCAGCGCATTTTAACTGCGGTAACTGAAGGCGGTGCGGCCCATGCTCGACAAGGAAGGCTACCGTCCGAATGTCGGCATCATCCTCGCGAACCCCAGGAACGAGGTGTTCTGGGGCAAGCGGGTCAACCAGCACGCCTGGCAGTTCCCCCAGGGCGGCATCAAGCACGGCGAGACTCCACTACAGGCCATGTACCGCGAGCTCGAGGAAGAGATCGGGCTGCAGCGCGACCACGTGAAAATCCTGGGCCGCACGCGCGAATGGCTGCGCTACGAGGTCCCCGACAAATGGCTACGCCGCGACTGCAAAGGCGCCTACCGGGGCCAGAAGCAGATCTGGTTCCTGCTGCGAATGGTCGGGCGCGATTGCGATGTCAAGCTTCGCGCGAGCGGGCACCCGGAGTTCGATGCCTGGCGCTGGCACGACTACTGGATCCCGGTCGAGAGCGTGATCGAATTCAAGCGCGACGTCTATCGCCAGGCGCTGATCGAGCTGCATCGCTACCTGCAGGCCGACCGCCGCGCCCGGCCTCGCCGGCTCGAGGCCGCTGCCTCCTGATGGAAAGGGATTACCAGCCCCTGCCGATTCGCGAGCTGGGCGCGAACGCCGGCTTCCGCCGCCCCATGCAGCCGCAGGCGCCGCGCGTCGATGCGGCATCACCGGCGGTGCAGGTGATGACCGATCTCACGCGCGTCGCGCCCGCCACCATCCGTGCGCAGGCGCCGCTCTCGGGCGCGAACCAGTTCATGATCACGCGCGGTGTGCGCCTGCTCCTCGTGGTCGACGAGTACGAGACCGTTCTCGGCCTCATTACGGCGACCGACCTCGTCAGCGAGAAGCCGATGCGCACGGCCATCGAGCGGGGCCTGCGCCGCGACGAGCTGGCGGTGGCGGACGTCATGATTCCGGCCGAGGCGGTCGAAGTGATCCTCTACGCCGACGTGGAAGGCGCGCGGGTCGGGCACGTGCTCGAAACGCTGCGACGCGCAGGCCGCCAGCATGCGCTCGTCGTCGACTACGACAATATTCCGTCCGGCCGCCCGCTCACGCCGCCGACGCAGCGCACGATGGTGCGCGGCATCTTCTCCATCTCGCAGATCGCGCGCCAGCTCGGCGTCGCCGTGCCGGCCGCGGGCGAAGTGGCGCGCACGTTCTCGGAGATCGAGTCCGCCATCAAGTAGGTGCAGTAGTCTCTGGGTCATGATCAAGCGCGATAGCCTCCTTTCCCTCGAAGCCTATGCACGCGAGCGCAACGCCTTCCGTGCCCGCGTCATGGAGCACAAGAAGCGCCGCACCGTGCACCTCGGCGGCCACCTCACGCTGCTCTTCGAGGACGAGCTCACCATCCGCTACCAGGTGCAGGAGATGCTGCGGATCGAGCGCATCTTCGAGGACCAGGGCATCCAGGGCGAGCTCGACGCCTACAACCCGCTCGTGCCCGACGGCACGAACTGGAAGGCGACGATGCTGATCGAGTACCCGGAGGTCGAGGAGAGGAAGCGCATGCTCGAGCGCCTGAAAGGCATCGAGCGGCAGGTGTGGGTGCAAGTGCAGGGCCACGAACGGGTGGCGGCAATCGCCGACGAGGACCTCGAGCGCGAGAACGAGGAGAAGACTTCATCGGTGCACTTCCTGCGCTTCGAGCTCACCGGCCCGATGCGCCAGGCGCTGCATGCGGGCGCCGCCGTGGCTGTCGGGGTGGACCATCCCGCCTTCCGGGCGCAGGCGCAACTGTCTGCGGAAGTGCGCGCGGCGCTGGCCGCCGACGTCGCTTGAAGTTACTGCTCGCGCTACTGCTGCTCGCCGGCTGCGGCACGCCGCCGGCAGAGCAGAGCGAATGGGAGCGGGAACACGGCAAGCGCGCGCCCGAGGAAGCGCAGGTCGAGCTGCCCGCTTATCCGGCGCCGGCGCGCCTGGTGGAATTCGACATGAATAACGCGAGCGGTTTCCACTACTACATCGACTCGGCGACGCTTTCGGTCGACAAGAAGGAAGGCATCGTGCGCTATGTGCTCGTCGCTCGCAGCTCGAGCGGCGTCCAGAACGTGACCTACGAAGGCTTGCGCTGCGAAACGGCCGAGCATCGCTTCTACGCCTTCGGGCATCCGGACGGCACCTGGTCGCGCTCGCGCGCCGACTGGCGTTCGCTGCAACAAGGGCAGCCGCTGCAGCGTGTGCTGTATGCCGACTACTTCTGCCCGCAGAAGGTGGCCATCCTCAATCCCGCGGAAGGAATACGCGCGTTGCGCGAGGGCGGCCATCCATTCGCCAAAGGATTCGCCGGCGAACAGGTCCCGACCCGCTAGAAGAGCACCAGGTTATCCCGGTGGATGAGCTCGGGCCCATCCATGTAGCCCAGGATCTTCTCGATCTCCGATGAAGGCTTGCGCAGGATGCGCCGCGCTTCCGCCGCCGAGTAATTGACGAGCCCGCGCGCCACTTCGTGCCCTTCGGGGTCGAGGCAGGCGACGACGGCGCCGCGCTCGAAATCTCCCGACACCTCGACCACGCCGATCGGCAGCAGGCTCTTGCCATGCTCCTTGAGCGCGCGCACGGCGCCGGCATCGAGCCTGAGCCTCGCGGTCACGGTGAGATGGTCGGCGAGCCATTGCTTGCGCGCGGCGAGCGGCACCGTCTTCGCCGTGAGCAGGCTGCCGACGCGCTCGCCTGCCGCGAGGCGAGGCAGCACATCGCGCTCGCGCCCATCGGCGATCACGGTGTGCGCGCCGCTGCGCGCCGCGCGACGGGCCGCCTGCACCTTGGTGAGCATGCCGCCTTTCGCAAGCGCGCTGCCCGTGCCGCCCGCCATCGCCTCGAGCCTTGCGTCGAGCGCATCGGCTTCGCTCACCAGCGTCGCCTTCGGGTTGAGACGCGGATCGGCGTCGAAGAGTCCCGCTTGGTCCGTGAGGATGACGAGCGCGTCGGCTTCCACGAGGTTCGTGACGAGTGCGCCCAGCGTGTCGTTGTCGCCGAACTTGATCTCGTCCGTGACCACGGTGTCGTTCTCGTTGATCACCGGGATGACGCCGAGCTCCAGCAGCGTGCGCAGCGTCGAGCGCGCGTTCAGGTAGCGCTGCCGGTCGGCGAGATCCGCATGCGTCAGCAGCACCTGCGCCGTGTGCAGCCCATGGCGGCGGAAGCAGCTCTCGTAGCACTGCACGAGCCCCATCTGCCCGACGGCTGCGGCCGCCTGGAGCTCGTGCATCGTCTGCGGACGGCGCGTCCAGCCCAGGCGCTGCACGCCTTCGGCGATCGCCCCGCTCGACACCAGGATGACGCGCCGCCCGTCGCGCACGAGGCGGGCGATCTGCTCGGCCCAGCGCGCGATCGCATCCGCATCGAGCCCGCGCCCCCCGGCCGTCAGGAGCGACGAGCCGATCTTCACGACCAGCGTCTTCGCTTCCCGGATGGAGCTCACCGCGCCAGCTCCTTCGCAGCGGCCTGGGTCAGCGCCTCGCAACCCTCGCCGGAAAGCGCCGAGATCGCGAACCATGGGCGCTTCCAGCGCAGCGCCCGCACCACCTTCTCCGCCCGGGCCTTCGCATGCTCCACGGCGTCGATCTTATTGAACACGAGCCAGCGCGGCTTGCGGTGCAGCGCCTCATCGTACTTCTTCAGCTCCCCCGCGACGGCCCTCGCGGCATGGGCCGGATCCTCGTCGGTGAGATCGACCAGATGCAGCAGCAGCCGCGTGCGCGCGAGATGGCGCAGAAACTGATGTCCGAGGCCTGCGCCCTCGGAAGCGCCTTCGATCAGCCCGGGAATGTCGGCCACGACGAAGCTCGCATGGCCGACGCGCACCACGCCGAGCGACGGATTCAGCGTCGTGAAGGGATAGTCCGCGACCTTCGGCCGCGCGCTCGACACCGCGCGGATGAAGCTCGACTTGCCTGCGTTCGGCAGCCCGAGGAGCCCGACGTCGGCCAGCACGCGAAGCTCGAGCGCGAGGCGCCGGCTCTCGCCCGCCTCGCCGCGCGTGAACTGGCGCGGCGCGCGGTTGACGCTCGACTTGAAATGCACGTTGCCGAGGCCCCCCTCGCCGCCGCGCGCGAGCAGCGCCCGCTCTCCGTCCTTCGCGAGATCGGCGACGAGATCGCCCGTCTCCTCGTCGCGAATCACCGTGCCCACCGGCACGCGCAGCTCCTTGTCGTCGCCGCCGCGGCCGTTGCAATCCGAGCCCATGCCGCGCATGCCGTTTTCGGCGCGATGGATGCGGTCGAAGCGGTAATCGACCAGCGTGTTGATGTTGCGGTCGGCGCGCGCCCAGACGCTGCCGCCCTTGCCGCCGTCGCCGCCGTTCGGCCCGCCGTAGCGGATGTACTTTTCGCGACGAAAGGTCGCCGCGCCGTCGCCCCCTTTGCCGGCGTGCACTTCGATCTTCGCTTCGTCGATGAACTTCATGGTCCGGAAACAAAAAAGCCCTACCGGCTTCGATAGGGCTTCATTTGGAGTGGAGACCGGCTACGCCGGCGAATTTTCCTGTACGACGCTCACGGTGTTGTTGCTGTCTTCGCCGCGCACCGCATACTGCACTTGGCCTGCGACGCGCGCATAGAGCGTGTGATCGCGGCCCATGCCGACATTCGTGCCCGCATGCACTTTGGTGCCGCGCTGGCGCACGAGGATCTGGCCGGCGTTGACGCGCTCGCCGCCGTAGACCTTCACGCCCAGGCGCTTCGACTGGGAATCGCGCCCGTTGCGCGAGCTGCCGCCTGCTTTCTTGTGTGCCATTGCCCTTAGCCCTGGATGATGTCGTCGATGCGGACCTCGGTGTACGACTGCCGATGGCCCTGTGATTTCTGGAAGTGCTTGCGCCGGCGCAGCTTGAAGATGCGCACCTTGTCGTCGCGCCCATGGCCGACGACGGTGGCCTTCACGAGCGCACCCGAGACGAGCGGCGCGCCCACCTTGACGGCGTCGCCGGCGCCGACGAGCAGCACCTGGTCGAACGACACGTTGGCGCCGACCTCCGCAGCGAGCGCCTCGACGCGGAGCTTCGCTCCGGATTCGACGCGGTACTGCTTGCCGCCGGACTTGATGACTGCGTACATTGGCTTGAGTTTCCTTCGGACCTGAACCGGAAAAGCCGCGAATTATAGTTGAATCATGGACTTCCTGTCTACGTAGAATGGCTCCGTGAGCCAAAGCGCGATCCTTAGTCCCGCCCGGCAGCCGACTGCCAGCGCGGCCTCGGCCCTCGCGCCCGTCGCCGCGGACCTGAAGCGCGTCGACGAGCTGATCGGCCGGCGCCTCGAGTCCGACGTGCCGCTCGTGCGCCAGGTGGCGCAGTACATCGTCGCGGCAGGCGGCAAGCGACTGCGGCCCGCGCTTCTCCTCCTGGCCTGCGGCGCGCTCGGTTATCGAGGCGAGCCCCGGCTCACGCTCGCAGCGGTGGTGGAGTTCATCCACACCGCGACGCTCCTGCATGACGACGTGGTCGACGAGTCGAAGCTGCGCCGCGGACACGAGACCGCGAACGCGGCCTTTGGCAACGCGGCATCGGTGCTGGTGGGCGATTTTCTGTACTCGCGCGCGTTCCAGATGATGGTCGAGGTGGACGACATGCGCGTGATGCGCCTGCTCGCCGATGCCACCAACACGATTGCAGCGGGCGAAGTGATGCAGCTGATGGGCAGCCACGATCCGCAGGTCGACGAAGCGCGCTATCTGGAAGTGATCCGTCGCAAGACGGCGAAGCTCTTCGAGGCCTCGGCGCGCCTTGCGGCGGTGCTCGCCCACGCTGCGCCCGCCGTCGAGGAGGGGCTCGCCCGCTACGGCGCACATGTGGGCACCGCCTTCCAGGTGGTCGACGACGTGCTCGACTACTCGGGCGACGAGGCGACCATCGGCAAGAGCCTGGGCGACGATCTCGCCGAGGGCAAGCCCACGCTGCCCCTCATCCATGTCATGCGCTCGGGCGCGCCCGCCGACCAGACGGTCGTGCGGCAGGCGATCGTCTCGGGCGGCAGGGACGATTTCGGCGCGGTGCTGCGTGCGCTCCGCGCGAGCGGCTCGCTCGATTACGCGCGCGCGGCCGCGCA
Organism: Burkholderiales bacterium; assembly: GCA_035632415.1. GTDB lineage: Bacteria > Pseudomonadota > Gammaproteobacteria > Burkholderiales > SG8-39 > SCGC-AG-212-J23. Next base: position 656 of record DASQGW010000107.1, on the reverse strand, counting down.
GCGCGAAGTGCAGGCTGCCATCGACGCGCTGGCCCCGCTCCCGCAGTCGGAATTCAAGCGATCTTTGCTAGAATTGGCGGCCTTTTCCGTGGACCGCCAGTCGTAAATCGCACGTCGTTCGGGGTGTAGCTCAGCCTGGTAGAGTACTGCGTTCGGGACGCAGGTGTCGCTGGTTCAAATCCAGTCACCCCGACCAATTCCCATTCAAGAACTTAAGCAACAGCCCTCTCCGGGATTCCTGCGTCCACGTAACCGGTCCGTAACCGGTCCAACACAGCAACCGCTTTGCGTTCGTTCTCCGGCGCCAGGTGCGAGTAGCGCTCAGTCATCTCAATCGACGAGTGACCGAGTAGCCGCGACACATCCAGCAACGGTACGCCCGCCTGAACGAGCCAAGAGGCGCACGTATGGCGCAAATCGTGGACCCGGAAGTCCGTGATCCCCGCCCGCCGGCACGCCGCCTTGAACCCGTAATGCATCTGCTTCACCCGCTTGCCGTTCGGATGGCAAAAGACGTAGGCCGCATCCGGGCAATGTTCCGCCCGGAACGCAGCCCGATGCAGCAGCGCCCGACGCGCTTCCTCGTTAACAGGCACTGACCGCCGCTTGCCGCTCTTGGTGTGCCGACCCTCGAGCCGCAGAAGATTGGCCTTTAG
>DASQGW010000106.1:0-7101 GCA_035632415.1 Burkholderiales bacterium | reverse complement strand
CCCCCCCCCCCCCCCCCCCCCCCCCCGACCTCGTTCTGCGGTTCGGCGATTCGGTGCACGTGAACGGCAAGACCTACACCCGCGAGGAATGGGACAAGATCAAGGACGATCCTGTGGCGCGGGCCCAGGCTGCGGAGCCCGTCCACCCGGAGACTCGTTCGAAAGCGGCGAGCGAAGGGCCGCGGGCTGCGACGTGCAGAACGACCGGCACGTACGACGAGTTCCCCGCCGAGAGCGAGAAATTCTCATGCAGCGGAGACCTGGGCAGCCTGACGCGCGAGGAAATCCTGCGCACTGGATGGAAGGTCGACCTGATCGAGAAGCTGCCGGCGCAGGCCGGCGAGCCGGCGACCTCGGCCCGCGGGCTGCCTCTCAATCGCTACAAGCTGATCTTGTCTCGGTAATTGCGGGCCGTGACGGACGCGTCCCCAGTCAATCTTCGCAACGCCGCCGGCAGAATTCCTCGGTCTGCAGATCGCTGCGGCAGTCCTGGTAGCAGGTCATTTCCGTGATGCTGCGTGCGTCCTTCGACGGCGCTGCATGGGAGCAGGCGCTCAGGACGAGCACTGCTACGAGCAAGAGGAGTCGCATTTGCAGGCATCCCGGAGATTGGGCAGGCGCCATGATACAGGCGAGGACGTCGGTACATTCAATGAATGGAGGAAGGCCATGAAGCTCGGAAACGTTTCGCTTTCGCTGCCCGGCCTCGCCGGCGCGCTGCTGCTGTGTATCGCACTTCCGGCCTACAGCTGGGAGCCGACCAAGACGGTGGAGTTCATCATCCCCGCGGGCACGGGCGGGGGCGCCGACCAGATGGCGCGTTTCATCCAAGGCATGGTCGCAAAGCACGGCCTGATGAAGGGGTCGATGGTCGTGATCAACAAGGCCGGTGGCGCCGGCGCCGAGGGCTTCCTCGACGTCAAGAACGCGAAGGGCGACCCGCATAAGATCATCATCACGCTGTCGAACCTGTTCACCACCCCGCTTGCCACCGGAGTGCCGTTCAACTGGCGCGACCTCACGCCGGTCAAGATGATGGCGCTCGACGAGTTCGTGCTGTGGGTCAACGCCTCCAAGCCGTACAAGACGGCCGGGGACTTCATCGCGGCGGCGAAGAAAGCCGGGCCCGGAAAGTTCAAGGAGGCAGGAACGGGTTCCAAGCAGGAAGACCAGATCATCGGCGTATCGATCGAGCAGGCGACGGGGGCCAAGTTCACCTATATCCCGTTCAAGGGCGGCGGCGACGTCGCGGTGCAGCTGGTCGGCAACCACGTCGACTTCACCGTGAACAATCCGATCGAGGCGGTGGCGCACTGGCGCAGCGGCAAGCTCAGGCCGCTGTGCGTGTTCGACTCCAAGCGCATGCCCTATCCGAACAAGGTGACCGAGACGATGTCCTGGGAGGACATCCCGACCTGCAAGGAGCAGGGGCTGGATGTCGAGTACCTGATGCTGCGCGGTATCTTCATGCCGGGCGGCGTGACGCAGGACCAGGTGGCTTACTACGTCGATCTGCTGCGCAAGGTGCAGCAGCTGCCGGAGTGGAAGGACTTCACGGAGAAGGCCGCATTCAATACGACCTCGCTCGAAGGCAAGGCGTACGCCGACTGGGTGGCGAACGAAGAGGCGCGGCACGTGCAGCTGATGAAGGCGGCCGGGTTCATGGCCGGCAAGTAGGCCAAGCGGAACACCCGACGGCCGTTCCGCCAGGGCCGGAGCGGCGATTAGCTTCGCGAACTCATCGTCTCGACGATCGCGTTCTTCGCCACCAGCTACTTCGCGAAGCGCTGGGCCGACGAGAACCACCGGCCGAAGGACATGGCGCGCGGCGCGGTGATCGACCGCAATCCGTCGCTCGTCCCGGTGGCGCTCAAGAACCCGGCCCAGGTGGCCGTTGCGCAGCCGGCGACGCCGCTCCAGGATGTCGGCGGCGACGTCAACTACCAGGGCGTGCACATCGCGATCGTCGGCGCGGAGCGCGACGGCACCATCACGGAGCTCAGGCCGGTCATGGCCGGCTTCCGCACGGGCGAGCGCTTCAAGCTGCGCGCCGTCTCCACCTTCGGCGGGCTGCTCGTCATCGAGAACATCAACCCGCGCGGCGAGCGGCGGCGAATCTACCCGACCGATCCGGGCGCAGTGGTGGTGCTGCAACCGGGCGCCGATACGCTCATCCCGCTCGGCAAGGACGAGCTGTTCGAGTTCGCGCGCTATACGGGCGAGGAGCAGCTCGTGATCTCGCTGCGCGATCCGCGGGCCATCGGCGACGCAGCCTCGAAGCAGAAGGTCTACCGCCAGGACGAGGAGTACGGCTCGCACTTCGTCCAGGAGGTGTCGAAAGGCACCTACCCGGCCATCACCGAATCGATCCGCCAGCAGCACGATAATTAGGCGTGGTCGCGAACCTGATCATCTCCACCATCGCGTTCTTCGCGACCTCGTACTTCGCCAAGCGCTGGGCGAACGACAACGACCTGCCGAAGGGCATGACGCTCAACGCCGCGATCTTCGCGCTCGCTCTCGTCGTCTCCTATGGCGTGGGCTGGCTCATCGACCACTTGATCGGCTGAACCGGATGGAACGCCTCGCCGCGCAGGTCGCGGCGCTGCTCATGAAACGCAAGGAGACGCTCGCCGTCGCCGAGTCGTCGGCGGGCGGCCTGATCAATGCCGCGCTCGTCGCCGTGCCGGGTGCTTCCGCGTTTTACCTGGGCGGTTGTATCGTTTACACGGAGGCGAGCCGCACCGCCCTGCTCTCCATTACCCGGGACGAGATGAAAGGGATTCGCTCGGCGAGCGAGCCCTACGCGCGGCTCGCCGCGCGACGCGTGCGCGAGAAGCTCGGCGCGACCTGGGGTCTTTGCGAAACCGGCGCCTCGGGTCCGACCGGCAATCGCTACGGCGATGCGCCCGGCCATGCCTGCCTCGCGGTGAGCGGGCCGATCGAGAAGGCGATTACCGTGGAGACGCGCAGCGCCGATCGCGCGGCGAACATGCAGGTGTTCGCGACCCGCGCGCTCGAGCTGCTGGCATCCTGCCTGCGCTAGCGGCTCTTCTTCTCCATCGACTTCGATTCCTGGTCGAGCATCGGCTTCATTTCTTTCTTCTTCTTCTCGGCGCCCTTCCGGACGTCGCCCTGCTTCATGCCGGGCTTCTTCATCTTGCCCGCCATCGGCTCGTTCGCCTTCTTCGCCGGCTCGGCCGCATACGCCGCGCCGGCGAAGGCTAATGCGATCAGCAGGAGGCGCACGCGGTCATTCTAGCGACCGGCGGCGGAGTTGCGATCCTGCTGGGCGATGGTGGCTGCATTCTGGAACTCATCCCGGGTCAGCACGCCGTCGTGGTTGGCGTCGGCGCGGGCGAACGCGCCCGCGAGGTCGGGATCGATGCGCGCCTCGTTCTGGTCGATGACGCCGTCGCGGTTCGTGTCGTAGCGGGCGAAGAAATCATCCACGGTGTTGCCTGCCGCGGCGCCGATCGGCGCGGCCGGTGAAACGGGCGCCAGGTTGCGCCACGCCGGCACGTTGTTCACGCGACCGGTCTCATCGGGCGCGGGCGGCACGATGGACGGCACGACGCCACGCTCCTCCGGATAGTCGATGGCGGCGGCAGTACCCGCGAAGCTGACAGCGGCAATGCCGAGCGCGATGAATCTCTTCATGGGAAGCTCCTTTAGGGGAAACAAGAAGAAAACTGCTTAATGCACCGCAGCAAGCGCCGCGCCTGCGCGCGTGCGGAATTCCGGAATTCCGGACAACGTCCTTAATTATTCAGCGCGGCGCAGGCGGCGGGCTCGCCGGCACGCTCTTCCAGCCTTCCGGACACTGCTGCACGTAGGGGTAATAGGTCTTCGACGATTCGCAGTAGTACCAGGTGCCTGCTGCCTGAGTCGGCTGCGCAGCCGCCGCCGCTGGGGCCGGTGGCGGCGTCGGCGCCTCGGGCGGCGCGACGACCTCGTAGCCCGTGGGCTGTTGCACGTAGTACGTCTCGTCCGCGTAGTAGTACGGCAGGCCGGAGTAATAGACGACCGAGTACGCCGGCGGCAGCACCGGAACGATGATGCCGAACGGCGGTCGCACGACGACGAAGCTCGGTCCCATGCGCTGGTACCAGACGCCCGAGTGGAACCAGAAGTGCCCGCCGCGGAAAGCGACGGCGATATTGCCCGGCGGCAACGCGCCCAGGTGATAGCCGATCGCCGGGTAGTAATGGTTGTGATGGAAGCGATCGTCATAGAGCCAATGGTCGGTGTGGAACGGCGCGCGCCCATGCTGGGCGAGGCCCCTGCGCGGCTGCGCCTGCGCCGCGGGGATGGAGCTCAACGCCGCCACCGAGAGAAACACCGCTCTTCCGAGCTTCGTCATGTCGCGCACCTTTTCGCTTCCCATGCTAGGCGCACCAACGCAAGTTTCCGTGCGGGATTTGTATCCATTGGTAACCCTGACGTACGACGCCGCGCGGACGACGAAAGTCAAGGCGGTCGCCGCGGCCAAGCAGGTGAACGGCGTGCGCCACGTCTTGATCCGAGTCAACACTTCTCCCCTTGGGTGAGCGCAGTGTGATCGAGTGGATGCAAAACGAGAGGAACTCCGAATCGCCGGGGCGCAGGCGATAGCCGAAGCGCTCGCGCGGTCCGCCGCGTACGAGGGTCTTCGCTTTACGGTCAAGCCCTTCTGGGACAAGGGCCGGGATATTGCCGGCGAGGCGAAAATCCACACCCTCACGGCGGCCCTCCCGGAAGGCTCCGCGAGCGCCGAGATTGCCGATGACCTCATCGTCGGCTGCGGCGCAGATAGCGCGGCCGCCTGGGTCGAGGTGTATGCGATCCTGAATGGATTCTTGCGCCAACTGCCGGAGCGCAAAGTTCCGGCGACGGGCACAACGCCACCGCAGCGAGGCGGCGTGGCCGGTCGATCACGCGGTTCGATGCCCGAGGCGAAGTCCACCCCGTTCGAGGCGTTCCTGGCCGAGGATCTCGAAGACGTTGAGCGCGAGCTTGCCAGGCTCGCGCTGATCTGTCGCATCAAGATACTGGAGCCCGGCGCGATCGAGCGCGTGCTGCACGAGGATGCCACGGTATGCGGCGCGCACAATCCGGTCGCCTTCACCAAGCTGCGCGAGCTGCTCATGTTGTATCTGGCGATGCTCGAGAAGTCGCTCGATTCCCTCGGTGCTGCGGAAACGGCGGCGATCGAGAGACAGGTCATCGAGCGACTCAGGAAGTCTTTCCCGGATGGCTTGGGAGTCTGGCCCGCGGAAGAGCTTCTGCCGGGCGACTAACGCCGAATAGTCATGCGCCGTGCGTGATATGCGCGTAGACTGAAGTCGCTCGTCAACGGCAGCAAGCGTTCCCCCTCTTCTTGGAAGACCCATGGCACCAATTGCCAGAGCAGTCTGTTTCTCGATCGCATTGACGCTTTGGCACAGCTCGGTCCCGGCGCAATCACCGATTGCGCTCGCGCAGGCCGAAAGGACGGCGCTGGGAGAGGTTCCTGGCGGTTCTCTCTTGAGTCGCAGCCTGGAGCAGACCGCAGGCCGGCTCGTCTGGTGGTTTGACGTCAGCATTCCGGGTTCCCAGAACGTCAGAGCCATCGTGGTAGACGCCCTCACCGGGGCTATCGTCTCCAGCACGCTGGAATCACCGGTGGACCGCTGATCGCACCCTGGCGTCCGTCCCCCGGACGTCGCAACTAGCGCCACCGGCTGCGGCATGAATCGCTAGCCGTTCATAGTGACATGTCGGGCTCGCTACTAACCCGCCGGAGCCACGCTCTCACGGCCGGAAACCGCGCCAGGTCGAAGTCTCCCCTCGTGCGCGGCATGGGTGTACCCGTAGAGAGAAACGTCGGAAATCGTGCACTACTCCCTTCATCGTTGTCCCTCGTCGTTCAGTCAAGACAACCTCTGTCCGACAAGGTGCTACGAGCACGCCGGCACTTGCGCGATCCGAGCCGCGGCGGGAGAAACCTGGGCGGAGGGTGTCGCGTTGTAGGCGTAGCTAGACAGGGCCCAGACGATGGAAAAGGTAATGCCCACGGCTGCCGTCAAGGCGCTCAACTGCTGCTTCGTGCCGATTGACTTCATAATGCGCTCCATCTGTGACTTGTGTTCAACAGTCGGCCAGAAGCGTAATTGGCGACACCCAGGAGGAATAGGGATATATTTTCTACTTCCGTGTGAGTAATATTCACAAGAGACATGACCCGCAAACTTCCGCCGCTGGGCACCCTGCGAGCGTTCGAAGCGGCAGCGCGCCTAGAGAGCTTCTCGCGTGCGGCTGATGAGATCTCGGTCACGCATGGTGCTGTGAGTCATCAGATGCGCTCGCTCGAGCGAGAACTTGGGGCGCCGCTCTTCATGCGCAACGGCCGGGGCGTGGTGCTGACCACTGTTGGCCGCCACTTCGCCGAGCGCGTGCGCGCGGCGCTGCAGGAGCTGGGAGAGGCCGCGCAATTCGTGCGACGCTCCAAGGGCGAGCGCGCAATTTCAGTGAGCATGACACCTGGGTTCGCTGCACGTTGGCTGATGCCGCGGCTCGGACGGTTCATGGAGCGCCATCCAACGATCGCTGTAAATATGCATGCCTCGAACACGCTAGTCGACTTCGAACGTGACCAGGTCGACCTGGCAGTGCGCTTCGGGCCCGGCACCTGGCCTGACGTAGAAGCGCAAAAATTCTTGGACGAAGAGTTCTTCCCCGTCGCCAGCCCTCGCTTCAACCGTGGACGATTACCTGCCCAACCCTCGGAGCTCGGCAGGTTTCAGCTGATGCGGTCCAATGACGAACCGTGGGCGCCCTGGTTTCGCGTTGCGGGCGTGCGGCTCAAGGAGCCCAGCCTCATCTTTAGCGACTCCAACCTGCTGGTTCAGGCTGCGGTGGATGGCCGCGGTATCGCACTCGCACGAAGCAGCATCGCGGAGGGGGACCTGCGCGGGGGCAGGCTAGTCCGGCTTTTCAACGTCGCCGTGCCCGCCCCGGGCGCCACTTATCTGGTCTGGCCAAAGGGCAGGCTGTCGGCAAACGCTGCGCTTTTTCGGGACTGGCTGCTTGAGGAGCGTCAGCGTAAGAGCTGACAGCGACCTAGGGCAATTACCTTCAAGG
>DASQGW010000105.1:0-3369 GCA_035632415.1 Burkholderiales bacterium | reverse complement strand
TCCGCGGCGAACGCGATCAGCTCTTCGCACTGCCGGGCGCTGCGGCACATCGGCTTCTCGATCAGCACATGCTTGCCGTGCTCGATCGCCTGCCGGGCGAGCGCATGGTGCGTGGCGACCGGCGTCGCGATCAGCACTGCGGCGATGTCGCCCCGCTCGATCAGCTCGCGCGCGTCGGCGCAGCCGCTCGCTCCCGGCGCTGCGCGCCGCGCGAGCTCCAGGCGCTCGCTCTCGGGCTCGGCGATCGCCCTCACTTCGAAGCGCCCGCTGGCCTGGAGGTTGCGCAGCAAGTTGGGCCCCCAGTACCCATAACCAATCAGGCCAGCGGTGATCATGGCGGCGATGATATGCTGACCGAGTTGGTCACGGTTGCCGCACGATTGCCCGCCGCGTCGCTCGTTGCGCTAGCGCCGCTTGCCGGCCTCCTTTGGATGTGCGGAGCGGTCACGATCCAGGCCGCGGTGGCCGCTATGGCGCTCGTCGTGGTGGTGGTGATGGCGTGCGGCTTCCTCCTGTTGCGCGCCGCAGGCACCGCCGATATGCCGGCGCCGGCCGCCTGGGTGCTCGGCATCTTCGCGACCTCGGTCGCGCTGTACGCGCTCGTCCTCGCGTTCGACTTGCTCGCCGCCACCGCATTCGCGATCTGGACCGTCGTCGTCCTCGCCCTCGGCATTGTTTTCCGCGGCCATGCGGGCGCGTTCCGGCGCATCGAGCGCGACGAGCTCCTCGGCCTCGTGGTCTGCGCCGCGATGACCCTGCTGTGGTGCCGGCACAGCGCCGAAGCGCCGGCGATCCTCGCGCGCTCGGGCGTGTTGCCGGTCTGGGTCGACTACCTCATTCATGGCGGCGTGATCTCGAGCTTCGGCGACGTGCTCGCGCACGGCCGGCAGTCGATCGACCTCGCCGGCTTCCCGCGGCCCTTCTACCACTTTGCCTCCTATCTGCTGCCCGCCGCGTTCGCCGCGCCGCTTGACCTGCCGGGCCTGCCGCTCGCGACTTCCGTATGGCTGCCGCTCGGTTTCTTTACGTTCTGCGCCGGTGCCTACGTGCTCGGCCAGACGCTCGCCGGCCCGGCGGGCGGCGTCGGCGCCGTGGCGGTCCTGACGCTCGTGCCGGAGGCCGGCGATTACGGCCTGCGCAACGCTTTCTTCGACTTCGACTGGCATGTGATCACCCATCCGGGCGCCGCCTATGCGCTCGGCATCGCATTCGCTGCGTTCGCATTCCTCAAGCGCTGGTGCGATGAGCGCCGGCCGCTCTCCCTCGCCTTGAGCATTGCGCTTGCCGCCGCGCTGCTTTTCTTTCGCGCGCATATCTTCGTGCTGGCGCTGCCGTGCGTAGTTGCGACCGCGGTGATCGCAAGCGCGGAATTCCGCCGCCGCCCGCTGGTTTATGTGGGCGTCGCGGCCGCGCTGCTCGTCGTGGTCGGGCTGACCGTCGGTGGCGGACGCGCCCTGCAGCCTTCGCTCGCCGTCCTCCACAATCAGCCGGGCATCGCGTATGCCGGCTGGTATGACTCGCTCCTCGCGCACTACGGCGCCCGCGTCGCTTTGCCTGCCGGCGTTGTGCTGGTGTTTCCCGCTTTCCTGGGCGTATTCACGGTCCTCTATCCGATCGCGCTCGGGTTGCGCCACCGCTCGGCGTTCGACGCGGTGCCGATCGTACTGATTGCCGGCTACGCGGCGCTCATGGTGCTCGCGCCCATACCGGCAGACGGTGAGGCGACCGAGCTGACGCAGCGCCCCTTCGTGCTTGTTTATGCAGCCGTTGCCATATGGACGATCGCGGTCTTCGTCGAGCGGCTCTCGCTGCGCTGGGTGCTCGCGGCAAGCATCGCCGGCTTCGTCGCGCTCTGGCCTCAGAGCGGAGCAGTGGGTGAGTGGCCCAAGTTCAGCTGGGGCTGGAACTACTACGCGCGCGCCCTTACGCCGGGTGTCGTGCAAGCGGCCGCCTATCTCAGGAAGGAAGGCCGGCCCGGTGACGAGTTCGCAGTGCAGGGTCTGCGGCCGGGCTGGGTGAGGATCGACCCGGCCGTGGAGCTCGCGGCGCTGAGCGGCATGCCGGCCTACATCGCGCGGCCATATATCCACACGTTGCGCGGCGGCGAGCGCGAGCTCGCGGCGTACGAGCGCCAGGCGGTGCTCGAAGCGGTTGAACTCGAAACGCGGCCGGATGCCGCGCTCGCGCATCTCGGCGCCTCCGGCGTCAACTGGTATGTCGTAACCGCGGGAGCGGGGCCGGGCTGGGACCCGGAGCGTCGACTCGCAGCTTTCAGCCAGGGCGAGGTCGCGGTTTACCGAAGCACGAAGCGATAGAAGGCGAGCTTCGCCAGCGTGTTCGCCTGCGCCATCAGACGGCCGCATGCCATGTCGGGAGCGCTCAGGCCGTAGGCCGGGTTCGCTCCGACTTTTGCGATAAAGGCTCGAAACTCCGTTCCCTGGGCGGCGCCGATCGCCACGCTCCAGGCGCCTCGCGAGACCCGGAACGACGCCAGGTTCTCGGACAGGTAGTAGGCATCGCCGTGGAGGAGGAGCCGGAACCAGTAGTCAAGGTCAGTGACGATGCGAAGGCTCGCGTCGAAGTCACCTACGCGCTGGGCGAGCGCCGTTCGAAACAACAAGCCGCCGGGCTCGCCGAGCAGGTTGGCGCCGCGCCGAATGCATCTGCGCGCGGCAGAACGCGCCGGGATTACGCCGCCCTGGTGCGGATAGCCGCGCGTCAGCAGGGCGCGCGAATGCTCGTCGATGATGCGACGCGCGCAGAACACGAACGCCAGCCGTCCGCCCGGATCGGCGTCGAGCACTTCAACCTCGCGCGCGAGGCACTCGGGCGCGATGAGATCGTCGTGCGGCAGGAGCTTGAAGTAGCGTCCGCGCGCGAGCCGCAGGCAGCGGTTCCAGTTCTCCTCCACGCCGAGGGTGCGCTCGTTGCGCACGAATCGCAGACGCGGATCACGGTAGCGCGCCACCACTTCCGCCGTCTCGTCCGGCGAGACGTCGTCCACGATCACGAGCTCGAAGTCGGCAAACGTCTGCGCCAGCACCGACTCGATCGTCTCGGCGATGTGCGCGGCGCCGCGATAAGTCGGGATGCCGACCGAGACGGCAGGCACGGCGCTCAAAGGTTGGCAGCCGGATCGCCGAAGCCCTTCCGCGACTTGACCACGTACTGGGGCTTGGCCGTCATATGCAGGTAGGCGCGCCCAAGGTATTCGCCGATGGCGCCGAGGGCGAGAAGCTGCACGCCGCCGACGATCAAGATCGCGATCACGAGCGACGCCCACCCCGGTACCGGAATGCGCTGGAACAGCAGCTGCTGCGCGATGAGATAGACCGCGAACAGGAAGCCCAGCGCGGCGAAGCCGAGCCC
>DASQGW010000104.1:0-6799 GCA_035632415.1 Burkholderiales bacterium | reverse complement strand
CCGCCTACGACGTGGTGGTGATCCTGAAAAAGAGCGGCCAGGACGTGCGCGGCTGCGACGTAAGGGTCACGTCGGAGCGGGCCGCGACCGACCCGAAGGTGTTCACCAAGATCCACATGCACTTCGTCGTGCGCGGCCGGGCGCTGAAACGCAACCTCGTCGAGCAGGCAATTCGCCTGTCGCACGAGAAGTACTGCTCCGCCTCTGCCATGCTCGGCAAGACGGCCGAGATTACGAGGGACTTCGAGCTCGTCGAAGCCTGACGCGTCCTACCAGGGGTTGCGTTCCTTGTAGATCGCCCAGGCCACGATCGCAATGAGGATGACCGCGATGATCCCCGCGGCATAGACGCCGCCCGCGGGCGCATCCGCAACGTGCCCCGCCAGGGTATGCGCTTCAGCGTCCGTCAGCGCGGCGACGCGGTCTTTTGCATGGGCCGGATCGATGCCGAGCGTCTGGAGCTGGTTCACCACCTCTGCACGCGCGAGAAATGCGTCGAGCGCTGCACGGTCGTCGGACCTGGAGACAACGCTGACATCGGTCGCGATCATCCCGGCGCTCGCCACTTGATACGGCGCCCAGATCATCAACGCTACGAGAAACCGACAAGCCATCTTGTTCATGAACCCCCCCGTGAAATATGCGTGCCGCGCGCAGACTAGGTGGTGCGCCGCTCGCTCGTCAAGCAGCCGGTCGTGAAATTCGATCAGGCCTCGGCCCGGCTGCGCATGGACTCGCATTCGGCGAACCACTCGCCGGCGTAGTCGCAGTCGCGGTATTCGTCGAAGTAGGGGCCGCCGCGGGTGAAATGCACGAGTTTCGCGTCGGCGCGGTGCGGATACTCCGAAACGAGCCAGTTCCACTCGAGCGGCACGGCGCCGATCAGCGAATCCTCCACCCAGGCGAAGCGGTGCAGGTCCAGGCCGGACGCGGAGTTGACGTATTCGGGCGTCAGCGCCTTGCAGCGCTCGTTGTTGAAGAGCATCAGGCTTGACCAGTTCTTGCGCGCGTACCGGGTCTGGACCTGGTTCAGGAACTTGCGCTCGGCCTTCGGCACATAGTCGTGCTGGCAGACGAGCACGGCCTTTTCCGGATCCCTCTCGATCAGCGCTGCGAGCTCGGCGATGTCGGCCCGGCAGAGCATGTCGCAATCCATGTAGATCGACCAGCCGCGATAGCCGGCGAGCGCAGGCACGAGAAAGCGGGTCAGGCTGAATTCGGTCGATTCGGTCGGACCTCGCGAACGCGTGTACAGATGCCCGAGGTGGCGCCGCATGAGCGGCGCAATGGACAGCGGTACCGACGAGCGGGCGAAGATGGAGTGCGCGAGGGTGTAGAAGGCGACCGATTCCCTCGGGTCATAGCCGATGTAGACCTGCAGCATCCGGCTAGATGCGGTAGGCGACCGTCGTCATCACCTTTGAGGCGAGCCGCATGGCGTTCTTCCCTGCCTCGGGCAGCTCGGCGGCGCCGAGACGGATGGCCGTTTCGCGATGCTTGATCTCGTCCGAGCGCATCGCAGCGACCACGGCGCGGGTGCGCTCGTCCGTGGCGGGCAGTGCATCGAGGTGGCCGGTCAGGTGCTCTTCGACCTGGCGCTCCGTCTCGGCGAGGAACGCGAGGTTCCACCGATCACCGAGCGCTCCGGCAATGGCGCCGATGGCGAGCGAGCCCGCGTACCACAGCGGATTGAGCAGGCTCGGACGCCCTCCCAGCTCGCGGATGCGGTCCGCGCTCCAGGCAAGATGATCTTCTTCCTCGCGCGCGGCGCGCTCGAGCGCGGCTCTCGCATCCGGGTTGCGGGCCGTCAGCGCCTGGCCCTGGTAGAGCGCTTGCGCGCAGATCTCGCCGACATGATTTACGCGCATCAAGGCTGCAGCATGCGCACGCTCGGCGTCGGACAGCTCGGCGTGTGGTCTTTGCTCGGCCGGCGAGGGCCGCGCGGGATTCGCCACCCCGGCGATCGCCCGGAGCGCGCGATCGAATTCGGTGATCAATCGGTCCATTGCGACCAGACTAGCAGAAAAAAAACGGGCGCCCGAAGGCGCCCGCTTGATAAGTGCCGCTTGGGTTAGAACCGGTGCGTGATGCTGATGAAGTACGTGCTCGGGTCCTGACCGGGGAACGGCGTGTTGCTCGCGCCGTCGGAGGTCGGTGGTGCGCCCGTCCAGGTCAACACCGCAGCCGGATCGTTCTTGACCGCCGCATACCCGATGCCGACGTTGGTGCGCTTGGAGAACCGGTGCTCGTAGCCGATGTTGAACTCCTTCGCGCCGTTCTGATCGGCCTGGTTCGCCGCCGTGACGGTGGGACCGCACGAGCCGCCCACGGTGAACGCGGTCGCCTGAGCGCCAGCGTACGTGCCGGTGATCGCCGTCGCCTTCGAGTACGAGCCGCGGATCGTGCCCATGCCGACGGGAATCGCAAGCGCGATGCCGTAGCTCTTGGTCTTGCAGTCGCTGAGCGCCGTCTTGTAGGTGTAGTTCTCGTAGGCGAGACCCACGTCCACCACGCCAAAGTTGTAGCCACCTTTGATGGCGAAGCCGGTATCGGTCTTGCCTGCCACCGTGAAGTCCTTGTGACGGTCGATTGCCGCGCCTACGCGCGCCCTGCCGCCCATGCCGGCCCACTGCAACGATGTCGACACCATGGAAGGATCGGCGTTGGTCGTGGCGTTGGACGTCGCCTTGCTTTCGTTGGTCTGGTAGAGGACCTTGAACTGCAGCCCGCTGAAGACCGGCGACTGATAGACGACTGCCTGCGACGGACGACGCCAGAACGGGTGCCCTACGCCACCGACTGATTCGACCGCGTCGCACACAATGCCGGCCGCCGGCACGCCGGGCGCGATGAAGCCGCCCGAGCTCTGGTTATTGATGCAGTTCGGGTTGGGTGCCGTGCCGGTCGTCTCGCGACGGCCGATGATCGACGTGACCGGGCCCCAGAATCCCACCGTGCCGATAGCCCACAGCCCGTCGAGGTCCGCCCACGGCGTGGTCCACTGGCCGAGGAACACGTTACCCCAGTTGCCCTGGATACCGACCGCGGAGTTCCGCGAGGCCGGAGTGATCGCGATGTTGTTCGACCGCTCCATCGGCGCGTTCTCTTCGATCTGGAACCAGGCGGTCAGGCCACCACCCAAGCTCTCCCTGCCACGCAAACCGTAGTTCGAAGCACCCTGGGCCACGTCCCACTTCGAGACGTCCGCCGGGCCAGACGCAGCGCCCGTCGTATTGGTTGCGCCGGTGTACTTGAACTTGCCGATAGCCATATTGATCGTGCCATACACCTCGACGGAGGCCTGGGGTGGTCCCGACCCCTGCCCCATCGCGATGCACGGCGCGGCCAATGCGCCGGTCACTGCTAACGTTAGAAGTTTCTTCTGCATGCTTACTCCTCTCTGGTTTAAACCAGGCGATGTGCCGATTTGGCCCCCGCCAACCCCTCAGTCGAGAAGTCCAAGGCAGTGTGCCGAAAGGAGCGTTAAGCGACCAAGGCCACCCTCGCCTTGGCCCCTAATTCCTTACTGGGACGTTGCAAATACCCAACAAGAAATGCTGCGATGCAACAGAGACGCTACAGAGTGAATAAGCGCTTTAGTGCAGCCCCGGGGTCCGGCGCGCGCATGAACGCTTCGCCGACGAGGAAAGCTTCGACACCGGCGCCCCGCATGCGCACCACGTCCGCGGGCGCAAGGATTCCGCTCTCCGTGATGGCGAGCCGTGCGGGCGGAACGCGGGGCAGGAGATCGAGCGTGGTTTCCAGACGCGTCTCGAACGTTTTGAGGTCGCGGTTATTCACGCCGATGAGCGGCGTCTGGAGGGCGAGCGCCGTTTCGAGCTCCCGCCCGTCGTGCACTTCGACCAGCACGGCCATCGCCAGGCGCATCGCCAGGCGCTCGAGCTCGACCATCTCGTCTCTCTCGAGGCAAGCGGCGATGAGGAGGATGCAATCGGCACCGAATCCGCGCGACTCGAACACCTGGTACGGCTCGATTACGAAGTCCTTGCGCAGCACGGGCAACCCGCACGCCTGCCTGGCTTGCGCAAGGTGCGCCGCCTCACCGCGGAAGAACTGCCGGTCGGTGAGGACCGAAAGACAGGCGGCTCCGGCGCGCTCGTAGCTCGCGGCGATGGCGGCGGGATTGAAATCTTCGCGCAGCACGCCGCGCGACGGGCTCGCTTTCTTGATCTCGGCGATCACCGCCGGACGTTTCGCTCGCAAGGCGCCCACGAAATCGCGGGGCATTGCTGCATTTCGCGCTCGAGCCTCTACGGCAGCGCGCGGCGTTCTCTCCTTTGCCGCGGCGATTTCCGCGCGCTTCACCTCGAGGATGCGCTCGAGGATGGTCACTTCGTCGCTTTTTTGGTGAAGGCGACGAACTCTTCCATTTTTTGCTTGGCGGCACCGCTCTTGATGGTCTTGCTCGCACGCTCGATGCCGTCTTTCAGGCTCGATGCGACGCCGGCCACATAGAGCGCAGCACCGGCGTTCATCGCGACGATGTTGTGCGCCGGTCCCGGCTGGTTGTCGAGCACCGCCTGGATCATCGCCTTCGATTCCTCGACGGTATTCACCTGGACGGCGCGCCGATCGTAGAGCTCGAGGCCGAAGTGCGACGGATGGATGTTGTACTCGTTCACCTGACCCTCGACGAGCTCGCCGATCATCGTCTCGCCGGAGATGGAGATCTCATCCAGCCCGTCGATGCCGTACACGACCATGACGTGCTTGGAGCCGAGCCGCTGCAGCACGCGCACCTGGATGCCGACGAGGTCGGGATGGAAGACGCCCATCACCTGCCGCTTGGCGCCCGCCGGATTGGTGAGCGGCCCCAGAATGTTGAAGATCGTGCGCACGCCGAGCTCCTTGCGCACCGGCGCGGCGTACTTCATCGCGGCGTGATGAGCCGGCGCGAACATGAAGCCGATGCCGATTTTCTCGAGCGCCTCGCCGGTCTGTGCGGGTGTGAGATTGATCTGCGCCCCGAGGGCTTCCAGCACCTCGGCGCTGCCCGAAGACGAGGATACCGAGCGGCCCATGTGCTTGGCGACCTTGGCGCCGGCTGCTGCGGCGACGAAGGCGGCGCACGTCGAGACGTTGAACGTATGCGCCGAGTCGCCGCCCGTGCCGCAGGTGTCGACCAGGTGCCGGTCATCCTTCAACTCGACCGGCGTCGCCAGCTCGCGCATCACCTGCGCCGCGGCTGCGATCTCGCCGATCGTCTCCTTCTTCACGCGCAAGCCGATGATGAATCCGGCGATCTGCGCCGGCGTAAGCTCGCCGCGCATGATCTGGCGCATGATGTGCAGCATCTCGTCGTGGAACACCTCGCGGTGCTCCACCGTACGTTGAATCGCTTCGGCAACCGTGATCTGCTTCATAGCTCTGCTCCCTCGATATAGGGGGTGGTTCGTCTTGCTGCGGGGTTGCCGTTTAGGGCCCGGCACGGCCATGGGAATCTAGGCGGTTGGCGAACGCCAGCGCCAGAGGAGCGGAAGAAGAGCGATCGACGGCTTCACGCGGGGCATTGTAGCCGAGATACTTGCGCGATGGGCGAGAAGAAACGGCGCGCTTTGGCCGCCGGTAAGCGGGATGACGGACCGGCGCTGGCACTCGCCGAGCGTGCTCATACCCTGCTCGCGCAATCGGCATTCGCTCCGGCGCTCGAGCACTTGATGCGGGCGCTCGAGCTCGCGCCGCAGCTCGACGCGTTATGGGCGCAGTTCGGCGAGGTGATTCGCTTCTTCAAATTCCGCCATCCGCTGGACGCACGCGTGCGCGCGTTGCTCGAGCGCGCGCTCGAGCATCCCGCCGTCGATCCCGGCGAACTGGTTCGACCGATCACGAGCGCCGCGCTTTCGCGCGACAACGCGTTCGCCGAGCCGCTGCTTCTGCGCCTGATGCAGGACGCGATCGTGCGCGATGTGCGGTTGCAGGACCTGATCGGTGCCGAGCGGCGGCGTGCGCTGGAGGGTGCGGATATTCCGCTCGAGGTTCTCGGCGCCATCGCCCACCAGTGCTTCAACACCGAATATCTGCTCGATGATCGTGCCGCGGGCATTTCGGGCTTGACGCTGCAGGAGCCGCGCGACTACGCGCTCTACGCGGCCTATCGACCGCTGCATACCCTGCCCGATGCCGAGCGCATCGCTGCCGAGCTCGCCGGGACGCCGCTCGCGCTCCTCGCGCGCCGGCAGATTGTCGAGCCGCTGCAAGAACGTCGCCTCGCTGCCGAAATCGTTTCGATCGGCGCAGAAAAGGGCGCGGTCTCGGCTGCCGTCCGTGCGCAATACGAGGCGAATCCGTATCCGCGCTGGGTCCGCACGCAGACGCGCTTTGCCGCCGCGCCGCTCGCCGACATCGTGCGCGAGCTTTTCCCGGGCACGCCGGCCAAGGCGGGGCCGGCGCGCATCCTGATCGCGGGGTGCGGCACCGGCCAGAATGCGGTCGCCACCGCGCGCCGCTTCGCCGATGCGACGGTGCTCGCGGTCGACTTGAGCCGCGCGAGCCTGGGCTACGCGCGGCGCAAGACCAGCGAGCTCGGCATCTCCAACATCGCCTATCGCCAGGCCGATCTATTGGCGCTCGGTTCGCTCGGCGAGCGCTTCCAGCTCATCGAGGCCTCGGGCGTGCTGCATCACCTCGAGAATGCGCTTGCCGGCTGGAGCGTGCTTGCCCGGCTGGTGGAGCCCGGCGGCTTCATGCGCATCGCCCTCTACAGCGAAAAAGGCCGCCGGGCCATCACGCACGCTCGCGAGCTCATCGCGGCGCGCGGCTTCGCGGCTACCCCTCAAGG
>DASQGW010000103.1:0-12296 GCA_035632415.1 Burkholderiales bacterium | reverse complement strand
CCGTCGAGATGCCGCTCGACGAAGCGCCGCGTGCCGAGCGCGATCGCCACTCCGGCGAGCACGGCCGCGAGGAGCGCGGTGAGCGCGAGGAAGCGGCGTGCCCGCTCCACCGATGCGCGGATTTCGGGGCGCCCCGTCTCGAGCGTGTCGATGCGCTCGCCGCGACCCAATTGGCTCGCCAGGGATTTCTCCAGCCGTGAGATCTGCTCCGCTGCGCCCGCCGCGTACAGGTAGTACGAGATGCGGCTCCCGTTCTGCACGAGCCCGGTCGCCGGCACATCGGCCAGGTTCATCATGACGCGCGGCGCGATGTTGAAGAAGCTGGCCGTGCGTTCCGGCTCGAGCGTGATGATCGCGCTCACGCGGAGCTCCGATCTTCCGAGCCGGATGGTCGAGCCGACCGGCGCCCGCAAGTCGGTGATCAGGCGTTCCTCCAGCCAGACCGTGCCCGGCGCCGGGCCGTGCTCGGCGGGTGCATCCGCTGCCCCGGGCGCCGGCGCGATGCGCAGCCGGCCGCGCAACGGATAGTTCTCGCTCACCGCCTTCACGCCCGCGAGCTGCGTATCGTCACCGCGCAGCGCCATGCTGATGAAGTTCATCGCTTCGGCGGTTTGCACGCCGCGCAACTCTTCCCTGATTTCATTCTTCCAAGGGTGGTCGGCGGCGAGCACCAGGTCCGCGCCGAGGAGCTGGTGCGCATCGCGCTCGAGCGCCTGGCCGACGCGGTCGGCGAAGAAGCCGACGCTCGTGACGCTCGCCACCGCGATGACGAGCGCCGCGGCGAGCACGCCGAGCTCGCCCGCGCGCGCGTCGCGCCGGAACATGCGCCACGCCGTTCTCATGCGGCGATCCTTCCCGCCACGAGGCGCACGACCCGGGCACAGCGCGCGGCCAATGCCTCGTCGTGCGTCACCAGGACGAGCGTGGTGCCGTATTCGCGGTTCAGCCCGAAGAGCAGATCGATCACCGCGGCGCCGGCCTCGGCGTCGAGGCTTCCGGTCGGCTCGTCGGCGAGGAGGAGCTTCGGCCGCACGACGAAGGCGCGCGCGAGCGCCACGCGCTGCTGCTCGCCGCCGGACAGATGCTTCGGATAGTGCTGCAGCCGCTCGCCGAGGCCGACGCGCACCAGCATCTGCCGCGCCAGCTCTTCCGACTGGTCGTTCCCGGCCAATTCCAAAGGCAGCGCGACGTTTTCCAGCGCGCTCAATGCGGGCAGGAGCTGGAACGACTGGAACACGAAGCCGAGTACGCGGCCGCGCAGCTCCGCGCGCCGGTCCTCGTCGAGCGCGAAGAGGTCGACGCCATCCAGCGTCACCGTGCCGCTCGTCGGCGTGTCGAGGCCCGCAAGCAGCGCGAGCAGCGTCGATTTCCCGGAGCCCGAGGCGCCGACCACGGCGAGCGCTTCGCCCGGCGTGACCGCGAGATCGATGTCGCGCAGAATGACGAGCTCGCCGCCTCCGCTCGGGACCTTCTTGCCGATGCCGCTCGCGATCAGAATTTTCTGTTGGTTTTGCATGCTGTGGGCATCGGGCGCCGCAGCGGCGGAGAAGTCCATCCTGGTGTTCGGCGACAGCCTGTCAGCCGCATACGGCATTGCGCAGTCGCGCGGCTGGGTCGCGCTGCTCGGCGAACGCGTGAAGCGGGAACGGCCGAATTATAGCGTCGCGAACGCGAGCATCTCCGGCGAGACCACGGCCGGTGGACGCGCACGCATCGACGCGACGCTGGCGCGCTTTCATCCGACGGTGGTGATCGTCGAGCTCGGCGGCAACGACGGCCTGCGCGGCATGCCGATCGGCCAGGTGAAGACGAACCTCGGCGCGATCGTGGAGCATTCGCAGAAGGCCGGCGCGCGCGTGCTCGTCGTGGGCATGAAGCTGCCGCCGAATTACGGCGAGGAGTACACGCGGGCGTTCGAGAATGCCTTCGACGACGTGGCGAAGCGCTACCGCGTGGCGCTGGTGCCGTTCATGCTCGAAGGATTCGCCGAGAAGCCGGAATACTTCCAGCCCGACCGTATCCACCCGACGGCAGAAGCTCAGCCGCTGATCCTCGATCGGGTCTGGAAAGGGCTCGCGCCCCTGCTCAAGTGACGCGCAGCCGCGGCGCGCCGGCGGCGAAGCGGCCGATCGCGGCCGCGTTGCCGTCGAAGGCCTTGAGCACCTGCGGCACCGCATCAGGCGCACAAGCGACCAGCAGCCCGCCGCTCGTCTGCGGATCGGCGAGGAGCTTGCGCTTCCATTCCGCGAAGCCCGCCGGCAGGTCCACATCCTGCCCGTAGCCCTTCCAGTTGCGCTCGGAGGCGCCGGTGACGACGCCCTGCTTCACCCAGTCGAGCGCCTCGGGAATCACGGGCAGCGCTTCGAAGCTCACTTCGGCGCCGAGCCTCGCGCCCCGGCACATCTCGAGCAGATGGCCGGCGAGACCGAATCCCGTCACGTCGGTCAGTGCGTGCACGGCAGGCATGTCGGCGAGCGCCTGGCCGGCAGTGTTGAGCTGCGTGGTCCATTTCAGCATCTCGGCATAGCCCGCGGCGGAAAGCTTTCCCTTCTTGAGCGCTGCCGAGAGGATGCCGATGCCGAGCGGCTTGCCGAGGACCAGCGCATCGCCCGCCTTCGCCGTGCTGTTCTTTTTGACTTTCGACGGATCGACCAGACCGAGGGCAACCAAACCGTAGATCGGCTCGAGCGTGTCGATCGAGTGACCCCCGGCGAGCGGAATCCCGGCGCTCGCGCACACCGATTCGCCGCCCGCGAGGATGGCGCGGATCACCGACACCGGCAGCTTCTCGAGCGGCATGCCGACGACGGCGAGCGCCATGATCGGCCGGCCGCCCATCGCGTAGATGTCCGAAATCGCGTTGGTCGCGGCGATGCGGCCGAAGTCGAAGGGATCATCGACGATCGGCGTGAAGAAGTCGGTGGTGGCGACGAGCGCCTGGCTCTCGTTCAGCTTGTACACGGCGGCGTCGTCGGACGTTTCGGTGCCGACGAGGAGCTCCGCCGGCAGGCCGCGGATCGGGCTCGCCGAGAGGATGTCCGAAAGGATCGCAGGCGCGATCTTGCAGCCGCAGCCGCCGCCGTGGCTGAACTCGGTGAGGCGGATCTTCTCTGGAGCATTCATAGATTGATTTTACAAGTGCGAAAACCGGCGAAGACGTCGCCGCGATCGGCGACGAAGAAATTGCGAAACTGCGGGTGCACGAGGCGCCGCGGCGTGGCGAAGCTCGCGCCTTTCAGCACTTTGTGCGTGTTGAACCAGGGTTGCGAATAGTCGGCGTAGGGATCGGCGCTGAAGCCTGCGAATGGCGCGAACGTGCTCGCGGTCCATTCCCAGACCTCGCCCCACTGGAGCTCATCGGCGGCGCGCATCCACTCCGCCTCGGTCGGCAACCGGCGGCACGACCACTTGCAATAGCCCTGAGCTTCGTTCCAGTCGACATGGCGGAGCGGCGCGTTCGGCTCGAGCCGCCGCAAGGCGTCGAAGCGGCGCTCGTGCCACGCGCCCTCGACCCGCTGCCAGTAGCGCGGCGGCTGACCGCCGAGCTCGACGTACTCGATGAACTGCGCGTTGGTCACCGGTGTCGGCGCGATCTCGAACGGCGCGAGCGCCACATCGTGCGCCCACTTCTCGTTGTCGAAGACGAAGCGCTCGTCGCCCTGCTCGGCTCCCAGCCGGACGGTGCTTGCCGGGAAACTCAAGTCGCGGCCCACGGCCACGCCGGCCCCTGCGATGCCCAAGGGATCCGAGTAGCCGAGCGTCTGGTGCGTGTAGTGCAGGGCCTCGGCGTGCATGTCCTCGTGCAGGGTCGCAAGGCGCACGAAATAGCGCAGGCGCTCGTTCTCCGGCTCGCGCGCCAGGCGGCTGAGCGTCCCATGCAATACCTCGCTTAGATAGGCGCGAGTAGCGGCCAGACCCGGCAGCGGCAGGTCCCAGCGCGTATCGTGCGCGACGTTGGAAGAGTCGTAGAGCTTGTCGGCGCCTTCCAGGATCGAGGGCCGGAGATTTCCTTCATCCCAGCGCAGGCACCAGTGCTCCTGGAACCAGCCGACATGGCCGATTTCCCAGAGCGGCGGGTTGACGATGGCGAGCTTCGGCCCGAAGAGGCGCTCGCCATCGAGCCCGCCGGTGACGCGCGAGAAGTGATCCCGGGCGGCGACGAGATCTGAAGATAATGTGTCGATGGCGCGCCTATTCATCGTCACGCCCGCCGGCAAAGGATTGCGCAACGGCAACCGCCATACGGCGCTGCGCTGGGCGGCGCTGCTTCGCGCAGGCGGCCATCGCGTGCGCGTGGACGTCGCGTGGCACGGCGAGGCGTGCGATGCGTTGATCGGCCTGCATGCGCGCCGCAGCCACGACTCCATCGCGCGCTTCGCGGCAACGCGGAAGCCGCTCGTCGTCACGCTGACCGGCACGGACCTCTACCGCGACCTGCCCGGGTCGGCCGAGGCGCGCAGATCGCTGGAGCTCGCCGATCGCCTGATCGTCCTGCAGGACGCCGCGCTGGCGGAGCTCGACCCTCCGAACAGAAAAAAAGCCCGCGTGGTCTATCAATCCGCCGATCCGCACCTCACGCATCGGCCGCCAAAGGCGCCGTTTCGCGTCGCCGTCATCGCCCACCTGCGCGACGAGAAAGACCCGTTGCGCGCGGTGGCGGCGCTCGACCGGCTTCCGCGCCAGGCGATCGAGGTGCTGCAGATCGGGGAGGCGCTCGACCCCGAGCTCGGCAGGCAGGCCGAAGCCTGGATGGCGCGCGACTCCCGCTATCGCTGGGTCGGCGGCATGACCCACGCGCGCGCGCTCGAATGGATGGCGAACAGCCACCTGCTCGTGGTGAGCTCGGTGATGGAAGGCGGCGCCAACGTCGTCGCCGAGGCCGCGCGCATCGGCACGCCGGTCCTCGCCTCGCGCGTCTCGGGGAACATCGGCATGCTGGGTGCGCGGTATCCGGGCTACTTCGCCCTCGGGGACGACAAGGCGCTCGCCCGCCTGCTTGAGCGCGCGGCCGGCGACGGCCGGTTCTACGGCCGGCTGAAAAGCGCGCTGCGCGCGCGCCGCAAGCTCTTCGCCCCCGCGGCCGAGCGGGCTGCACTCGAGCGCGTCGTGCGCGAAGTGGTTCACTGAAGCAGCTCCTCCACCCGGGCGCGCACCGGCGCGCTCGTCCAATCGAGCTCGCCGTAGGCCACGTAGTGGACGCGGCCGTCCCGGCCAATGAGATAGCTCGCCGGCAGCAGCTTCGCCTTCCAGCTCTTGCTCGCCGAGCCGTCGCGGTCGCGCAGCAGTGGAAAGCCGAGCGGCATCGTCGCGGTGAACTTCTCGATGCGCGAGAGCGGCTCGGCCATGTTCACCGCCAGCACCACGAAGGGCTTGCCCTTCAGCGAGCTGCGCAGGCGGTCGATCGACGGCATCTCGGCGCGGCAGGGCTCGCACCACGTCGCCCAGAAATTCACGAGCACCACCTTGCCGCGGTAGTCGGCCAGGCTATGCGTCTTGCCCTCCAGGTCCTCGACCGCGAGCGGCGGAGTCGCGCCGCCCTCCCACGGCTTCAACTCGACTGCCGAAGCCACGAATGCGAAAGCGGCGAGCGATGCCGCAACGACGAGGCGGAGCACTACGCGGTGAGCTCGCGCGCGGTGATCGTGTAGCGCACGCTGTCCGGCTCCATCTGGTCGCGCAGCTCGCCGTCGGACTCCGCGTTGATGTACATCAGGTACGGCAGCTTCGGCGCCTTGGTCGCATGCGGCAGCTTCACGTCGTGCCCCATGTTGTAGGCGAGCCAGTTCATCTCCCAGCTGCCGAAGAGGCGCTTCCGCGCCGCGACCACCTTCTCGTCCCTGATCGGCAGGTTGCCCGGCGGCTCTTCGAGGACGACCTTGCGCACATCCGCGGGATCGACGGCCACCCAGCCATGGCCTGGCGCAAAGAACTCGGCACGGCAGTGCTGCGCCTTCGTGACGTTCGGCGTGCCGGCACCGAGGCTCTTGTAGCCGTACCTGGACGGCGCGACGCGCACGCCGTACACGTCGCGCGCCGGTACGCCCACCGCGCGCGACAGGCCGACGTAGAGCGCGTTGAGGTCGGCGCACTTGCCGCCCAGGTTGCCGCTCTCGAGGAGCGACTTCACGTCGCCCACGCCGCAGCCCTTGGTCTTCGGATCGCGGAAGGTGTTGTCGACGATCCATTCGTAGATGGCGCGCGACTTCTCGACATCGGTCGTCGCGCCTCGCGTGATGCCGAGCGCCGTCTTGCGCACGATGCCGTCGGTGGGAATGAGCTCGGTCGGCAGGGTGAAATACTGCCGGTCCTCGGCGGAGAGATCGATGGACCGGTCCGGCCGGGAGAAATCGGTGGCGCGGTCGCGCGTCATGAAGCGGCTGGTCACGTCGATGACCGGATTCATCTCCTGGTCGCTCCATTCGACGTAAAGCATCGAGACGCCGTATTTGCCGTCGTACTTCACCTCCGCGGTCTTCGCATTGCCGCTCCAGCTCGAGTCGAGCGTCTTCTGCCAGCTCGTGTCCATCTCGAGCGGCAGCGGGACCCATGCGCGCGCCACGCCGAAGGAGTCTTTCACCTCGACGCGCGTCACCGTCTCGAACGTGCGCCAGCCCTCGGCCGCGAATGCGGCGCGCCAGGGAAGCGACTGGGCCAGGGCTGCGGCGGTGGTGGACTTCAGGAAGGTTCTGCGGTTCATGCGATCGCTCCTGAGGGAGGACAGCTACGGCGGAGCGCGACCGGGACGGTGGCGAGCGCTGCGTCGTCGGGACTTCCCGATTGCCCGGTACGCCCGCGACGGCCGCGCGAAATCGCGCAGCCGATCATCGCGGCAAGGGAACGGCAGCTCGCTGAGATGAGGCGCTCGAGGATGAACATCGGGACCTGCGACGTTATAGTAGGCCTCGGTGAATTTCAAGAATTTCGACACGGTCATCGACGCGCGCACGCCGGCGGAGTACGCGTTAGACCATATTCCCGGTGCGGTCTCTGCGCCGGTGCTCGACGACGCGCAGCGCGCCGAGGTGGGAACGCTCTACAAGCAGGTGTCGGCTTTCGAAGCGAAGAAGCTCGGCGCGGCGCTTGTCGCCCAGAACGTGGCGCGGCATATCGAGCAGATGTTCAGAGGAAAAGACAAGGGCTGGCGCCCGCTCGTCTATTGCTGGCGTGGCGGCAAGCGCTCGGGCGCGATGGCGCACATCCTGCGCGAGGTGGGCTGGGACGCGAAAACCCTCGACGGCGGGTATCGCGCCTACCGTCGCTGGGTGGTCGATGAATTGGCGAGCCTGCCGGCGCAGCTCGAATTCATCGTCGTGCACGGACCGACCGGCAGCGGCAAGAGCCGCTTTCTCGATGCGCTCGCCCAGGCCGGCGAGCAGGTCCTCGATCTCGAGGCGCTCGCCGCACATCGCGGCTCGGTGCTGGGTGGCCTGCCCGACGAGCCGCAGCCTTCGCAGAAATGGTTCGAGAGCCAGTTGCTCGCGCGCCTCGAGGCATTTGAGCGTCCACGGCCGGTCTATGTCGAAGGCGAGTCGAAGAAGATCGGCGACATCCAGGTGCCCGAAGCGCTGATGGCGCGCATGCGTGCGTCAACCTGCATCACGCTCGATACCGATATCGCGACGCGCGTCGCCTTGCTGCTCGAGGAATATCGGCATTTCCTGGAAGATCGCGACGCGCTGAATGCACAGCTCGACTGCCTCGTCGCGCTGCACGGCCGCGAGCGCATCGGCGAATGGAAGGCGCTGGCAGCGGCGGGTCGATGGCGCGAGTTCGTCGAGCGGCTGCTGGTGCAGCACTATGATCCGGCGTACCGGCGCTCGTCGACCCGCAACTATCGGCAGCTCGGCGCGGCACCTTCAGTGCGGATCGTCGCGGCGGAAAAAGCAGCCTTCGACGAGGCCGCGGGAAAAATTAAGGACGTCGTCCGGAATTCAGTTGTTCAGGCCGGCGAGCACGCGGACGTGCTGCACGGCGCTGCGGCCAAGCGCGCTTAGGGCGTAGCCGCCCTCGAGGAGCGAGACGATCCGGCCCTCGGCGTAGCGCTCGGCGATGGCCTTGACCTGCTCGGTCACCCAGCCGTAGTCGCCGTCCGAGAAGCGCAGCATCGCCATGTCGTCCTCGGCGTGGGCATCGAAGCCGGCGGAGAAGAACACCATCTGTGGCCGGAATTCCTCCAGCGCCGGCAGCCAAGTCCGGGTCACTGCCGCCCGCAATTCGCGCGAGCCCGACCCCGCAGCGAGCGGCACGTTGTACATGTTGGGCGCCGGGTTGTCGGTGCCGCTGTAGGGATAGAACGGATGCTGGAAGATCGACGCCATCATCACGTGCTCGTCGTTCTCGAAGATGTCCTCGGTGCCGTTGCCGTGGTGCACGTCGAAGTCGATGATCGCCACGCGCTCGAGGCCGTGCACCTCGACCGCGTGGCGCGCAGCCACCGCAACGTTGTTGAAGATGCAGAAGCCCATGGCGCGCGTGCGGCAGGCGTGATGGCCCGGCGGCCGCACCGGGCAGAAGGCGGCAGTCGCTTTTTTCGTCACTACGAGATCGGTCGCCATGACGCCCGCGCCCGCCGCGCGCAACGCGGCGTCGAGCGTGTAGCGATTCATCGCCGTATCCGGATCGAGGTGCACCGTGCCTTCTTCGGGCGCGACCTCGCGGATCGCGCGCACGTATTCGATGGGATGCACGCGCGCCAGCTGCTCGTCGGTAGCGAGCGGCGCTTCGTAGCGGCTCAGGTGCTGTCCGATGCCCGAGGCGATCAGCTGATCGGCGATTGCCGAGAGGCGCGCGGGCTGCTCCGGATGATGCGCGCCCATGTCATGCCTGAGGCAATCGGCATGCGTGACCAGTGCTGTCGGCATGACGAGTCATCATATCGCATCGAGTACAATCGCCGAATGCTCCTGTCGAAGGCCGAACTCCCGCAAAACATCTTGCGCGGACCGATCGACCGCGTGATCGAATCGGCCGGCAGGATCATCCTCGGCAAGGAAGGCCAGGTGCGGCTTGCGCTCGCGTGCCTGCTCGCGCGCGGCCACCTGCTGATCGAAGACTTGCCCGGCGTCGGCAAGACCACGCTCGCGCATGTCCTCGCCCGATCGCTCGGCCTGCAGTTCCAGCGCATCCAGTTCACGAGCGACATGCTGCCGGCCGACATCATCGGCGTCTCGGTCTACGCACGCGAAACGGGCGCGTTCGCCTTCCATCCCGGCCCGATCTTCGCGCAGGTCATCCTGGCCGACGAAGTGAACCGCGCCACGCCCAAGACACAATCGGCGCTTCTCGAGGCGATGGAAGAGCACCAGGTCACCGCCGAAGGCGAGACGCGCAAGCTCCCGGAGCCTTTCTTCGTCATCGCGACGCAGAACCCCTCGGAGCAGGTCGGCACCTTCCCGCTGCCCGAATCGCAGCTCGACCGCTTCACCATGAGGATCGAGCTCGGCTATCCCGACCGCGCCGCCGAGCGAGCGCTCCTCACCGGCACCGATCGGCGCAACCTGCTCGCGACGCTCGAGCCCTCGATGACGCCGGCCGATCTGGTCGAGCTGCAGGCGAGCGCGCAGAAGATCCACGTCGCCCCGGCGCTGCTCGACTATGTGCAGGCGATCGTCGAGCACACGCGCCGCTCGCCGGACTACGTGACCGGCCTTTCGCCGCGTGCGGCGCTCGCCATCGTGCACACCGCCAGCGCCTGGGCGATGCTCGAAGGCCGCGACAAGGTGATCCCCGAGGACGTACAGGCGATCCTGCCCGGCGTCGCGGCGCACCGGCTGCGTCCCGCGCACGATGCGGCGCGCCGCATCGACGTCGGCGCGCAGCTCCTCGCCGCGGTGCCGATCCCCTAAGGCGGTCGCCGCACAGCATGAGTCGGCGCCGCGAAACGGCGCAGCAGGCCCTCAAGCGGCTTCTCGCCAACGGGCCGCTCACCGGACTGCCGACGCGCGCCGAGGACGAGCAGCTGCTCCTGCTCCTCGCCGCCGGGCGATTCGAGCCCCGGCGCGAATACCGCGAGGCGGAAGTGAACGATCTCCTGCGCGAGTGGCTCTCGAGCTTCGTCGCGCCTTTCGGCATCGACCATGTGACGCTTCGCCGGCGGCTGGTCGACACCGGGCTCGTCTTGCGCGATGCCGCCGGCTCGACCTACTGGACGATGCGGCGGGTGCCCGGCATGGCCATCGACCCTGCGCGGGTGCTCTCCGAAGTGCGTGAAGAGCGCGCCGCGCGCAAGCGCCGGCACGCGCCGTGATGCAGTTCGTCGCGTGCACCTATGATGCGCATGCGCCCGCGATCCTCGAGATCCTGAACGAAGCGATCGTCAACTCGACCGCGCTCTACGACTACCGGCCGCGCGCACCGGAAGCAATGGCCGCCTGGTTCAAGGCGAAGGACGCCGGCCGCTTCCCCGTGATCGGCGCCATGGAGGGCAACACGCTGCTGGGTTTTTCCAGCTACGGCACCTTCCGCGCCTGGCCGGCCTACAAGTACACGGTGGAGCACTCCGTCTATGTGCATCCGGACCATCGCGGCAAGGGCGTCGGCATCGCTCTCATGCGCAAGCTCATCGACGCCGCCCGGGGACAGGACTACCACGTGATGGTCGGCGGCATCGACGCGGCGAACCGTGCGAGCGTCGCGCTGCACGAGAAGCTCGGCTTCACCCACGCCGGCACCCTCCGCCACGCCGGCTTCAAGTTCGGACGCTGGCTGGACCTCGCTTTCTATCAGCTGCTGCTCGACACCCCGCGCCGCCCAGTCGACGGCTGAAGCGCGCGCCAGACTGACTGCGCGGTCGCCGGCATGTCGATCGGCTTGCCGCCGAGCGCATCGACGATCGCATTGATCACCGCGGCCGGCGCGCCCACCGCGCCTGCCTCGCCGGCGCCTTTCACGCCGAGCGGGTTGCTCGCGCAGGGCACGTGGTGAAAGCTGCAATCGAGCGACGGCATATCCGTCGCGCGCGGCATTGCGTAGTCCATGAACGAGCCGGCGAGGAGCTGGCCGCTCTCGCGATCGTAGACCGCATGCTCGCGCAGCGCCTGGCCGACGCCCTGCACCGTGCCGCCGTGCACCTGCCCCTCGAGCAGCTTCGGATTCATCGCATAGCCGAAATCGTCGACCACGGTATAGCGCGCGATGGCGACATCGCCCGAGTCCGGGTCCACTTCCACTTCGCAGATATGGCAGCCGTTGGGATAGGTGTACTCCGGCGGCGTGCGCGTATGCGTCGCTTCGAGCATTCCCAAGCCGAACAAACTTACGCGCCGATCAGTGCCGGCGATGCGGAACTCGCCGTCGCGGTACTCGATGTCCGACGCCGCCGCCTCGAGCTTCTGCGCCGCCGCCTGCTTTCCCTTCTCGATCACTTCATCCGCCGCGGCCTGCGCCGCGATGCCTCCGATCGCGAGGAAGCGAGAGCCGCCCGTGAGGCCGTCGGTCGGCGCGAGATCGGTATCGCCCTGCACCACCTTGATGTGGGCGGCATCGATCCCCAGCTTCGCGGACAGAAGCTGCACCAGCGTCGTCGTGTGCCCCTGCCCGTTGTCCTGCATGCCTGAGTAGGCGGTGACCTTGTCGCCGTCCACTTTCACGCGAATGGTGTCGCCCGGTCCGCCGCCGCAGCGCTCGATGTACATGGCCAGACCGATGCCTCTTAGCTTCTTGCTCGCCTTGCGCCGGGCGGCAAAGCCGGCCCAGTCGGCCTTCTCCATGGCGCGCGACATCACCGCGGCGAAATCCCCGGAGTCGTACTTGCTCTCGACCGGCGTCTGGTAGGGCATCGCCGAAGGCGGAATGAAGTTGCGCCGCCGCACCTCATCCTGCGTCAATCCCATTTCCCGCGCGGCCGCGTCCACGACACGCTCGAGGAGGTAGATCGCCTCTGGCCGGCCGGCGCCGCGATAGGCGTCAACCGGCACGGTGTTGGTCAGCGTCCCTTTGATGTTGAGCCAGATCGCGGGGATGCGGTAGACACCCGAGAGCATCGGCGCGGCGAGCTGCGGAATGAACGGACCGAAGTTCGAGAGGTAGGCGCCCATGTTCGCCCACGTGGTCACCCGCAGCGCAAGGAAATGCCCTTCCTTGTCCATCGCGAGCTCGGCGACCGAATAGTTGTCCCGGCCCTGGGCGTCGGAGAGGAAGGACTCGGACCGCTCCGCCGTCCAGCGCACCGAGCGCTTCAGGCGCCGCGCCGCCCAGACCATCATCGGCTGCTCGGGATAGAGGAAGATCTTCATGCCGAACGCGCCGCCCACGTTGCCCGATACGACCCGGACGTCCTCGCTCTTCACGATGCCGGC
>DASQGW010000102.1:0-1704 GCA_035632415.1 Burkholderiales bacterium | reverse complement strand
TTCCGCTGGAAGTCGCGCGCACGGTGCGCGAAGCGTGGCCCGCGGCGCGGCCGCTCTTCGTGCGCGTCTCGTCGATCGATGACGTCGAAGGCGGCTGGAGCATCGAGGATACGGTGGCGTTCGCGCGCGAGCTGAAGAGGGCGGGCGTCGATGTCGTCGATTGTTCCTCCGGCGGCATCACGGGCTCCGCGACGGCGGCTACAAAGACGCTCGTGCCGCGCGTGCCGGGATTCCAGATTCCATTCGCCGAGCGTGTCCGCAAGGAGGCGGACGTGAAAACGATGGCGGTCGGACTCATCCTCACGGCGCAGCAGGCAGAGGAAGCGCTGCAGGCCGGAAGCGCCGACTTGATCGCCGTCGGCCGCGAAGCGCTCTACGACCCGAACTGGCCGCTGCACGCCGCGCAGGCGCTCGGCGCCGATCCAAGCATGGAGCACTGGCCGGTGCAGTACGGCTGGTGGCTTACGCGCCGCGAAGGCCTGCTGAAGAAGCTCGGCCTGCGGAAGTAGCCGTGTTCGACCACGTCGTCTTCGGAGCGAGCGACTATGCCGCGAGCAAGGCGTTCTTCCTCAAGGCGCTCGCACCGCTCGGCGTACAAGTGCTTCAGGAGGGGCCGCTCGGTGTCGAGATGAGCCAGCCCGAAAGCAAGGCGTCGTTATGCATCCGCCGCACTCCGGAAACGCCGTCGCGCCTTCACTTGGCGTTCAGGGCCGCGAATCGCCAGCAGGTCGACGCTTTCTATCGCGCGGCGCTGGAGGCGGGCGGCAAGGACAACGGCGCGCCCGGCCTACGTCCGCAATACCACGCGAACTACTATGCCGCCTTCGTCATCGCTCCCGACGGGCACAATGTGGAAGTGGTTTGCCACGAGGCCGGCTAGGGGCGCTTGAAGTCCGCGCACATGCTGGGCGGACCCTGCCAGGACTGGTCGACGACGACGCCGTTCTGGAAGATGAGCGTGCGCTGACAGCTATCGGGCGGCGCCGGTTGGCCGACCGGCACGCTCGTGCCGACGCCGACGCCCGTCGCGCCGTGGCCGCCGAAGCTGATTCCGCCGATGCTGAAACCGACGCTCGAGCTCGGCTGCACGGCGGACTGCGTGATCCAGGTGTACCAGTAGCGACCGTCATTCGTCCGCGTGCTTGCCGCGGGGGCACCCCAGGCGCGCAGCACGTCTTCGTAGGTCGCGCCCATCCAGGAATCCTTGGCGCGATCGACGTCCTGCGCGGTCGCACACGCCGCAAGGAATGCGGCGAGTGCCAGGGAGATGTGGTTACGTCCGACCATGATCAACGCTCAATGAATGATACATGCCTCCATCTCGCTTTCTCTCGCGCGGCCCGCCGAAAAGACAAAGGCCGGCCCCTGCAGGCACCGGCCCCGATAATTAAGGACGTTGTCCGGAATTAGGCTTGGGCGCTTTGGCTGTGCTGGCCGCCCGGCTTGGTCACGCCCTTCACCGCCTTGCTCGCCGAGCGCGCCTCGCTTTGCGCGAGGTTGCCGAGCGAGACGATGCCGACGAGCCGCTTCTCGCGGTTCACCACCGGAAGGCGCCGCACCTGTTGCTGGCTCATGTTCCTCGCCACGTGCTCGAGCTCCTCATCGTCGTAGCA
The DNA here is from genome assembly GCA_035632415.1 of Burkholderiales bacterium. Classification (GTDB taxonomy): domain Bacteria; phylum Pseudomonadota; class Gammaproteobacteria; order Burkholderiales; family SG8-39; genus SCGC-AG-212-J23. Next base: position 91 of record DASQGW010000102.1, on the reverse strand, counting down.
GTACAGCACCCTTTCGGTGCTCATCACCTCGCGCACCGGGGTATCGGGTCCCTTGCCCTGCGCCACCGCGCGAATGGCGATGTCGCGGTCG
>DASQGW010000101.1:0-18475 GCA_035632415.1 Burkholderiales bacterium | reverse complement strand
GAAGTACTAAAGCACCACGCGTTGGTTGACGGCGATGGCGCCTGGAACCGCTGATGGCGCTGAGGCGAACCAGGTCATCGTCACCGCGTCATAGGCGGGCGTGCGGCCGCTGTCGTACGCCGAGCGGCGCGTATGGCACTGAGCGTAGCGAACGACCCCGGGAGCTTGCGCGGCGCGGCGCCCATCTTCCAGCAATCCGCGGAAGAAATCGTCGACCGGCACGTTGGCCTTCCGCTTGATGAAGAGCATCGTCTTGTGGGTGCTCGCCGGGCCGTCCTTGAGGATATGCTCCTCGGTGATGATCGAGCCCATGCTCGGTCGGTCGATGAAGCGCGGCTCGTCTTCCAGCACCTCCGCGTATTCCGGTGTGCGCGCGAGCGTCTTCATGGCCTGGGTGTCGTCGAAGGAAGATTCGGCGATCGCGTCGAACGGGGCCTCGCCGAGCGGGTAGTTCTGCACGTAGCGCCGGATACCTGGGAGGCGCACGATGATCGCCGCATGCTGCACGCGCCAGTGCTCGTGGAACGCGGCGAGCGACATTCCGGGCAGGCGTTTGAAGAAGATGACGGCCTTGATCACCGGCCCATTCTGGAGAGCGTCGCTCCGCTGCCTTTGAGGTGGATCAATCGCCGGGAACCGGCCGCATCCAGAATGCCCGCATGCAAGTGAAGACCGTCGAATTCCGCACCGACAAGCGCTTTGCGCGGCGCCGGCGCGAGCTGCGCACGCTCGAGGCGATGATGCGCATGTACTGCCGCCGTTTCCACGGCTCGCAGCCGCTCTGCGCCGAGTGCAGCGCGCTCGCGCGCTACGCGCAGCGGCGCCTTGAGCGCTGCGTCTTCGGCGACGAGAAGCCGACCTGCGCCAACTGCACGGTGCATTGCTACCGGGCGGAGATGCGCGAGCGCGTGCGCGTCATGATGCGCTGGGCAGGCCCGCGCATGATCCTGCGCCATCCGCTGCTCGCGATCGCGCACAAGCTCGACGGACGCCGGCCAAGGATCAGGCTGCCGGAGCGGTGATTTACTTGCCGAGCAGGCGCTCGAAGATCGGATACATGCGGCGCTCTTCCTCGGCCGCATGCGTGTCGAACGCCTCTTGCAGCGCCACGAGATCGGCGCGGTAGCGCTCGGACTCGGTCTGCGGATCGATGGTGCCCAGCATCCACAGCATGCCGCGCATGTCGTCGTGCTGCGAGCAGAGCCACTCGGTGCCGCCTTCGTCGCTGCAGGCCTGCTCGTAGAGCGGGAAGATGTGCTGCTCCTCGAAGCTGAAGTGCCCGAGCACCGCCTCGCGCAGCGCGTTGAGGGTGCTGCGGATCTCGCTCCAGCGCGCCGAGCCCGCGGCCCGCTGCGCCGCGGCAAAGAGCTCGTCGCAGCGCCGGTGATGGGAGGCGAGGGTTGCGGAGTCCACCAGCATCGGCCCATTGTGGGGAGGCTCGCCCTGCGGCATTTGAGATGGATCAAGCCGCGGCCCGGGCCTGCCGCCATGCTTTGGCCGATGAGCGGCTATCCCGCGATCACGCTCCTGATCGAGGGCCCCCTCGCCGTCGCGACGCTGGCGCGAGCGCCTGTCAATGCGATCGACGAGGCCTGGCTCGAGCGGCTTGGCGAGGTGCTCGACATGGTCGAGCACTCGTCGGGCGTCGCCTGCCTGCTCCTGCGCTCCTCCGAGCGCGCCTTCTGCGCAGGGGCGGACCTTGCCCTGATGCGCAGCCGCTTCGGCACCGCCGAAGGGCGCGAGCACATGATCAAGTTCGTGCGCAGGCTGCAGGTCGTCTACCAATGGCTCGAGCGCCTGCCGCAGGCGACCGTCGCCGAGATCGGCGGCTCCGCCATGGGCGGCGGCCTGGAGCTCGCACTCGCCTGCGACCTGCGCATCGCCGCTGAGGATGCCCGCCTCGGGCTTCCAGAAGCGCGGCTGGGCCTCTTGCCCGGCGCCGGAGGTACGCAGCGGCTCACGCGCATTGCCGGCGAGGTGGTGGCCAAGCGCCTGATCCTGCGCGCCGAAGTCGTCGACGGGCGCGAGGCGGCGCGGCTGGGGGTCGTGCACTGGGCGGTACCGGCCGCAGAGCTCGCTACCCGCGCGCGCGCAATCGCGAACGAGATCACCGCGCTGCCTCCGGCAGCGGTCGCCGCGTGCAAGCGCTGCATCGACGCGCCTCGCGACGGCGCCGATGGCTACGAAGCCGAGGTGCTCGGTACCGCGCAATTGCTCGCGAGCGATGAGACGCAACGCCGCGTGCGCGACTTCCTCGAGAAGCGGCGCTAAACTCAAACGATGTTCCGCCGCATCGACCACGTCGAGCTCGTGACCGCCAACCCCGAGCGCGCGGTCAAGTTCTACACCGAGGTGCTCGGTTTTCGCGTGCGTGCGCGCGATCGCGTGCCGGTGTCGCCGCTCGGTCCCCTCGATCTCGTTTACCTCGACCTCGGCGGCACGACGGTCGAGTTGATGTGCTACCCGGAAGCGAAGCTCGAGGCCCCACCGCAGGCCGAGCGCCTGGGCTACCGCATGCTCGCGCTCGAGGTGGACGATATGGACGGCGCGCTAGCGGAACTCAGGAAGCGCGGCATCGAGCCGAGCTGGGGGCCGAAGAAGCGCCCCAGCTACGCGCGCGCCGAGATTCGCGATCCCGATGGCAACGGGATCGAGCTGCGCCAGTGGATCAACCCCTAGCCTAGCGAGTCCAGCGCGTTCTTGAGCGCGACGCCGAGCGCGGTGTCGCCCTCGATGACGATGCGGCGGGTGAAAAACAGCGTATCCGGATCCTCGCGCCGCAGCGCGAGCGCAACGTAGTCCGCGAGATTCGCGCGGATCGTCACATCGGCGCGCCCGAAGCTCGGCAGGAGGAGCGGGCCGAGCATCGTGAGCTGCGGCCCGGCGCCGAGCTCCTTCAGTTCCAGGCGCAGCACCTTGCCCTGCAGGGGCTCCAGCGCTGCGCGAAGCTGGCGCACGAGCTCGAAGGGCGTCATGCGATCTCGCGGCCGGCGCGGCCGCGCCAGAAGCCGTTCGCCAGTGCGCCGCGGGAGAAGGATGCGAGCAGCGCGTGCGCTTCGTTCGGCGGAAGCTCGCCGTCGATCGCGGCACGCCAGGTGCCGATCACGTCGAGCGTGCGTTGCGCCTGCGGGCTGATGCGGACGATGTCGACACGGGACTCCTGCAGGACGGCGAGCTCGCTCGCCAGGCTGTGCACTGCGCCCGACAGCGTCTGAACGCCGTTCAGCACCAGGAACGCGTCGCCTTCCTGGGTGTCGAGCGCGAGACCGTCGGGGAACTCGAGGCAGACGTAACCGCAGTCCTCCTTCTGCCGGTCGAAGCGCCGCGCCGTGAAGCATCGCGCCGACAGCGCGAGCGGAAGCCGCCCATGAGCGAAGACCTCGACCTGCGTGCCGGCCGGGCGTGCCGCGGACATCTCGGCGACGAGCTCGCGCGTCGCCTCGATCGGCGCCACCCAGCGGCTTGCGCCGAGCGCGGCGAGCATGGCGAGCGCCTGCGGGTTGTACACATTCACATGAGGCCCGGCTACCCACCCTTCGCGCCCGGCGAGAAGGCGCACCGCGCCCCAGTCGTTCGCCTCGACGCGAAAACGCCCGTTGCCCGCAACGCGCCGCATGAGCTTCAGGTCGCCCTCCGACTCGGTGAGGATCTGCGCGGACAAGACCACTTCCTTGCCGGCCGCGGTGAGCTCGCCGGCGATCGCGAGCCAGTCGTCCAGCCCGAGCTCGTGGCGCCGCGAGCAAACGACTTCGCCGAGGTAGACGATGTCGAGCGCACTTGCCGCGATCTCGCGGTAGAACTCGAGCACCGCAGCGCGCGGCCAGTAGTACAGGATCGGCCCGAGCGCGAGCTTCATTTCCAGGGTCTCGAGAAGGCGCCGAGCGTGTGCTGGCTGCCTTCAGCGTGCCGGTTGAGCGCTGCCATCCATTGCGCGCGCGGCGTGAATTCACCCGCCTTCCACGCGTCGATCGCCTCGCGCCAGACGCGCGTCACCTGTCCCACATAGGCGGGACTGCGCTGGCGTCCCTCGATCTTGATGGCGCGGATGCCGATGCGGCCGAACTCCGGAATCAGCTCGAGCGCGTTGAGGCTCGCCGGTTCCTCGAACGCATGGTAAGTCGCGCTGTGCACCGCATAGCGTCCCTTGCACACCGTCGGATAGGCGGCGCGCTCGCCGGGCGCGTAGCGGTCGATGAGGATGCCGCCCAGGCGGGACTCGAGGCCTCCGTCGGTCTCGCGCCAGCGCACGGCGTGCGCGGGCGAGCAGGCGCCCGCCATGTTCGGCGAGATGCCGCAGGCGTAGCCCGAAAGCGCACAGCGGCCTTCGACCATGACGCAGAGGCCGCCGAAGCCGAACACCTCCATCTCGACTGGCGTGTGGCGCGTGACGAGCTCAAGCTGCGCGAGCGACAGAACGCGCGGTAGCACTGCGCGCTTTACGCCGAACTGCTCGTGGAAAAAATTGATCGCCTCGTAGCTCGTCGCCGATCCCTGTACCGAGAGGTGCAGCTCGAGCTTCGGATGGGCGAGGTGCGCGTAGCGCATGAGGCCCGCGTCGGCGACGATGATGGCGTCGGCGCCGAGGCGCACGGCGCGGTCGACCGCGGCCGTCCACCGGATCCAGTTCGCCCGCTGCGGATAGGTATTGATGGCGAGCACGACCTTGCGGCCGCGCCGATGCGCGTAGTCGAGGCCCTGGGCGAGGGCGGTGTCGTCGAAATTAAGGCCCGGGAAATTGCGCGCGTTCGTATCGTCGCGCAGCCCCGCGTAGACCCAATCGGCCCCGCCATCGACGGCCGCCTTGAGCGCCGGCAGTCCGCCGGCGGGACAGACAAGTTCCACCGGCGATTGTAGGAACGCGCCCCGCGCCGGTTCTTTGATCTGGATCAGGGCCCGTGCGCGGGGACCCCGCATCGTTCACGCTGGAGGAAATCCCGCATGAAGATCGACGCATTCACGCACATCTTTCCGCGCCGCTACTGGGAACGCATGCTGGAAGTGGCGCCGAACGGCCGCGACATGCACAAGCGCGTGCGCGCCATCCCGAGCATCGTCGACGTCGACGTGCGCCTGCGCATGCTCGAGCAGTTCGGGCCCGACTACCGGCAGATCCTCACCATCGGCTCGCCGCCGATCGAGGCATTCGGCTCGAGTGCGATCACCGTCGACATGGCACGCCTCGCGAACGACGGCATGGCCGAGCTCGTGCGCCGCTATCCGGAGCGCTTCGCCGGCTTTGCCGCCTCGCTGCCGATGAACGACATCCCGGCGGCGGTGCGCGAGACGCACCGCGCCATCGAGGAGCTCGGCGCCTGGGGCGTGCAGGCCTTCACCAACATCAACGGCCGTCCGCTTTACACCAAGGAGACGATGCCGCTCTTCGACGCGCTGTCGAATTTCGACCTGCCGATGTGGCTGCATCCGGCGCGCGGCCCGGAGGTCGTCGACTACCGCGGCGAGCCGAAGAGCCACTACGAGATCTGGTGGACGCTCGGCTGGCCCTACGAGACGAGCGTCGCCATGGCGCACATGGTGTTCGGCGGCCTCTTCGACCGGCACCCGGGCTTCAAGATGATCACGCACCACATGGGCGGCATGATCCCGTACTTCGAGGGCCGCGTCGGACCGGGCTGGGACCAGCTCGGCAAGCGGACATCGGACGAGGACTACACGCCGATCCTCGAGCACATGAAGAAGCAGGGCAAGCGCCCGGTCGACTACTTCCGCCTCTTCTATGCCGACACCGCGCTCTTCGGCGCGCTCGAGGCGACGAAATGCGGGCTCGCCTTCTTCGGGACCCATCGCACCGTGTTTGCTTCCGACTCACCGTTCGATCCGGAGGGCGGCAGCGCCTATATCCGCTCGACCGTGCAGGTGATCGACCAGCTCGGCTTGTCGGAGGCGCAGCGGCAGGCGATCTACGAGGGCAACCTCCGGCGCATGTGCCATCGCGCTGAAGTCGCGGCCACAGCCGAGGCTTAGACCTTCCACTGGGCTTGCGGTAGCCGCGCGAGTCAGTGCTACCTTGTCAGCCTAGCGAGTGGTCGAGCGTTTAGGGGGCAATGGGCGATCTGATCGATTCGGACGGGCTTCCGGCAAGCGACGTTGGCATCTGGACGCTGGAGAAGCACGAGCGCTTGCGCAAGTACGTGGACAGCGCTCACGGCGCGAGGCGTCAATTCAAGAATCGCACTACATACGTCGACCTGTATTGCGGGCCGGGACGATCCAGAATCCGGGAGACCGGGGAGTATGTCGATGGCAGCCCGCTGGTGGCTTGGGAAGCCGGCGGGAAGCACGGCGATCAATTCGCCGAGTTCTTCTTGGCGGACTCTAACCCGGCGTACTTAAGCGCTGCCCGCCAGCGCCTAGAGAAGACGGGCGCGAAGGTGCGCACCTTTCCCGGCGTAGCGGAGGATGTAGTCGATCAGGTAATCGCCGCACTCGATCAGCGCGGACTGCACCTGGCGTTGCTGGATCCGTTTCGTCTCGGAGACTTGCCGTTCTCCGTGATCGAGCGTCTCGCTGGAGTGAAACGCATGGATCTCCTGATCCATGTAAGCGCCATGGACCTCAAGCGCGACCTCCACAATTACCTAAGGACGGATGGGCCGAAGCACCTGGATCGATTCGCGCCGGGCTGGCGGGATCATGTCGACACTACGCAGCGCCCAGAGCTCGTGCGAGTTGCGATCTTCGAATACTGGAAAGGCTTGCTCAAGCGGCTCGGCACGTCCGCTAACGAATGCGTCGAGGCCGTGGAAAACAGGAAGAGCTCGGAGCTGTACTGGTTGGTGTTCGTCGCGCGCCATGGCCTTGCGCACAAGCTGTGGGCCGAGATTGCGAACGTGACTCCACAGGGACGCCTTTTCGGTTAACCCGGAATTGGGCTATCGTTGCGCCCGAGCTAGGTAATGGCGACGCGATCGAACATCGAGTGGACCGAGATGACGTGGAATCCGGTCACCGGCTGCACGAAGATCAGCCAAGGCTGCAAGAACTGCTATGCGGAACGCATGGCCAAGCGTCTTAAGGCTATGGGCAGCGGCCGCTATCGCGCGGGCTTCGAGGTGACACTCCATCCGGATCTGCTCGATGTCCCGCGGCGCTGGAGACAGCCGCGGAGTGTCTTCGTGAATTCGATGAGCGACCTCTTCCACGAAGATGTCCCTGACGCCTACATCGAAAGCGTCTTCGAGACGATGAACGCATGTCCGCAGCACACGTTTCAAGTCCTGACGAAACGTGCAGGTAGGCTCGCTACGCTCGCTCCAAGGCTCTCGTGGGCCCCCAACGTGTGGATGGGGGTGAGCGTGGAGGATATTCGCGTAGCCGATCGCATCGACTTGCTGCGTACCGTGCCGGCGAAAGTTCGCTTTCTTTCCCTAGAGCCGCTGATCGGCCCGCTCGACGCTCTGCGTCTCGAAGGCATCAGCTGGGTAATCGTCGGCGGCGAGTCGGGGCCGCGCGCTCGCCCAATGAAGCCGGAATGGGTCAACTCCATCCTCCGGCAGTGTCGCGCTGCAGGCACGGCATTCTTCTTCAAACAATGGGGAGGAGTTCGGAAGGATTTGAGCGGACGTAAGCTCAACGGAGCCTTCTACAATGAAATGCCGCCGCGCACCGGAACTCCCGCTGCGAAGAACAGGACGACGCCGAGCAGCAGCCTCGTGATCTAGGCGAGCAGCTCTCGCTCGACGTAGTCGCGCATCGCAAGCGCGGCGATCCAGTCGTTCACCGCGAGGGACCACAATCCCGGCCGTGCGAGCGGCAGGCTGCGCGCGAAATGCCAGGCGCGCGTCGGGCCGCCGCGCGCGATGCCGCGCGTGAGGAGCCGCCACAGGATCGAGGCGCTTTCACCGAAGCTTTCGCGGCGCACGCGAGGCAAGTTGCCGAAATGCGCGAGCTTGTTGCGGATACGCCGCGCGATCGCGGAGTCGGCCAGCAGCTCGCGGTAGAGCTTCACGTAGCCGGCGCCGAGCTCCTCGAGCGTCATGTTCTTCGGCCGGATGTTGGTGCGCGCGTGCGTGTTGTCGCCGTGCGCAGCCGCCTCGTCGATGCGCCCCTCGCGCTTCAGGCGCTCGAAGAGCGGCGTCTTGGGAAGCGCGGTGAGCAGTCCCACCATCGCCACCATGATCCCGGAGTCGACGATGAAGCGCCGTTGCGTGTTGAAGGCCTCCGGCGTGTCGCGGTCGAAGCCGACGATGAAGCCCGCCAGGATGTCGATGCCGGCGGCATAGATGCGGCGCACGGCCGAGAGCATGTCGCCCGCCGTGTTCTGGGGCTTGGCCGCCTCGCGCAGCGTCTGCGGGTCCGGCGTCTCGAGGCCGACGAAGGCCCACTCGAAGCCGGCCTGGCGGAAGAGCTCGAGGAGCTCCGGATCGTCCGCGAGGTTGAGCGAGGCTTCGGTGCCGAAGCGCATGTCGTGGCCGTGGCGCGCCTGGTACGCGGCGAGGAAGCGCAGCGTCTCCTTCGCTCTTGCCTTGTTGCCGATGAAATTGTCGTCGACGAAGAACACCTTGCGCACTTCCAGGCGGCGCAGCGCGTCGAGCTCGCGCCCGATCGCCTCGGCCGGCTTGTAGCGCGGCTTGCGGCCGAACATGACGATGATGTCGCAGAACTCGCAGTTGAACGGGCAGCCGCGCGAGAGCTGCAGCGCCGCCGTCGTATAGCGCTTGAGATCGAGCAGATCGAAGCGCGGCACCGGCGAATCCTCCAGGCGCACGTGGCCGGTCTCGCGGTAGAGGGGCTCGGCTGCGCCGCGCTCGAAGTCGGAGCAGAAGCGCGGCCAGATGTACTCCGACTCGCCCGCGACCACGTGGTCGGCGAGGCCGGTGTACTCCTCCGGGCAGAGCGAGGCGTAGCTGCCGCCCGCGACCACGCGGTAACCCGCGGCGCGGTAGCGCGCGATGAGCTCCTTCTGGCGCGGCGCCTGCACGCCCATGCCGCCGATGCCGACGAGGTCGGCCTGCGGCCGCTCGGGCAGGGGCGCGAGGTTCTCGTCGGCGATGGCGACCTGCCAGTGCGGCGGGCAGAGCGCCGCAAGCGTAGCGAGACCGAGCGGCGGGTTGAGCGCGCGCTTTCCGTCCAGGATCCTCTCCAGCGCCCAGCGGAAGCTCCAGAAGCTTTCCGGTGTCGCGGGGTTGATGAGCAGCAGCCTCACGAAGTCCTCGATGGTAGGAGGGTCGCCGGCCGGTCCGATTTGATGCATATCAAGGTCCGGGCCTGCGCCGCTGGTTGAATCCCCGGATGGAGGAAGAAGAGGTTCGGCGCGCGCTCGCGTCGGTGGAGGACCCGGAGGCCGGGATGAACATCGTCGACCTCGGCCTGGTGTACGACGTCAGCGTGGAAGGTGAGCGCGTGCGCGTGACGATGACCATGACGTCGCCCGCCTGCCCGGTTGCGCCCTATCTCGTCGATGAAGCCGCCGCAGCCATCCGCGCCGTCGCGCCGGAAGGCACCGATGTGAACGTGGAGCTGGTTTGGGAGCCGCCCTGGACGCCTGAGCGCATGAGCGCCGAGGCGCAGGCACGTTTCGGCTGGTCGTCATGAACTACAACGCTGCCGTCGATCTCGTCGAAAGGAACCTCGCCACTCGCGGGGCCAAGCTCGCGTACATCGACGATACGGAGAGCATGACGTACGCGCAGCTCGCCGAGCGCGTCGACCGCGCCGCGAACGCTCTCCTTTCGCTGGGAATAAAGCGGGAACAGCGCATCGCGATCGCGATGCACGACACCTGCGACTGGCCGGCGCTTTTCCTCGGCGCGATCAAGGCGGGCATCGTGCCGGTCGCGCTCAACACGCTGCTCACGCAGCCCGACTATGAGTACCAGCTGCGCGACAGCCGTTCCCGCGCCGTATTCGTTTCCGCGCCGCTCGCCGAGGTTTTCCAGCGCGCGCGCGCCAACTGCCCCGACCTGGAGCATCTGGTGCTGCAGGGCGAGCTGCGCAACCTGCTCGCGAAAAGCGCGCCGAAGGCGCAGGCCGCGCCGACCCAGCGCGACGACATGTGCTTCTGGCTCTACTCGTCGGGCTCGACCGGCGCGCCGAAGGGGACCGTGCACCTGCATTCGCATCTCGTCGCGACCGCGGATCTCTACGCCCGGCCGGTCCTCGGCATCCGCGAGTCCGACATCGTCTTTTCCGCCGCCAAGCTCTTCTTCGCCTATGGCCTGGGCAACGCGCTGACGTTTCCATTGTCGGTCGGTGCCACGACCGTGCTCATGGCCGAGCGGCCGACGCCGGACGCCGTGTTCAAGCGCCTGGTGGAGAAGCGGCCGACCATCTTCTACGGCGTGCCGACGCTCTACGCGGCGCTGCTCGTTTCGCCTGCATTTCCGAAGCGGGAGCAAATCGCGCTGCGCGTGTGCACGTCGGCGGGCGAGGCGCTGCCGGCGAACCTCGGCCAGAGCTGGACCGAGCGCACCGGCACCGAGATCCTGGATGGCATCGGCTCGACCGAGATGCTGCATATCTTCATCTCGAATCGGCCGGGCGAAGTGCGCTACGGCACCACCGGCAAGCCGGTACCGGGCTACGAAGTCCGCCTGATCGACGACAACGGCAACGTCATCGCGAAGCCCGGCGAGCTCGGCGAGCTGCAGATCAGCGGGCCGACCTCGGCGATCATGTATTGGAGCCAGCGCGAGAAGACCAAGAACACCTTCCAGGGCCCGTGGACCCGCAGCGGCGACAAATACAGCTTCGACAAGGACGGCTACTACACCTACGGCGGCCGCTCGGACGACATGCTGAAGGTCAGCGGCATCTACGTTTCTCCGGTGGAGGTCGAGGCGGCGCTCGTGACGCACGAGGCCGTGCTCGAAGCGGCCGTGGTCGGTGCGCAGGACGAGGCGCACCTCGTGAAGCCGAAGGCCTTCGTCGTGCTCAAGCCCGGACAAAAGGCCGACGCAAAGCTGACCGCGGCGCTCCAGCAGCACGTGAAGCAGAAGCTCGCGCCCTACAAATATCCGCGCTGGATCGAGTTCATTCCCGAGCTGCCGAAGACGGCGACCGGGAAGATCCAGCGCTTCAAGCTGCGCACCTAGGAGGAGTCAACCATGAAGCAAGAAAATCCCATTTCCCGTCGCCGGTTCCTGCAGAGCGCGGGGGGCATTGCGCTCGCGGCAAGCCCGCTCGGTGCGCCGTTCGTGATGGCGCAGGGCGCGCCGCTCAAGGTTGGCCTGATGTTGCCGTATAGCGGCACCTACGCCGCGCTCGCCACGGCGATCACCAACGCCTTCAAGCTCTATGTCGGGGAGAAGGGCGGCAAGCTCGGCGGCCGTGCGATCGAATACGTGCCGCTCGACGACGAGGCGGAGCCGGCGAAAGCGGTCGACAACGCAAGCCGGCTCGTCAACCGCGACAAGGTCGACGTGCTGGTCGGCACGGTGCATTCCGGCGTGCAGATGGGCATGGTGAAGGTGGCGCGCGAATCGGGGGTGCTGCACGTCATTCCGAACGCCGGCGCCGATGCGGCGACCGGCGCGATGTGCGCGCCGAACATCTTCCGCACCTCGTTCTCGAACTGGCAGACGATCCACGCGCTCGGCAAAGTGATGGTCGACAAGGGCCACAAGAGCGCGGCCTGGATCAGCTGGAAATACGCGGCCGGCGAAGAAATGTTCGCGAGCTTCAAGGAGGGCTACGAAAGAGCGGGCGGCAAGATCGCCAAGGAATTGTGGCTGCCGTTCCCGAACGTGGAGTTCCAGGCGCTCATCACCGACATCGCGGCGGCGCATCCCGACGCGACCGCCTGCTTCTTCGCGGGCGGCGGCGCGGTCAAGTTCGTCAAGGATTACGACGCGTCCGGCCTGAAGGCCAAGATCCCGCTCTACGGCAACGGCTTCGTCACCGACGGCACGCTGAAGGCACAAGGCGCGTCGGCGCAAGGCATGTATACGACGCTGCACTACGCCGATGGCCTGGACATCCCGAAGGACAAGGAATTCCGCGCGAAATACGCGAAGGCGTACAACCTCCAGCCCGACGTCTACGCGGTGCAGGGCTACGACGCGGCGCAGCTCATCGACATCGGGCTCTCCGCCGTCAAAGGCGACATCAAGGCGTCGAAGGGGATCGTCGCGGCGATGGAAGGCGTGACCATCGACAGCCCGCGCGGCAAATGGAAGATGTCCAGGGCGCATAACCCGATCCAGGACAGCTACCTGCGGCAGGTCGTGGGCGAGCAGAACAAGTACGTCGCGGTCGCGTGGAAGGCGCTGGAGGATCCGGCGCGCGGCTGCAAGATGCTGGCTTGATCGCTAGGCAGGAGGGGGCCGAAGGGGCCGGCGTCCGCAAGGCACCGGCCCCTTCTTTATGGATCCGCTGATCTTCCTCATCCAGGTACTGAACGGCGTTCAGTACGGGCTGCTCCTTTTCCTGGTGGCGAGCGGGCTCACGCTCATCTTCGGCATCCTCGGCATCATCAATCTCGCGCACGGCAGCTTCTACATGGTCGGCGCGTACCTCGCTTTCTCGCTCACCGAGAAGCTCGGCAACTTCTGGCTCGCTCTGGCTGGCGGCATAGTGATCGCGGTCGCCATCGGTCTCGCGCTCGAGTGGCTGGTGATCCGCTTCCTCTACCGGCGCGATCACCTCTACCAGGTGCTCCTTACATACGGCCTGATCCTCATCTTCGAGGAGCTGCGAAGCCTCGTCTGGGGCGACGACGTGCACGGCGTGCCGGTGCCGCCGGTGCTCGACTTCTCGATCCCGCTCACCGACACGCTCTCCTACCAGGTCTGGCGCCTCGCCATCTCGGCGATCTGCGTCGCCATCGCCTTCGGCATGTACTGGCTCATCCAGCGCACGCGCCTCGGCATGACGATCCGCGCCGGAGCCCACAACCGGGAGATGGTGCAGTCGCTCGGCTTCGACATCGGGCTCCTCTATCGCCTGGTGTTCGCCCTCGGCGTCGCGCTCGCCGCCGCCGCCGGCATGCTGGCCGCGCCGGTCTCCTCGGTCTTTCCCGGCATGGGCAACCAGGTGCTGATCATTTCCTTCGTCGTCGTGGTGATCGGCGGCATCGGCTCGGTGAAGGGCGCGCTCGTCGCGGCGCTCCTCATCGGCCTCGCGGACACCTTCGGCAAGGTGCTCGTGCCGCAGCTCGCCAGCATGGTGGTCTACCTGCTGATGGCCGCGGTCCTCCTCTGGCGGCCGCAGGGCCTCTTCGGACGCGCATGATGGGCCGGTCATCGCAGATCCTGCTGGTCATCAGCCTCGTCGCGCTCGCCGCGTTCCCCTTCGTCGGCGAGAAGTTCTACATCCAGTTCGTCACCAAGGTGATGATCATGGCGATCTTCGCCATGAGCCTCGATCTCCTCGTCGGACAGGCGGGGCTCGTGAGCCTGGGGCATGCGCTGCCGTTCGGCCTCGCGGCGTACGCGCTGATGCTGCTCAGTCCGCAGTACGCGGCGGCCGGCTTCTGGACGAGCCTCGCGGCTTCGATCGGCGTGGCCGGCATTGCGTCGGCGATCGTCGGGGCGCTCGTGCTGCGCACTTCCGGCATCTACTTCATCATGGTGACGCTCGCCTTCGGGCAGATGGCGTACTACTACGTCCACGACTCGAAGTACCTCGGCGGCTCCGACGGCAAGTACATCTACGTGCGCCCGGCGCTTGAAGTCTTCGGCTGGCAGCCGTTCGACCTCGAAAGACCGGTGCATTTCTATTACTTCGCGCTGGCGCTCATGGTGCTGGTCTATGCCGGGCTGCGCGTGCTGCTCGCGGCGCCGTTCGGCCGCGTGATCGCCGGCATCAAGGAGAACGAGCACCGCATGCGCATGCTCGGCTTCGCCACCTTCCGCTACAAGCTCGCCTGCTTCGTCATCGCCGGCATGCTCGCGGGCCTCACCGGCTGGCTCACCGCCGCGCACGACGGCCTCGTCAACCCCGAGATGCTCTCCTGGCACCAATCGGGGCAGCTCCTCATGATGGTGATCCTCGGCGGCATGGGCACGCCCGCCGGCCCGCTCCTCGGCGCGGCCGCCCTGAAGGCGCTCGAGCTCGTGTTCCAGGGATGGACCAGGCACTGGCAGCTCCTGCTCGGCGGATTCATCGTGCTCTCGGTGCTCTTCCTGCCCCGTGGGCTCGCTCAACTGCTGGACTGGAATAAAGGGAAATGAGGCAGTGCCTAGGACGCTCTTAAGAACAGAGGACCTGCGTCGCCAGTTCGGCGGGCTCGCCGCCGTGAAGTCGGTCTCGCTCGAGTGCCACGAGGGGCGCGTGCACGCGGTGATCGGGCCGAACGGCGCCGGCAAGACGACGCTCATCAATCTCCTCTCGGGCGATCTCGCGCCGAGCGCCGGCTCGATCGAGATCCTCGGCCGGCAGGTGAACGGGCTCTCCGCGCACCAGATCTCGCAGCTCGGCGTCGGCCGCAGCTACCAGCGCACCAACATCTTCATGTCGTTCACCGCCTTCGAGAATTGCCGGCTCGCGGCGCAGTCGCGCCTGCCGAGCTCGATGCGTTTCCTGCGCCCGGCCGCCCGTTACCGCGAGGTGAACGAGATGGCGATGCAGGCGCTCGGCGCGGCGGAGCTCGGCGGGCGGGAAGACGTGCTCGCCTCCGCGCTCTCGCACGGCGAGCGGCGGCAGCTCGAGCTGGCGATGACGCTCGCCACGCAGCCGAAGGTCCTGCTGCTCGACGAGCCGCTTGCCGGCATGGGAGCCGACGAGTCGGCGCGCATGGTCGAGCTCCTGCGCAAGCTCGCGCCAGCGCACGCGATGCTCCTCGTCGAGCACGACATGGATGCGGTATTCGCCCTCGCCGACACGCTGACCGTGATGGTCGACGGCGCGGTGCTCGCGACTGGCACGCCTGCGGCGGTCCGCGCAAACGTCGAGGTGCAGCGCGCCTACCTCGGAGAGAGCGATGACTGAGCTCCTCGTGGAGGCGAGTGGCCTCCACACTTATTACGGCTCGCACCATATCCTGCAAGGCGTCGGCTTCACCATCGGCCGCGGCGAGGCGATCGGCCTCATGGGTCGCAACGGCATGGGCAAGACCACGCTCCTGCGCACGATCCTCGGCCTGGTGCGGCCGAGGGAAGGCACCATCAAGATCAAAGGGCGGGAAGCGACCCGCGAAGCGCCGCATCGCATCGCGCGCTCGGGCCTTGCCTATGTGCCCGAGGGCCGCGGCATCTTTCCCAACCTTACGGTGCGCGAGAACCTCGTCATGGCGGCGCGACCGGGACCGTGGACCCTGCAACGGGTGCTCGAGACCTTTCCGCGCCTTGCCGAGCGGCTGCAGCACGGCGGCGGCCAGCTCTCGGGCGGCGAGCAGCAGATGCTGACCATCGGACGGGCGCTCCTCACCAATCCCGAGCTCCTGATCCTCGATGAGGCGACCGAAGGGCTCGCGCCGCGCATCGCGCGCGAGATCTGGGCGATCGTGAAGAGCGTGCGCGAATCGGGCGTCGCCACGGTGATCGTCGACAAGAACTTCAAGGCGGTGAACGCCATCACCGACCGCAATATCATCCTCGTCAAGGGCCGCGTCGCGTACGAGGGACCCGCAGCCGATCTCGCGGCTCGGCCCGACGTACGCCAAGCGCACCTGGGCATATGAGCTGGCGCCTGCCTTTCCTCGTGCTCGGCTTCATCTCGCTCGTCTTCGGCGTCGCGGGCGGCCTCGCGCGGCTCTCGCCGATCGACGTATCGCTCAACGCCGTCGCCTTCCATGGCGCGCTCATGGTGTCGGCGTTCTTCGGCACCGTGATCTCGCTCGAGCGCGCGGTGGCGCTCGCGCGGCCCTGGGCCTATCTCGCCCCGTTGTCCGCCGGCGTCGGCGGCATCTATCTCATCCTCGGCCGGCCGGACGAGGGGTTCCAGGCGATGACCCTCGCCGCCGCGGTGCTCGTCGTCGCGAGCATCGCCATCCTGCGGCGGCAGCGCTCGGTCGAGATGGCCACCCTCGGCGCCGGCGCCGTCGCGTGGCTCGTCGGCAACGCCTCGGTGCTGGTCGGCCTGGCTGCCGTGCCCTGGTGGATCGCCTTCTTCGCGCTCACCATCGGCGCCGAGCGGCTCGAGCTCTCGCGCTATCTCAAGCGCACGCGCTTTGCCCGCGATTCCTTCGTTGCCCTGGCTGTCGGGATGATTCTCATGCCGCCTTTCCCCCGGCTGCTCGGGCTGGTGCTCGTCCTTCTGGCGCTCTGGCTTTTCGCCTTCGATCTCGCGCGGGTTACGGTCCGGCAGGCAAGACTTACACGCTACGTAGCCGTATGCCTCCTCGCGGGGTACTTCTGGCTAGCCCTGGGCGGCCTGTTGATGGCGCTGTCGATCGACTACGAGGCGGCGCTGCACACCATTTTCGTCGGCTTCGTCTTCTCGATGGTTTTCGGCCACGCGCCGATCATCGTGCCCGCGGTGCTGCGCGTCTCGTTCCGCTACCATCCCGCGCTCTACGCGCCGCTTATCCTGTTGCACGGCTCGCTCGCGCTGCGCCTGTTCTGGGTGCAGGCCGGGGCGTGGGGCAATGCTGCCGCGATCGTCCTTTTCATCGCGACGGCGCTCTTTCTTGTGCTGCGGGTTGATTCGCATCAAAGCGCGAATTCGACGCCACGCTAGGCTGCGCGAATGTTCGGCATGCCAATCCGTTGCGTACTCGAGCCGCGAGAGCTCGTCATGGCGCCGCCCGAGACAAGCGTCGCCGACGCGGCGTCGCTCATGAAGCGGGGTAACGTCGGCGCCATCCTGATCGTAAGGGAGGGGAAACTGCTCGGCATCTTCACCGAGCGGGATGCCGTGCGTCGCGTGCTGGCGGTCTATCGCGACCCGCGAGTCACCAAGCTCGCCGAGGTCATGACGCCCGACCCGAAGACCGTCGAGCCGGACGAGACCTTCGGCTATGCGCTGCTCCTCATGCACGAGAACAGCTTCCGCCATGCGCCGGTGGTCGAGAACGGCCGCCCGATCGGGGTCGTCTCGTCGCGCAGCGCGCTCGACCCGGATCTCGAGGAATTCACCGCCGAAGCCGAGCGGCGCAAGTCCATCCGCCGCCGCGCCTGACGCATAATCGCGGCCGTGTATCGCCTTGGACGTAGAAGGGCACTCCTTGCCGCGGGCGCCTTGCTCGCCGCTCCTGTCGCCTTTGCGCAGCCGGCTCGCGTCCGACGCATCGGCTTTCTCACGAACGGGACGGTGCAATCCACGCAGGGGCAGCTTGACGCCTTCGTGGGCGGCTTGAAGGACCTCGGCTACCTCCCCGGTCGCGAGTTCGTCCTCGAGGCACGCTATGCCGAGGGCAAGATGGAGCGGCTGCCACTCCTCGTGTCCGATCTGCTGCAGCAGAAGCCCGACATCGTGTTCGCGCCTTCGGGCGTCGCCGCCCAGGCGTTGAAGCAGTCGGCGACGAGCATCCCGATCGTTTTCGCCTTCGCGCCGGACCCGGTGGGACAGGGCTTCGCGGCGAGCCTCGCGCGGCCGGGCGGCGGCATGACCGGGCTCACGAGCACGCACACCGAGCTTTCGGCGAAGCGCATCGAGCTGCTGAGAGAGGTCCTGCCGAGGACGCGCCGCGTCGCGGTGCTCTACTTCCTCGCCCCCGCCGCCGCGGGAGTGGCCGAGCAGCTCGCCGAGACCGAGCAGGCCGCCGAGCTCCTGCGCGTCGCGCTGGTCAAGCGGCAGGTGCATGGCCTCGACGACCTCGAGCGCGCGTTCGCCGACGCGGCGAAGCAGCGGCCGGACGCGCTCATCGTGATCGAGAACCCGCTCTTCTACACCCACCGCGCGCGCCTCGCGGAGCTCGCCGCAGGGTTGCGCATCCCGGCGATGTACAACGTCGCCGAGTATGTCCACGCCGGCGGCCTCATGAGCTACGGGGCGAGCTACCCGGATCTTGCGCGGCGCGCCGCCTCCTACGTCGTGCGCATCCTCAACGGCCAGAAGCCGGGCGAGCTGCCTGTCGAGCGGCCGACCCGCTTCGAGCTCGCCGTCAACTTGAAGACTGCGCGCGCGATCGGCCTCGCGATTCCCTCCGCGGTGCTGCTTCGCGCCGACGTGACGGTCGGCTGACTAGCCGTGCATCGTCAGGCCGCCGGACACTGAGATCGTCTGTCCGGTGATGAACTCCGCGTCGTCGCTCGCGAGGAAGAGCACTGCGCCGGCGATGTCCTCGGGCTTGCCCAGCCTGCCGATGGGGATCGCGCGCCGATAGGCTTCGCGCAGCTTGTCCGGGTTGCCGGCGCCCTGCATGAACGATTCCAGCATGCTGGTTTCCGTCAGGCCCGGGCATACCACGTTCAACCGCACTCCTTTGGTCGCCAGCTCGCGTGCGAGCGTCTTGGTGAGCGCGATGACGCCGCCCTTGCAGGCGGAATAGGGCGCTTCGCCCGAGGAGCCGACGCGACCGGCGTCGGACGCGATGCTCACCACCTTGCCGCCGCCGCGCTCGACCATGCCGGGCAGCACGCAGTGAAGCAGGTTCATCGGGCCGACGAGGTTGATCGAGAGAATCTTCTGCCAGAAG
>DASQGW010000100.1:0-35508 GCA_035632415.1 Burkholderiales bacterium | reverse complement strand
CGCGCTCTTCGCCACGTTCATCGGCACGCTGCTCGGCGCGCTGGCGGGCTTCTACGGGGGCTGGGTCGGCGATTTCCTCGAGTGGGTCTACAACGTCTTCACGTCGATCCCGAGCATCCTGCTCGTCTTTGCGCTGGCCGCGGTGCTGCGCAGCGGTCCGCTCGGCCAGGTCTTCGCGAGCGGCATCTGGATGGTGGTCATCATCCTCGCGGTCACCGGCTGGACCGGGATGTACCGCCTGGTGCGCGCCGAATACATGAAGCATCGCCCGCGCGAATACGTCCTCGCCGCGCAGGCCATCGGCGCCTCGGCGGCGTCGCGCATGTTCGTGCACATCCTGCCGAACGTGAGCCACGTGATCCTCGTGCAGCTCTCGCTCCTGGTCGTGGCGTTCATCAAGGTGGAGGTGATCCTCTCGTTCCTCGGCCTGGGCGTGCCGATCGACATGGTGTCCTGGGGCACGATGCTCGCCGAGGCGCAGACGGAACTCGTCATCGGCAAATGGTGGCAGCTCGCTGCGGCGACGGTGTTCATGGCCATCTTCCTCACCGCTTTCTCGATGCTCACCGACAGCCTGCGCGACGCGCTCGACCCGAAGCTGCGGTGATCAGCGTCTCCGACCTGCGGGTGTCATTCGTAACGCGCAGCCGCGCGGTCGAGGCGGTGCGCGGCGTGAGCTTCGAGGTGCGCGAAGACTCGACGCTCGCGCTGGTGGGCGAGTCGGGCAGCGGCAAGACCGTCTCGGCGATGTCGATCCTGCGCCTGCTGCCGGAGAACGCGGCGGTCGATCCGGGCAGTCGCGTCATCTACAAGGGCGAGAACCTGCTCCAGGCCACGAGCGCCCGATTGCAGGAGCTGCGCGGCCGCGACATCAGCGCCGTCTTCCAGGAGCCGATGAGCTCGCTTAATCCGGTGCTCACGGTCGGCGAGCAGGTCGCCGAAGTCCTGCGGCTGCACCGCCGCATGAGCGCGCGCCAGGCGCTCGAGCGCGCGGCCGAGCTGCTGAACGAGGTCGGCATCCCCGAGCCGCGCGCGCGGCTGCGGGCCTATCCGCACGAGCTTTCCGGGGGCCAGCAGCAGCGCGTAATGATCGCTATCGCGATTGCCAACGAGCCGAGGCTGCTGATCGCCGACGAGCCGACCACCGCGCTCGATGTGACCGTTCAGCGCCAGGTGCTTGAATTGATCGCCCGGCTGCGCGCGCGCCACCGGATGAGCGTGCTCTTCATCAGCCACGACCTGGGCCTCGTCGGCGAGCTGGCGGACGACGTGGTGGTGATGCGCGACGGCGTCGTCCGCGAAGCCGGCCCGGTCGAGCGGATCTTCCATGCGCCGCAGGATGCTTATACCCGGGCGCTCCTCGCTTGCCGTCCGCGCCTGGACGCGCGGCCGCGGCGCCTGCCGGTGATCGACGACTTCATGCGCGGCACGAGCGTTTCCGACACGCCGCTCGCGCGGCCGCCGGCCGGCGCTCCGGTCGTCGAGGCGAGGCATCTGCGGAAGGAGTTCCGCCTGCGTACCGGCCTCTTCAGAACCCAGCCGCTCGTGGCGGTGAGCGATGTGTCGTTCGATGTCGCCAAAGGCCGCACCGTCGGCCTGGTCGGCGAATCGGGCTCGGGCAAGACCACCGTCGCGATGCTGGCGATGCGCCTGGTGCAGGCGAGCGGCGGCGAAGCGAGATTGCACGGCACGGACCTGCTGCGGCTCACGCCGCGGCAGATGATGGCTTATCGGCGGCGCATCCAGATCGTGTTCCAGAACCCGTACGCGAGCCTCAACCCGCGCCGCTCGATCGGGCGGACGCTCGCCGAGCCGATGCGCATCCATGGCCTCGGCGCGGACGACGCTGGTCGGTTTACACGTGCAAAACAACTTCTGGAGCGCGTCGGGCTGCCGGCGGCGGCGATGCAGCGCTATCCCCATGAATTCTCCGGTGGCCAGCGCCAGCGCATCGCGATCGCGCGCGCGCTTGCGGTGGAGCCGGAGGTGCTGATCTGCGACGAGCCGGTGTCCGCGCTCGACGTGTCGGTGCAGGCGACGGTGCTGAACCTGCTGCTCGACCTGCAGGAGAGCCTGGGCCTCGCCTACCTCTTCATCTTGCACGACCTGGCGGTCGTGAAGTACATGTCGGACGAGGTGCTGGTCATGCGCTCGGGAGAGATCGTCGAGCGCGGCACGCCGGAGGCGATCTTCGCCCATCCGCAGCACGAATACACGAGGAATCTGGTGGCCGCGGTGCCGCGCGGCTTCGAGGGAAGGGAAGCTAGACCGGCAGCGCGATGAACGCACGCCGCCCGTGCGGCTCCGCGCTCGCTTCGAGCCGGGCACGCGCGCCGTACAAGCTCTCGAGGCGCTCGCGCACGCCGGCGATGTCCTGTGTCTCCGATGCGCCCGCCTGGGCGAGGTCGCTGCGCAGCGAGATCTCGAGGACGCCGTTCGCTTGCCGGGCGACGAGCTGGAGCGCCGCCGCCGCCCCGTCGAGCGCCCAGCGCGCGAGCGGCAGGAGCAGCATCGCCGGCATGGCGTTCGCCCGCGTCGCCGGCTCGGCGGTGATCTCGAGCTCGAGCTTGGGTCCCTTGAGGAGCTGCGCGACGCCGACATAGGCGCGCACCAGGTCCAGCTCGGCGGCCACGGTGGAGGTGTTGCCGGGCTCGGCCGGCAGCGCTGCGCGCAGGAACGCGATCAGCGCGTCGAGCGCCCGCTCGCCTTCTTCGACGCTGCGCGCGTAGGCCTGGTCGACTGCGCTCAGCGCGGCAAAAAGCAGATCCGGCTCGACGCGCGCCTGCATCGCGCGCAGGTCCGCTTCGACGACGTGGCGCTCGGCGGCGAGCGTGCCGAGCTGCATGTCGTGCAGGCGCTGCCGGGCCCGCGCGCTCGCCTGCAGCATGCTGTAGAGCGCGATCAGCAGCAGCGACCAGCCGGCCGAGATGCTGAAGCGGAAGAGGATGCGGTGAAAATTATTGGCGAACGGCACCTTTTCCATGTCGTCGAGCGCCATTCTCGGCGGCAGGAAATAGAACAGCGCCTCGGCCACGATCGTCGCTGCGAGCGCAGCGACCACCATGGAGATCACCATGCGCGTGGCGGTGCTCGCCGTATCGCCGAGCAGGTTGTCGACGGCCACCGCGCAGGCGAGCCCGAGCAGCGCCAGGACGAAGAACATCGCAATCCAGGAGAGCATGCTGGTGAGCCGCACGTCTTCTTGGCCGAGGAACGCGTAGATCGTGTGCGAGATCTCGACGACGAGGCAGAAGCCGAGGGCGAGGTAGACGTGGCGTTTGCCGAAGCCGGCGAAGAGTCTCATCGGAACGGGAGAGCGACGGAGGCGGCCACGCCGCGCGGCGAGCTCGATGCCAGGCGCAGCGTGGCCCGCTCGCCATAGAGGGCGGCCAGGCGGGCGCGGATGTTGGCGAGGCCGACGCCGGAGCCCGAGTCGCCGCTGAAGCCGCGGCCGTTATCCGCGACCGTCAGCGTCAGCATGCCGTCGGCGGCGCGCGCGGTTACGTCGATGGCGCCGCCTTCGGCGAGCGGTGCAATGCCATGCTTGATCGCGTTCTCCACCAGGGTGGCGAGCATCATCGGCGGCACGCGCGCCGTGCGCAACGCCGCCGGCACGTCGATCGAAGTCCTCAGGCGCTCGGCCATGCGGATCTTCTGCAGCTCGAGGTAGGCGGAGACGAGCTCCACCTCCTCGGCGAGGGAGGTTTCCTCCTCCCGCATGCGCGGCAGCGCGCCGCGCAGGTAGCGCGTGAGGTGCGCCAGCATGGCGCGGCCCGCGGCGGCATCGGTCTGTGCCAGGCGGCGGACGTTGGAGAGCGTGTTGAACAGGAAGTGCGGCTCGACCTGCGCCTGCAGGAAGCGCAGGCGCGTCGCGAGCTGCTGCGTCTCGAGCGCGCCGCGCCGCAGCTCGGCCGCATGCGCCTCGGCGTCGGCGGCCTGCGCGCGGAAGTGGAAGACGTAGCCGCCGACCAGGATTGCTCCCGAGCCCACCCACGAAGTGAAGACGAGCAGCATGAAGGCCGCGCCTTCGGTGGCGGGCGTAGCGCCGACGATATAGCGCGTGAGCGTGGCAACGACGGCGGCGGCGAGCGTCGCGAGCACGGCCACCGCGAGGTTCTCGCGCCCGGCGCGGCCGGCGCCATTCAGGATGACGACCGCGGTGACGAGCAGGGTCACGCCGGTGATGAGGAACACGGTGAGGCGCGAAACGAAGGCGAGCGCCATGTCGGCCGCGCCGCCGCCGACGATGCCGCTCACGGGCGCGAGCACCACTTCCAGCGCCTGCAGCGCGCAGAACGCGCCGACCAGCGCGAATGCGCTCCAGGAGAGCCCGTTCAGCAGGCGGTGGTTCATCACATCTGCCGGAAAAGCTGGGTGTACGCGTCGCTCACGGCGAGCAGCTCCTCGCGGCGCTTCAGGCGCACCTGCGTGCGGCCGCGCAGGTCGCGCACCACGCCGGCGATCGCGTTCACGTTGACGATGGTCGAGCGGTGGATCTGCCAGAAGGAGGCGGGATCCAGCTCCTGCGTGAGCTCCTTGATGGGCTTTCGGATGAGCGATTCGCCCTCGGTGGTCACCACGCGCGTGTACTTGCTGTCGGCCTGGAAGTAGCAGACATCCTCGACCGTGATGACACGCACCGTCTGGCCCTGCGAGGCGTTGATCCAGCGCAGGAAGCCGCTCTTGCCGCCGCCGAGCTCGCGCAGGAGCTCGCCGATCGCCGGCGCCGGGCGGCCGAGGCGCTCCTTCAGGCGCGAGACCGTCGTCGCGAGGCGCGCCGTCTGCACCGGCTTGAGGAGATAGTCCGCCGCGCCCTGCTCGAACGCGGCGAGCGTGTGCTGGTCGTAGGCGGTCACGAAGACGATGTGGCAGCGGCCGCTCGCCTGCCGGGCGACCTCGAGCCCCGAGAGGCCGGGCATGTTGATGTCGAGGAAGAGGATGTCGGGCGAGTGCTTTTCGAGGGCCTGCAGCGTCGCGATGCCGTCAGCGGTCCCGGCGACCACCGCGAGCTCGGGCCAGAGCGAAGCGAGGAGCTCGGCGAGCTCTTCGCGCAGCAGCGGCTCGTCCTCCGCGATGATGGCGCGTGCGGTTTGCAAGGCGCAGCAATGATCTCATTCCTAGAGCGCCTTGGTCCCGGGGCAGCTCGACTTGGCGAGCTCGCTTGGCGTGCGGGTCGCGCTCACCACGATGTGGTCGTATTCCTGGTTGGCGAGCACCGCCTGCTCCTCGCCGCTCGCCATGGCGACGTGGAGCGCGGCGACGCCGGCGGCGTTGATAGCGAGTGCGACGGTGAGGATCAAGAGGCGTGTGGCGTTGGTCATGGCGTTTCTCCCGGCTTCGATGGACGGCAGCGTAGGCGCCCCCCCGGCGGCGGACAACGGCGATGCGACGAAACGCCGCTTTTGCCGGCTGAACCGGCGCCGCCACGGATGAACGGCGGACGAGGCCGTCCTATGCGACGAATGGGGAAAGGCGGGTTGCATGGATGCGCAGGATGCATGCAAGCGCCGCGGCGCTCAAACGATAAGCAAGGCGGGCCTGCATGCGCTCTGCGCATGCATCAGGGCTAACGCCTAGGCAGCTCCCCGGCGGTCCAGCCGCCGCCCAGAGCGCGCACCAGGCCGACGCTGGCGGTGAGCCGCTGGCCGAGGAGGTTGACCGCCGTGCGCTCGTTATTGAGCGCCGTCGCCTGGGCGGTGATCACGTTGAGATAGCTCACCACGCCGGCCGAGTACTGGTTGTTGGTGAGCTCCACGGCGTGCCGGGCGCCCTGGACCACCTCGTCCTGCAGCGTGGCCTCCTCGCCGAGGATGCGCAGCGCCGCGAGGTTGTCCTCGACTTCCTGGTAGCCGGTGAGCACCGCCTGGCGATAGGTCGCGACCTGCGCGTCGTAGGCGGCGATCGCCTGCTCGGTCACCGCGCCACGCAGGCCGGCGTCGAAGAGCGTCTCGGCCGCGCTCGCGCCGAGCGACCAGAAGCGCCCGGCGGGGACGAAGAGCGCGAGGTAGTTCGTCCCGCGGTAGCCGAGGGCCGAGGAGAGCGAAAGCGTGGGGAAATACGCGGCCTTCGCCACGCCGATCTGCGCATTCGCCGCGGCCATGGTCCGCTCTGCCGCGGCGATATCGGGTCGTCGCTCGAGGAGGTCCGAGGGCAGGGCGAGCGGCACCTCGGGCATCTTGATCGCAAGGTCGCGCCGCGCGAGCGAGAAGCTCGCCGGCACCTCGCCGAGCTGGATGGCGATTGCGTGCTCGAGCTGGGCGCGGTTTACGCCGGTGTCGATCAGCTGCGCCTGCGCGCTTTTCAGCTGGACCTCGGCTTGCACGACGTCGACGCGGGCCGCGACACCGGCGTTGTAGCGGTTCTGCGTGAGCTCGTACGAGCGCTGGTAGGCGGCGACGGTGTCTTCGAGCAGGCGCCGGGTGGTATCGGCGACGCGCAGGGCGAAGTAGTTCTGCGCGAGCGTCGCGCGCGCCGAGAGCTTCGCCGCCTCGAGCTGCGCGGCGCTCGCCTGGAAGCTCGCTTCGCCCGCCTCGGTCGAGCGGCGCACCTTTCCCCACAGGTCGAGATCCCAGTTCGCGCTCAGGCCGACCGCGTAGTTGTCGACGGCGCCGCTTGCAAAGTTCGGCTGGTTGGCAAGGCTCGGCGACTTGCTGCGGATCGCCGAGGCATTGGCGCTGATCGTCGGAAAAAGACCGGCGCGCGCCTGGTCGGCGACGGCGCGCGCCTGGCGCAGCCGCGCTTCGGCCACGCGGATGTTCTGGTTCGAGACGTCGACGCGTTGCATCAGCTTGTCGAGGTCCGGATCGCCGAACACGGTCCACCAGGAGCCGCGCGGCAGCTGGTCGCGCGGCTGCGCCTCGCGAAAGCCCTGCGCCTCCTTGAACTGCGGCGCCGATGGCGCGTCCGGCCTCTTGTAGTCGGGGCCCACCGCGCATCCGGCGAGCGTCACCACCAAGAGAGGGACCGACCACGTTTTCATCCTGGACCCTTTGCGTCCAGCGGTGACCGGTGCGAAAGACGTGGTCTCTCCCTGTCTTTCCAGGAGCGGCTCAAGCGGTCGACATAGAGGTAGACGACCGGAGTCGTATAGAGCGTGAGGAGTTGCGACAGGATCAGCCCGCCCACGATGGCGATGCCGAGCGGCTGGCGAAGCTCGGCGCCGTCGCCGTGGCGCAGGACGAGGGGCAGCGCGCCCAGGAGCGCCGCCATGGTAGTCATCATGATCGGGCGGAAGCGCAGAAGGCAGGCCGCGTAGATCGCCTGCTGGGGCGCCTTGCCGGCGCGCTCCGCCTCGAGGGCGAAATCGACCATCAGGATGGCGTTCTTCTTCACGAGCCCGATGAGCAGGAACACCGCGATGAGCGCGATCACCGTGAAGTCCGCCCTGAATGCCAGGAGCGCGAGGAGGGCGCCGAGCCCGGCGGAGGGCAGCGTCGACAGGATGGTGAGCGGATGCACGGTGCTCTCGTAGAGGATGCCGAGCACGAGGTACATCGTGAGGATCGCGGCGAGGATCAGCCATGGCTGGCGCGCGAGGGTCGTCTGGAACGAGCGCGCCGTTCCCTGGAACGAGCCGTAGATCGTCGCCGGCACGCCGATGCGTGCCATCGTGGCCTGGATCGCTTCCGAGGCTTGCGACAGCGAGACGTTCGGCGGCAGGTTGAAGGAGATCGTCGAGGCGGCGAACTGCCCCTGGTGGTTCACCGACAGCGGCGCGGTCGAGTAGTCGTAGCGGGCGACGGCCGAGAGCGGCACGGTGCCGTTCGGCGTGGCGATGTAGACGTCCTTCAGCGCGTCGGGGCCTTGGGCGTAACGCGGATCGACCTCCATAACCACGCGATACTGGTTGCGCTCGGTGTAGATGGTCGACACTACCTGCTGGCCGAAGGCGTTGCCGAGGGTCTGGTCGATCGTGTCCGGCGTGATGCCCAGGCGCGACGCGGTCTGGCGGTCGATCACCACCATCGCCTGCAAGCCCTTCGTCTCCTGGTCGCTCGTTACGTCGGCAAGCTGCGGCACGGTCGTGAGCGCGTTCTGCAGGCGCACCGTCCACAGGCGCAGCGCATCGATGTCGTCGCTTTGCAGCGTGTACTGGTAGGTGCCGCTCGCCTGGCGCCCGCCGACGCGCACATCCTGGACCGGGACGAGGAACACGTTCGCGCCCGGGATCTTCGCGAGCTGCGGCCGCAAGCGCGCGACGACGGCGCCGGCGGAGGGCCGCTCCGCGAGGGGCTTCAACGACATGAACATGAAGCCGGAATTCTTCGCTCCGAACCCCCCGCCGGTGACCGCCGTGACGGTGTCGACGGCGGGATCGGAGCGCAGGATGCGCACGATCGTGGTCATCTTTTCCTGCATCGACTGGAAGGACGTGGTCTGGTCGGCGCGGATGAAGCCGATGAGCCGCCCGGTGTCCTGCTCGGGAAAGAACCCCTTGGGGATCGCGATGTAGAGATAGACGCTCAATCCAATGGCGAGCGCGAGCACGCCGACCATGACGAGCGGATGGCGCAGTGCCCAGCCGAGGCTCCCGGCATAGCCCGTGCGCATCGCTTCGAACCACCGCTCGCTCGCGCGGTACAGCCGCCCATGCCCGCCTTTCTCGGACTTGAGCAACCGCGCGCACATCATCGGGGTGAGGGTCAGCGATGCCACGAGCGACACGAGGATCGCCACCGAGAGGGTGACCGCGAACTCGCGGAAAAGCCGCCCGACGATGTCGCCCATGAAGAGGATCGGGATAAAGACGGCGATGAGCGAGAAGCTCATCGAGAGCACGGTGAAGCCCACCTCCTGGGCGCTGGTGAGCGCCGCCAGCATCGGCGTCATGCCGGCCTCGATATGCCGCGTGGCGTTCTCCAGCACCACGATGGCGTCGTCGACGACGAAGCCGGTGGCGACGATGAGCGCCATCAAGGAAAGGTTGTTCAGGCTGAAGCCGGCGAGGTACATGAAGCCGAACGTGGCGATGATCGACACCGGCACGGCGGCCGCAGGGATGAGGGTGGCGCGCAGCCGCCGCAGGAAGGCGAACACCACCAGGATCACGAGCCCGACTGCAATGACGAGCGTCTTCTCCACCTCAGAGAGCGAGGCGCGGATCGTGGCGGTGCGCTCCATCGCGATGCCGAGGTCGGCCGAGGCGGGAATCGAGGCTTGCAGGAAAGGCATGAGGTCGCGGATGCGCTGCACCGTCTGCAGGATGTTGGCGTTCGGCTCGCGATTGATGATGAGGAGCACGGCGGGCCGCCCGTTCGCCTCCCCGGCGTTTCTCACGTCCTGCACCGAGTCGACGACCTCGGCCACGTCCGACAGGCGCACGGCCGCGCCGTTCCTGTAGGACACAATGAGCGGCAGGTACTCGGCCGCGGTCTTCGCCTGGTCGTTGGCGTAGATCCACCAGACGTTCGCTCGGTCCTCGACGAGGCCCTTCGGGCGGTTGGCGTTGGCGGCCGCGAGAGCGGTCCTCACTTCGCCCAGGCCAATCCCATAGGCATTGAGCGCGGAGGGATTGAGCTCGGCGCGCACTGCGGGCAGCGCGCTGCCGCCGACGGTGACCTGGCCGACGCCGCGCACCTGCGAGAGCTTCTGCGCCACCACCGTCGAGGCCCAGTCGTACATCTGGCCGCGCGTCAGCGTATCGGAGGTGAGCGTCAGCACGGCGATCGGGGCGTCCGCGGGATTCACCTTGCGGTAGGTCGGATTGTTCGGCATCCCCGAGGGCAGCTGGCTGCGCGCGGCGTTGATCGCCGACTGCACCTCGGTGGCGGCATCGTTGATATTGCGGCTCAGGTCGAACTGTAGCGTGATGCGGCTCGAGCCGAGCGACGACGACGAGGTGATCTCGGTGACGCCGGCAATGCGGCCGAGCGCCCGCTCGAGCGGCGTCGCCACGGTCGAGGCCATCGTCTCGGGGCTCGCGCCGGGCAGCTGGGCCTGGACCGAGATCGTCGGGTAATCGACCTGCGGCAGCGGCGACACCGGCAGCTGGGTGAACGCCACCGCGCCGGCGAGCACGAGGCCGATCGCGAGCAGCGTGGTGGCCACCGGTCGGGCAACGAATGGCGCCGATAGGTTCATGCCGGCACCGGGCGCCGCCGATAACGCTGCGCCATGCGATCGAAATAGAGGTAGATCACCGGCGTCGTGAATAGGGTGAGCACCTGGCTCACGATGAGGCCGCCGACCATCGTGAGTCCGAGCGGATGGCGCAGCTCCGAGCCCACGCCCGTGCCGAGCATGAGCGGCAGGGCGCCGAAGAGCGCCGCGAAGGTGGTCATCAGGATCGGCCGGAAGCGGAGGAGGCACGCCTGCCGGATGGCGTCGCGCGCGCTCTTGCCTTCGAGGCGCTCGGCGTCGAGCGCGAAGTCGATCATCATGATCGCGTTCTTCTTCACGATGCCGATGAGAAGGATGATGCCGATCACGGCGACGATGCCGAGCTCGGCCCGCCATGCGAGCAGCGCCGCGAGCGCGCCGACCGTCGCCGTGGGCAGCGTCGACAGGATCGTCACCGGATGGATGTAGCTCTCGTAGAGCACGCCGAGCACGATGTACATGGTGATCACCGCGGCGAGGACGAGGAGCAGCGTGGCTCCGAGCGAGTCGCGGAACGAAGCGGCCGCGCCCTGGAACTCGGTCTGGACGGCCGCGGGCAGGCCGATCTCGCGCTCGACCTTGCCGATGGCGTCTACCGCGTGGCCGAGCGAGTAGCCCTTGGCCAGGTTGAAAGAGACGGTCGCCGCCGGGAACTGGCCGATGTGGTTGATGGCAAGCGGCGCCGTTCCCGTTGCAATTCGTGCGATGGCGTCGAGCGGCACCTGCTGGCCGGAAGAGGACGCGACGCGAATGGACTTCAATGCATCGGGCCCCAGGCGGAATTCAGGCTTTACCTCCAGCACGACTCGGTACTGGGTCGCCTGCGTGAAGATGGTGGAAACCAGGCGCTGGCCGAAGGCGTTGTAGAGCGCGGTATCGATCGCCGCCGGCGTGATGCCCAGGCGCCCCGCCGTATCGCGGTCGATGTCGACGTACGCCTGCAGCCCCTGGTCCTGCAGGTCGGACGCGACATCGGTCACCTCGGGCAGGCGGGACAACCGATCCACCAGCCGCGGCACCCACTCGGAGAGGAGCCTGGCATCGGCGGCTTCGAGCGTGTATTGGTACTGCGTGCGGCTCACCCGATCTTCGACGGTGAGGTCCTGCACCGGCTGCATATAGAGCGTGATGCCGGGCACTTTGGCGAGCTCCGGCTGGAGCCGCCGGATCACATCGGAGGCGTGCAGGCCGCGCGCGGCGAGCGGCGTCAGGTTGATCAGCATGCGGCCGCTGTTCAACGTCACGTTGGTGCCGTCGACGCCGATGAAGGACGAAAGGCTCTCGACCGCCGGATCCTGCAGGATGACCTGCGCGAGCGCCTGCTGGCGCTCGGCCATCGCCGGGAACGAGACGTTCTGCGGCGCTTCCGAGATGCCCTGGATCACGCCGGTGTCCTGCACCGGAAAGAAGCCTTTCGGCACGACGAAATAGAGGAGCACCGTAAGGAGCAGGGCAGCGAGCCAGACGACGAGCGTCACCGGCTGGCGGTCGAGCACCCAGTCGAGCGCCTGCCCGTAGCGAGCGATCACCTTGTCGAACGCGCGGCCCGACCAGCGGCTGAAGCGGGACTCCTCTTCGTGCTCGGGCCGCAAAAGCCGCGCGCACATCATGGGCGTGAGCGTGAGCGACACCACGGCGGAAATGAGGATGGCGACCGCGAGCGTGACCGCGAACTCGCGGAACAGGCGCCCGACCACGTCTCCCATGAAGAGCAGCGGAATCAGCACGGCGATCAGCGAGAAGGTGAGCGAGATGATGGTGAAGCCGATCTGCTCGGAGCCTTTCAGTGCGGCCTGCAACGGCGGCTCGCCGGCCTCGACATAGCGCGCGATGTTCTCGATCACCACGATCGCGTCGTCGACGACGAAACCCGCCGCCACCACGAGGGCCATCAACGTGAGGTTGTTGATCGAAAACCCCGCGAGGTACATGAAGCCGAAGGTGCCGATGAGCGAGAGCGGCACCGCCACGCTCGGAATCACCGTGGCGCGCCAGTTGCGCAGGAAGATGAAGATGACCGCCACGACCAACGCGACGGCCAGCAAGAGCTCGATCTGCACGTCGTGTACCGACGCGCGGATGGTGACCGTGCGGTCGGTGAGCACGGCGACGTCGATCGACGCGGGCAGGCTTGCCTGCAGCTGCGGCAGCTCGCGCTTGATGCGGTTGACGACCTCGATCACGTTTGCGCCGGGCTGGCGCTGGATGTTGAGGATCACCGCCGGCACCTCGTTCATCCAGGCTGCGAGGCGCACGTTCTCCGCGCCATCAACCACGTCGGCCACGTCGGAAAGGAACACCGGCGCGCCGTTGCGGTACGCCACCACCACCGAGCGGTATTGCGGCGCCGAGGAGAGCTGGTCGTTCGCGTCGATGGTGTAGGCGCGGCTCGGGCCGTCGAGGCTGCCTTTCGCGCGCTTCACGTTCGCGGCGTTGATGGCGGTGCGCACGTCCTCGAGGCCAAGGCCGTTCGCCGCCAGCGCGAGCGGGTTCGCCTGCACGCGCACGGCCGGACGCTGCCCGCCCGAGAGCGTGACAAGGCCGACGCCGCCGACTTGCGAGAGCTTCTGCGCAAGACGCGTGTCCGCGAGGTTCTGGATCTCGGGCAGCGTCATCGTGCGCGAGGAGAGCGCGAGCGTGAGGATCGGCGCGTCCGCCGGGTTGACCTTGCTGTAGACCGGCGGCGCCGGGAGGTCCTGCGGCAGCAGGTTGGAGCCGGCATTGATGGCCGCCTGCACGCCTTGCTCCGCGACATCGAGCGGCACGGCGAGATCGAACTGCAGCGTGATGACCGAAGCGCCGCCCGAGCTGGTGGAGAGCATCTGCTTCAAGCCGGGCGTCTGCCCGAACTGGCGCTCGAGCGGCGCCGTCACCGAGGAGGCCATTACTTCCGGGCTTGCGCCAGGATAGAACGTGAAGACCTGGATCGTCGGGTAGTCGACCTGCGGCAGCGCCGAGATCGGCAAGAGGCGATACGCGACGAAGCCGACGAGCACCACGGCGAGCATCAGGAGCGACGTCGCCACCGGCCGCAGGATGAAAAGGCGCGACGGATTCACCCGCCGCCTTTCTTCCGCCCGCCTCCCTTATACGAGCCGGGCGCCGGCGGCTTGATCTCCGGCCGTGCGGAGGCGACCTGCACTTGCGCGCCGGGGCGCAGGCGGTCGGTGCCGTCCGTGACCACCACTTCGCCGGCCGCGAGGCCATCGGCGATCGCCTGCCGCTGGCCGTCGAGCGGGCCGAGCGTCACATTGCGAAGCGCGACGGTGTTGTCGGGCCGCACGACGTAGACGAACATGCCCTGCGCGCCGCGCTGCACGGCGCCCGAAGGCACGATCACCGCGTTATGCAGCGTATCGAGCTTCATGCGCACATTCACGAATTGATTGGGGAAGAGGCCGCCGTCGTCATTGGCGAACTGGGCCTTCAGCTTCACCGTACCGGTTTGCGGATCCACCTGGTTGTCGGCGGAAGCGAGCGTGCCGTCGGCCAGCTTCGTTTTCTGGTCGCGGTCCCACGCTTCGACGGTGATCACATCGCCGGATTGCAGGCGCTTCATCACCTGAGGCACCAGGTCCTGCGGCACGGTGTACAGCACGCTCACGGGCTGCAGCTGCGTGATGACGACGATGCCGTTCTGGTCGCCCGAGCGCACGATGTTGCCCGGGTCGACCTGGCGCAGGCCGATGCGGCCACTGATCGGCGCGCTGATGCGCGAATACGCGAGCTGGAGCTTGGCGTTGTCGATCTGGCTGCGGTCGACCGCGACCGCGCCTTCGTACTGGCGCACGAGGGAGGCCTGCGTGTCGACCTGCTGCTTCGCAATCGAGTCCTGCTTGAAGAGCGTGCGGTAGCGCTCGAGGTCGAGCTTGGCGTTCTGGAGCAGCGCGCGATCGCGCGCGAGCTGCCCTTCGGCCTGCGCGAGCTGCACCTGGAAGGCGCGCGGGTCGATCTCGGCGAGGAGCTCGCCTTCCTTCACGAGCTGGCCTTCCTGGAAGAGCACTCGCACGAGCTCGCCGTCGACCCGCGTCCTCACGGTCACGGTGCGAAGCGGCGTGACGGTGCCGAGGCCGTTCACGATGATGTCGATGTCGCCCTGCGTGGCCGGCAGCGCGACGACCGGCGTCGGCCCGATGGGAGCGAAGCGGCCGCCGCCTTTGGTCGCCGCCGCGGGGCCGCTCCCGGTGGCAGCGTTCGGGCGCCCTTCGTAGCGGTAGTACGCGAATGCGCCGACGACGGCGACTACGACGAGGGCGGCGAGAAGCTTCGCTTTGCGCATCTAGAGCTCCAGCGAGTAGCCGACGCCGTAGACCGAGCGGATGACGTCCTCGCCCGGACGGACTTCCTCGAGCTTGCGGCGCAGGTTCTTGACGTGCGCGTCCACGGTGCGGTCGGTGACCACCCGGTGGTCGGCATAGAGGCGCTCGAGGAGCTTCTCGCGGGAGAAGACGCGTCCCGGCGCTGAAGCCAGCGCTCCGAGCAGCCGGAATTCGACCGGAGTGAGATCGAGCGCCCTTCCGTCCAGCGCCGCGGTATGGCGCGCTTCGTCCATGGCGAGGGCCGTAGCAATCGGCATGCGGCCGCGCCGCAGGATCGCCTTCACGCGGGCGACCAGTTCGCGCGCGCTGAACGGCTTGCAGACGTAGTCGTCGGCGCCCAGGTCCAGGCCGATCAGGCGGTCGATCTCCTCGACTCGCGCGGTCACCATGACGATCGGCACGTCGGTGAAGGTGCGCAGCTCCCGGCAGACCTCGAGCCCATCGCGCCCGGGCAGCATCAGGTCGAGGAGGATGAGATCGGGCTTGTTCTCACGCACCCAAGGCACGGCGTCGAGGCCGTTGGCGATGCAATGCGGCTCGAAACCTTCGGCCTTGAGATAGTCGGCTTCCAGCGCGGCGAGCTTGGCCTCGTCCTCGACGATCAGGATGCGCTTCATGCGGCCACCGGAAGCGATACCGACACGCGCAAGCCGCCAAGCGGCGAGGGCGTGGCGCTGATCGCGCCGTCGTGCGCCTCGACGATGCTGCGGCAAATGGCGAGCCCGAGGCCGGTGCCGCCGTGCGCGCGGCTCCTCGAGGCGTCCACTCGGTAAAAGCGCTCGAAGAGCTGCGGCAGCGCCTCGCCGGGCACGCCCGGCGCGGAATCCTCGAAGTCCACGCGCACGCGGCCGGCCTCACGCCTCGCGGCAACGCGCACGCGCCCGCCGCGGTCGGTGTAGCGCGCCGAGTTCTCGAGCAGGTTGCGGAACATCTGGCGCAGGCGATCGGCGTCGCCGAAGACCGGCGCCGCCCCGTTCCACGAGGTCTCGACCGCAAGCCCCTGCTCGGCGAGGCGCTCGCGATGCGAGTCGAGCGCCTGGGCAAGGAGCGGCACCACGTCCACCGTCTCCTTGCGGTAAGCGAGGGCGCCCGTGTCGGCGAGGGCGAGCTGATTCAGGTCGTCGACCAGCTTGCCGAGCGCGCCGATCTCGGCCCGCAGGGAGGCGAGCGATTCGCGCGTGAGCGGCCGTACGCCGTCTTCGAGCGCTTCCAGCTCGCCGGAGAGCACGGCGAGCGGCGTGCGCAGCTCGTGCGACACGTCGGCCATGAAGCGGCGCCGCAGAGTCTCATTGCGCTCGAGCGACTCGGCGAGTCGATTGAAATCGGCGGCGAGCCGGCCGAGCTCGTCCTCGGAGGCGACCTCGACCCGCGTCGCATAGTTGCCCGCCGCGAGGCGATGGGTGGCTTCGGCGACGCGCTTCAGCGGCTGCAGGAATGCGCGCGCCAGCACCACCGCCACGAGCGCAGCCACGGCGAGCGCGACGCCGGCGATGATCCAGGAGGCACGCAGCTGCTGCCGCTGGAACGTGAGGTCGGCGGCAGTGGAGATGCGCCGCTCGGGCACCCGGGCGATCCAGCCCACCACCTGCTTGTCCACCACCACCGGCCGCACGACCGCCGCATTGGAAAGCTCGGGATTGCCCACCACGGCGCGGCGCTCCGAGTCGAGCAGCGTCAGGCGCTGCACGGCCTGCGGTGGCGCCGCGATCGAGCGCAGCCGTCCGTAGTCGCCCTCCAGGAAGCGCCAGTCGCCGTAACGGCGATATTCATCGGCGAGCCGGCCGGCGAAGGCATCCAGGCTCTGCGACTGCAGCTGGTCGAGGTAGCCGAAGAACCCGGACTGGAACGAAAGCCGCGTCGCGATGGCCATCGCCGCCGCGGCGACTGCGCTTGCCGCGAGGATGGCGAGGAAAAGCTTGAACGTGATGCCGGCCTTCATAGCACGCGCATCGTGCGGCGCGCGCGGCGCGGGATCAACCGCGCTCGCCTGAAGTTCATCGGTTTTTCACAGTTAGACTCCGGAAATGGCCATCGACCGAGCCGCCGATGCAGCACGGCTGCGGCGCACCCTGGCGGCGAATCCCTATGACCGGGTGAGCTGGCACAACCTCGCCGCGGCTGAAGGAGACCTCGGCCGCGCGGCGGAGGCCGAAGCCGCCGCGCGTCGTGCGATCGCCCTCGGCATCGCGGCCCCGGAGACGCGGCTCGTCCTTGCAGGAGCGCTTCAGGACTTGAACCGCCTAGATGAGGCCGAGCTCATGTTCGAGGAGGCGCTCGCCTTGCGACCGAACTACCCCGAGGCCCATCGCAACCTCGCCCAGCTTCGCTGGATGCGCAGCGGCGACCCGACTGCAGCCCTTCGAGCGCTCGATGCCACGCTGCACCGCGCGCCGCGGGACGTCTACCTGCACCTCGTGCGCTCGATCGCGCTCGAGTTCATCGGCGACAAGGCGGGCGCGCTCGCCGCTGCCGAAGCCGGGCTGGCGGTGGCCCCCGGCGAGGTTCAGGTTCTGCAGCAAGCCTCGCATCTGTGCGCGGAGCTCGGCCAGGGCGCCCGCGCGGTCGCGCTTGCGCGGCGGGCGGCCGCCGCAGCGCCGGGCATGGCACCGGTGCTCTTGACGCTCAGCGAGGCGCTGCTCGCAAGCGGGGACATTGCGCAGGCCGAAGCGGCCGCCGCGCGGCTTTGCGCGGCCGACCCGCTCAACCAGCACGCGATCGCGCTTCTCGCCACCGCGTGGCGGCTCGCCGGCGACGCGCGCTATCACGCGCTGTTCGACTACGATCGCCTCACGCACACCGAGGCCATCGAAGCACCGCTCGAAGCGCTCGCCGCCGATCTGAATGCATTGCATCGCTATCGCGCACATCCGTTTCAGCAGTCCGTGCGCGGCGGCGGCCAGCTGCCGATCCACGCCAGGGAGATGGAGCGTCCGTCGCTCGCCACGCTCTTCCAGCGATTGCAGGAGGCCGTGGCGCGACACCTGATGCGCCTCGGCACCGCAGCGGACCCGCTGCGCTCCCGCAATACCGGGCGTTTCGCCTTGTCCGGTGCCTGGAGCGTGCGGCTTTCCTCCGGCGGCCATCACACCGACCACGTGCATCAGCGCGGCTGGATCTCCTCGGCGTTCTACGTCTCCGTGCCGCCGGTGATGAAGCCGGAGGCGGCGCATGCAGGATGGCTGCGCCTTGGACGGCCGGGGATCACGACGCAGCCCGCGCTCGAGCCCGATCACCGGGTGAAGCCCGAGCCGGGGAAACTCGTGCTCTTCCCGTCGTACATGTGGCACGGCGTCGAGCCGTTCGAGAGCGACCAGCATCGTCTGACGGTCGCGTTCGACGTGGTGCCGGAGGCGACGCTCTGAAAGCGACACTGCCCCCGGCCCTCCAGGAGGCGATTGACTTCCACGACCAGGGTCTCGCGACGCGTGCGATTCCGATCTATGAGCGCGCGCTGAAGGAGCGCCCCGACGATCCCGACGCGCTCGCGGCGTACGGTCGGGCGCTCGTGGAGGCCGGGCGCGCCGGCGAAGCCGAAGGACCGATCCTGAAGGCGATCGAGAAGAAGCCGGACCATCCGGGCTACAAGCTCAATCTCGCCGAACTGCGGTTTCGTATCGGCGATCCCGAAGGCGGAGTCGCCGAGCTGAAAAGGATCAACGCCGCGCACCCAAAATACGCGCCGGCCTTCGCGCGTCTCGGCAGGGCCTTTGTCGAGCGCCGGCAACTCGCGGCCGCAGCGGAGGCACTCGATGCCGCGCTTCGGCTCGCGCCTGCCGATCACGCGACGGCGGTTCTGCTCGCACGCGCGTTCGCCGCGCAAGAGAATTACGGCGCCGCCTGTGACGTCCTCGATCACGCCGAGAAGCTTCGGCCCGACGACCCCGAAACGCTGAAGCTGCGGCTGAAAATTGCCGAACGCCAGCGCGACTTTGCGACGCTCCAAGCCATCGCGCGGCGATTTTCTGCCATCGGCCGTTACGGCGATGCGCTGACGGCGTTAGATCGCGTACTGGCCATCGAACCGAAGGACGCCGAGCTGCTCGCGCAATATGCGTCGACGGCGATCAACGCGCTCGAATACGACAAGGCGGAAAAGGCGCTGGACGAGGCCGAGGCACTGTCGCCGAACCATGCGCGCATGCTGGCGGCGAAAGCGCTGCTTTTGATCTATCAGGGAAGGAAGCGAGAAGCCGAAGCCTATTGCCTGAAATGCATCGCCGCCGATCCCGACAATGTCGGTGCTTATCAACGGTTGAGCCTGCTGCGACAGGGAAGGTTGAGCGATAGCGAGGAACAAGTCGTCGCCCGCTGGTCGCGGCGCGCCGATTTCGCCACCGCGAGCCGGGCGAGCGCCGCTTTTGTGCTCGCGCAGAGTCTCGAGGTGCGGGGCGAGACGGAGCGAGCCTTCGCCGAATATGAACGCGCCAACGCTCTCGCCGCCGAGAGGAATCGCGGCGAGCAGATTCGCTACGACTTCGAGGGCCATGCGGCATGGACCGACGCGATCA
Organism: Burkholderiales bacterium; assembly: GCA_035632415.1. Taxonomy (GTDB): domain Bacteria; phylum Pseudomonadota; class Gammaproteobacteria; order Burkholderiales; family SG8-39; genus SCGC-AG-212-J23. The sequence goes on along the minus strand of DASQGW010000100.1, from coordinate 16,583 downwards.
TCAGCGTCTTCCGCAAGGAACCGGCGGAGAGTTTCGACGATCCCGGTCCGCATCCGATCTTCATCGTCGGGTTGCCGCGCTGCGGCTCGACGCTGATCGAGAGCGTCATCGCCGCGCATTCGAGGGTGGAAGCCGGCGGCGAAATGCCGATGATGCCGGACATCTTCAATAGCTGGCTGCAGGCGAATCGGCGCGCCGGCGCGATCCGTTTGCCCGCGGCCGAGCGGGCGGCGCTCGCCGCGGCCTACCGCCGCGGCGCGCCTTTGGCGTTCACGAAAGAGCGCTTCACCGACAAGAATCTCCTGAATCTCGAAGCGGCAGGCTTCATCGCGGAAATTTTTCCGAAGGCGGTCGTCATCAATGTCCGGCGCAATCCGGTAGAAAATGGCTTCGCCATCTGGCGCCAGGACTTGGCGAAATTCTGGAGCTATAAGACGAATTTTGAAGACATTGCGCGGCGCTACGGCCTCTACGCCCGGCTCACCGATCATTTCGAGCGTTCGTATCCGACGCGCTTCCACACCATCCAGTACGAGGATTTCGCCCGGAACTTCGACGAGGAGGCGCGGCGCCTGATCGCACTCCTGGACCTTCCATGGGAGGATCGCTGCGCGGACTTTCACAAAGCGCGCGCGGTCGCGTCGACGATGAGCGCGATCCAGGTGCGCGACGGAGTAAGGCCGAGAGAGGACCGCGCGGCGACGTTCGGCACAAGGCTCGATCCGCTGCGGAAGGCGCTTGAGGCAGCGGGCGTCGAACTCAAGAAAGGTGCACTCCGGAAATAGCTCTTTGCTATACTGCGCGCCCCTATGAACCGTCTCGCGCAAATCATCATCTCCAGCCTGCCGCTGCGCGGCGCGGTTCGCATGCGCTCCGGCAAAGACTGACCCTGCGGGCCGATCGCCCGCCGGGAATTTCGAGGCGGGGCGAAAAGGCCAAAAGCTGCTTTTTCCCGTCTCGCGCAAAGCGCGACGCGCAGCCGCGCAAGTAAGAAAGAAGAAGCATGCTGAACGGGTTGTGGCGCAATGCCGATTTCGTGCGGTTGTGGACTTCGCTCACCATCACGCACTTCGGCGGCCAGATCACCTTTCTCGCGCTGCCCTTGACGGCGGCGCTGCTCCTGAACGCGACGCCCTTCGAGATGGGCGTGCTGACCGCGCTCGAGTCGATCCCGTTCGCGCTCTTCGGCCTCTTCGCCGGCGTGCTCGTCGACCGGGCGCCGAAGCTGCCGATCATCGTCTGGTCCGACATCGGGCGCGCCTTGGCGCTGCTCGTCGTGCCGCTCTGCGCCTGGCTGGGCGTTCTCTCCATGGGCGTGCTTTACACCGTGGGCTTCCTGATCGGCACCGGCTCGGTGCTCGGCTGGCCCGCCTACCAGGTGTTCATGACCGAGCGCGTGGGCGCGGCGCGCCTCGCGGAGGCGAACGCGAAGATCGGCATCAGCGACTCGGCCGCGCAGCTCGTCGGGCCGGGCCTCGCCGGCGCGCTGATCCAGTGGCTTACCGCGCCGTTCGCGATCCTGCTCGACGCGTTCTCGTTCTTCCTCTCGGCGTGGATCCTGCGCGGCATCCCGCCGGGGGAAAGCGACGCGCCGAAGATGCGCGCGAGCAGCGTGGCCGCGGAGATTCGCGAGGGGCTCGCCGAGATCTGGCACAACGCGACGCTGCGGGCGCTCTCCTGGTCGATCGCCATCTGGCAGGTCTTTCGCCATGCGTACATCGCGATTGTCGTTCTCTTCGCGGCACGCGAGCTCGGCTTCTCGGCGGGACGCGTGGGCGCGCTCTGGATGCTCGCCGGCCTCGGCACGCTGGCGGCGGCGGGCGCGGTCGAGCCGCTCAACCGGCGCTTCGGTTTCGGGCCGACGATGCTCGCCGGCATCTTCGGGACCGGCGTGGCCTGGCTTGTCATCGGCGCCGCCGGCGGCGGCGGCATCACGGCTTCGGTCGTCTTCGGGTTCGGCCTGGCGGCGCTCGACTTCAGCGCGATGGTGTTCTTCATCAACTACCTGACGCTGCGGCAGGCGGCGGCGCCCGAACACCTTCGCGGCCGCGTGATCGCCACGATGATCTGCGTGACGGTCGCCGCTGCGCCGCTCGGCGGCCTGGCCGGCGGCTGGGTCGGCGAGCACCTGGGCTTGCGCACGGCAATCTTCTTCGCCGGCGGCGGGGCGATGGTGCTCGTCGTTGCCGTCGCGTGGGTTTCGCCGCTCCTTCGCCTGCGCTCGCTGGAGGAAGTGCAGCCGCGACGTGTCCAGAGCGTCGCGGAGGAACTGGCCGGCTAGCGGCCGGTGACTACGATGCGCGGCTCAACTTGATGACCCAGAGCCGCGCGAGCGCCGCCGCGCCGTCGGTGCCCTGCACGCTCTTGAACATCTCGAGCGCCTTCGTCTGCTGCCCGGCAATGTGGTACGCGTAGCCCAACTGGAGCTTGGCGTGGTCGGGGCGCTTGAAGCCGCTCGAGGCGGAGTTCGCTTGCTTCAGGGCGCGCTCCATCATTGAAAGCCCCTTGGCGCTTTTTTCGTTCAGCACGAGGTTGAAGCCGTCGTTGAAAAGGTCCTTGGCATCCTTGCCGGCCGTGTCCTGCTTGTCGGCTTCGGCGATCGCCTTCCTGTCCTCGGCCAGGTTCTTGGCGGCCAGGTCCTTGAGGCGCTTGTGGCGTGCCGCATCCGGCCCGGTGCCGAGGACGCCCGCGGAGTAGCCTTTGTCGATCACGCGGGTCGCTTCCGCCGGGAAGCCCTCGATCAGCGACATCTGCGCGAAGTCGAGGTATTCGCCGGCGCTGCGCAGGATGCCGAGATCGCTCTTCAGCCGGGCGACGTCGATCTGCAGGCGGTCGTTGAAACCGGACCGGCGCACGACGTTGTCGATGGCCGCGAGCCAATATTCGCGCTTGGGATAGAGCGCCACGAGCTGCTCCATCGTGCGCGCATAGCCGGCGGAATCCTTGCTCTGCAGGTAGGCGTTGGCGAGGAGCTGAAGCTGCTCCTCGCCGGGATTCTTTCCGGCCCGCGTCTCAGCCTCGACGTCGGAGGCGAGCTCGCGCGCCGCGGCGCCGTAGTTGCCGGCGAGGTAGAGCGACTGGACGTAGATCGTCCGGATCGCCTTGTCGGTGCCGCCGTACTGGAAATATTTCGTGGCGATGGCCGCCGCCTTGCCGTACTCCTTCAACGTGTAGTACTGCCCGGCGGCCGCGGCGAGCAGGTGGACGCGATCGCCCTCGGGCGCGACGGGCGAGTTCGCCGCGTTCTCGAGCGCCGATGCGGCGGTGGCGTAGTCGCCCGCGGCGGCGGCCGCCTGGCCGAGCACCCGCGTGACGAGATAGGTCTCGTAGGGTGTCTTGCTGGGCACGGCCTGCGCGGTGCGCGCGTGCGCGAGCGCTTCCTTGCCCTTGCGCTGCTTGAGAGAATCGATCGCCTCCTGTAGCGGCTTGCCGACCTCCGGGCGCACGGTCGGCGCCTTCTCCTGCGCCAAGGCGGAGGCGCAGGCGACGAGCAAAGCGAGAAGCAGGGCGCGCATCAGCGGATGAACTGCTCGTGGCCGATGATGCCGATCTTGGTGAGCCCGAGGCGCTGCGCCGAGGCCATCACCATCGCCACGTTGCGGTATTTCACCAGCTTGTTCGGCCGCAAGTGGATCTCCGGCTGGTCCTGCAGGGCGGCCGCGGCGCGCATGCGCGCCTCGAGCTCCGGCCGCCCGGAGAGCGTTTCGCCGTTCCAGATGATCGTGCCGTCGAAGTCGATGTCGATCGTGACGACCTGCGGCTGCACGACCTGCTGCGGCGGCTTGCCGACCGGCATGTTGAGCTTCACCGCATGCGTCTGGATGGGAATGGTGATGATCAGCATGATGAGCAGCACCAGCATCACGTCGATGAGCGGCGTGGTGTTGATGTCCACCATCACGTCGGCGTCCTTGCCTGCCTTCCCTACGGTCATTGCCATGAATTACTCCAATCGGGCTCCGGTCAGCCGCCGCGCGCCGGCGGCTCGGTGATGAAGCCGAGCTTCAGTATTCCCGCGCGCTGGCAGTCGTAGACCACGCGGCCGACGAACTCGTAGCGGCCCTCGCGGTCGCCGCGGATGTGCACCTCGGGCTGGGGCTGGCGCACCGCGACTTCCTTCAGGCGGCTGAAGAGCTGGTTGTCGTCGACGAACTGGTTGTTCCAGAAGACGTTGCCGTCCCGGTCGACCGCAATGACGATGTTCTCGGGCTTGGTCTGCGTCGGCACGTTGCGCTCTTTCGGCAGCTCGACCGGAATGTTCTGCACCACGACCGGGATGGTGATGAGGAAGATGATGAGCAGCACCAGCATCACGTCGACGAGCGGCGTGGTGTTGATCTGCGAATTCAGATCATCGTCTTCCGCCTGCCCGACCTGCATGGCCATGTCAGGCCGCCTTGTGCGTGGTATGGCTGCCGCCGAGCAGCGTCATCTGCAGGCCGCTGCCGAAGCGGCGCACGTTTTCCATGCCTACGCGGTTGCGGCGCACGAGCCAGTTGTAGCCGAGCACCGCCGGCACCGCCACCGCGAGGCCGAGCGCGGTCATGATCAGGGCTTCGCCGACCGGACCGGCCACCTTGTCGATCGAGGCCTGTCCCGCGATGCCGATTGCGGTGAGCGCGTGGTAGATGCCCCAGACCGTGCCGAACAGGCCGACGAAGGGAGCGGTGGAGCCGACCGTGGCCAGGAAGGCGAGGCCGGTCTGCAGGCGGTTGTTGATCACATCGACTGCGCGGTCGAGCGACATCGACACCCAGGTGTTGAGGTCGATCTGCTGCTTGGGCATCGCCGAATGGTCCTTGACGGCGATCGCTCCTTCCTCCGCCATGAAGCGGAACGCGCTGTCTTCGCGGAGCGTTGCGGCGCCGGCGTTGACGCCGCCCTTCGCCGCCCAGAACTTCTCCTCCGCCTCGCGCCAGTCCTTGAAGAGCCGCGCCTGCTCGATGTACTTGACGATGCCGATGTACCAGGTGCCGACCGACATGATGATCAGGATGATGAGCGTGCCGCGGGCGACGAAGTCGCCCTGCCTCCAAAGCGCCTCGAAGCCGTAGGGGTTGTCGGTCACTTCGGCCGCGCCGACAGTGTTGTCGCGCGCCGAGGGCGCCTGCGCCGGGACGACGACGCTGGTGGCCGGACCGGCCGGCTGCGGCGGCGGCGGCGTTGCATCCTTCGCCGCCTGGGCGAAGAGCGGGCTCGTCTGGCTTGCGAGCGCAGCCACGAGAAGAATCGTTCTCAGCTTTTTCATAAGACTCCCTGTCATTCCAGTGTCCATACGTATTCGATGCGCGCCCACGCGCGCGTTGGCTTGCCGTCCACGGTGGCCGGCTTGAAGTTGCAGAGCTCGAGCCCCGCGCGCGCCGCCTCGTCCAGCCGGCGATATCCGGAGGAGCGCTCGACCTTGCTGTCGAGCACCTTGCCGTTCACGTCGACCAGGAAGTTGAGCAGCACCGTGCCTGTCTCGTTGGCGCGGCGCGAGGCCGGCGGGTAGTCCGGCTTGTCGCAAGACGAGGCCTGCACGACCGGCGCCGTGCGTACCGGCACGTGCGGAGGCGGGGCGATCGCCACCGGCTTGGGCGACGGTGGCGTCGGGGCGACGGCCGTGATCGTCGGCGCCTGCTGCATCGGCATCTGGATGTTGATCTCGGGCGGCGGGATGAACGGCGGCGGCGGCGTCTCGAGCTTGGGCGGCGGCGGCGGCGGCTTGTCCGCGGGCGGCTTCACTTCCTCGATCACCTTGGTCTCGAGCGGCGGCGCGACGACCTCGACGATCTTGCGGGCCAGGCCGTGGAGCAGCGCATAGATCAGCACGATGTGCAGCACCACGGTGATGGCGAGGCCGGTCAGCCGGCGACTCGAGGTTCTCGGGTGGGCGTAACTCACGGGGGGCGAAGCTTAACCTGTACCTTGTTGCAATAGACGCCTTGTGGGCATCAAGAAAGAGAAAAGGGGCTGGTAGCCCCTTTTCCCCACATCACCAACGTTGGATCAGAACTTCATCGTCAAGTTCATGAAGACTTGCCGGCCGAGCGTGTCGTAGATCCCGGGGAACGTGTTGCCGTTGCCGTAGATCCCCGGGCCCGCGAACACGTTGGAGACGATCGGCGGATCGATGTCGAACATGTTGTTGACGCCCGCGCGGAGCGAGAAGGTCTTGTTGATCGTCCAGAGTCCCGCGAGGTCGAAGTAGTCGCGCGAGTCGAGCTTCGCATCGGTCGCCGGCGGCGTGCCCGCAAGCAGCGGACTGGAGCTCGTCAGCTCGTTCTTGACCTCGTCGATGTGCCGCCAGGTCAGCGCGAGGTCGAGGTTCCACGGCGTCGCCCATGTGCCACGCACCTTGTGGCGCCACACCGGGTTCGGCGTGCCGCAGTTCGGGCCGACCAGGCCTGCGCAGTCGAACTTGCCCTGGCCCTTGATCGGCTCGAACTCCCACTTGTCGAGATAGCTGCCGAGGAAGTTGATGCCGAAGCCGTTCGCGCCCATGCGCATGGTCCAGTTGATGCCGATGTCGAGACCGCTCACGTGGTAGCCGCCCAGGTTCTGGTTGGTGGCCACCACCTTGCCGGCCGGCGTGATCCACAGCGTGCCGAGACCGTCGCGCTGCACCAGGTTGCAGAACTGCCCGGAGAACACGCAGTTGTTGAGCGTGGTCTGCGCGGGTGCAAACCCGACGGCGTCATCGATCTTGATGTCCCACCAGTCGAGGGTGGCGGTCACCGAACGCACCGGGGTCATGACCAAGCCGAGGGTGTACGTGTTCGCAGTCTCCGGCGTGAGGGCGGGGTTGCCGCCCGTGAGCACGTTGTACTGACCCGCCGGGTTTGCCAGGAGAACACTGCCGTATTGCGCGGCCGACACACCAGATTGCGCGCATTGCGCCGCCGTCGCCGTCGGCGCCGGCCCGGCGCAGGGATCCACCATGCCCGTGAGGCCGTTCGTCTGCGGCTGGAACAGCTCCTGGATATTGGCGTGGCGGATGGCGTGCGCGTAGCTGCCGCGGATTCGATAGTTGTGTACGGGCGCCCATTCGGCGCCGAGGCCGTAGGTGTTCGTCGTGATGCCCGTGCTGTAGCTGGAACGGCGGTAGCTGCCGTTGATGCTGAGCAGATCGGCCATCGGCACGCGCTGCGCGATGGGCAGGCGCGCCTCGGTGAACCACTCGTCGACATCCAGCTTGCCCTGGACGCTCGGCGTTGCACCGCCCTGGCCGGCGAGGTCGCCGGTCTGGAACTCGGTATCCGTCTGCAGCGTGAGCGCCTCTTTGCGGCGCTCCACGCCGAATGCGAGCGCGAGGCCGTCCCTCGCTGCGGGCATCTTGACGCCGCGCGTGCCGAGGTCCGCCTGGACCGAGGCGTTCATCACATGCATGCGCGTTTCGCCGTTCTGCAACCCCGGCGTCTGCAAGTAGTCGAGCGCCGCCTGGTTGACGCCGCCGATGGCCCAGATGTTCCACGGCACGCAGTTGGGGTCGGTGCCGTTAATGACCGAACGGCACGTTGGCACCCCCCCGGGTCCTGCGACGACATCGAGCGCGCGCCCGATCCGGGTGATCGAGAAGTCGTTGTGATAGACGTTCTGGTAGAGCACGCGAGCCGTCTGCACGAAGGCGTCGTAGCTCAAGCCCGGCGAAAATTCGCCCTTCGCGCCGGCGACGCCACGATAGGAGGTATGGCGGATGTCATCGACGCGGCCGCCGCCCTCCACGTTGCGCCGTGCGAGAAGGATGTCGGCCGTCTGGCCCGGACCCGAGAAGAGCGCCGGGTTCGCGAGGCCGGCGGCGATGGCGTTCTTCTCCGAAGCAGAGAGCAGCGGGTTGTCCCACGAGATCGTCTGCTGCGTGAAGAAGCTGCCGCTTGGCGCGATCTGCGCGAGCGAATGGTTGTCGTGGAAACCGAGCTCGGTGTAGGCGCGGACCTTGGGTGTGATGTCGAGGTGCGCGAAGGCCGCGGCCGCGTACTGCTCGGACGGCCGGCGATAGTAATTCAGCGGCCCGAAGTTGTACTGATCGGTGGCACTCGCGAACGGCCGCGCGTTGCCCGCTGCGTCGGCGATGGTGAAGACGTTGCCGGGATCCGCGGCGCCCAGGCCCGAGATGAACTCGCCGGGGTAGCTTGTTCCCGAGCCGCCGCACGTGAACTTCGCGCCCGGGTTGAGCGCGCAGGCGCTGAAGTCGCGCGAGGCCTGCAGGACCGGGTCTTCCTTCTTGTACTGCAGGTAAGCCGTCGCGTTGCCCTTGTTGTCGGCGAAGTTCTTGCCCATCAAGAGGCTTATGCTGTTGATCGCGCCGTCGGACCCGACGTCGCCCGGGACTTGGAACTGCGCCGGGTTGGTCAGGCCGCGCTTTGCGACGATGTCGGCAATGCCGTCCGGGTTCTGCTGCTGGTGGTTGTAGAAGCTGTGGTACACGTCCATCTGCAGCCCCTCGAACCGGTCGTTCATGATGAAGTTCACGACGCCGGTAACCGCGTCCGAGCCGTAGACGGCGGAGGCGCCGCCGGTCAGCAGTTCGACGCGCTGGATGAGGGGCGCGGGGATCTGGTTCAGGTCCGCCGCCGGGCTCTGTGTGCCGGTACGCGGGCTGCCCGCCGGCAAGCGCCGGCCGTTGAGCAGCACGAGGTTGCGCGTCGCGCCGAGGTTGCGCAGGTTGACCTGCGCGGTTCCCGTCGCGCCGTTCGACATAGCGCTCGTCTGCTGGGCCATGACCTGCGGCAGCGAGTTCAGCAGGTCTTCGGTCTTCGACTGGCCATCCATGCGGATGTCCTGGGCGTCCATGACGGTGACCGGGCTGGGGCCTTCGGTGCTGAGCTGCGGCAGGCGTGTTCCCGTGACCTCGACTCGCTCCACACGCTCGGCCGTCTGCACGGTCTGCGCGTAGACCCAGGATGGCGCCATGACGGCGAGCGCGATCTGGGTGGCGACGATCGAGGGCTTCTTGTTGAAAACGACCGGCGACTGCTTGTTCTTTCTCATTTCCTCTCCCATCAGGTTTTGGGGTTGGGAAAGATCCGGGCGTAGGTCGGTGATAACCGAGCTTGTCCCGTCCTTCCCATTCTTGTTGTTTTATTAGTTAGCAGGCGCGATGTAACAATATGTAATCCCTAGGCGTCAAGCGGAAACGCGATGGCGTTCTCTCGGCTGCGAAAAGCGTTGCGTGATTGCCGCGTCCGGCACCGTCTTTGTGCGGCGCAATGTCGCTTTAGAATTTCGCCGATGCAGAGGGTGGCGCAGATTGTCTCGCTGTGGATCATCGGACTGGGGCTCGCGCACGCGGATGCTGCGCGCGAGGCTCTGGACCGCATCTCCGAGTGCTCGTCGATCGCCGACTCGGCCAAGCGGCTCCAGTGCTTCGATCGCGCTGTGCCCAGCGCGAAGGAGGCGCTCGCGCCCAAGCCCGAAGACTTTGGCAAGCCAGTGCCGCCTCCGCGGGAGGTCGCGCAAGTCGTCGCCGTTGTCAGGCAGTTGTCAAAGACTGTGCGCGGCCGCGCGGTTTTCGTCCTCGACAACGGCCAGACCTGGCGTCAGATCGACGGCGACGACGTACAGGTGCTGGAGCCCCCGCCCGGAACTGCGCTCAAGGTCACAATCGAACGCGGCGTATTCGGCAGCTATCACCTCACCATAGAGGGTCGCAACGAGCTGGTGCGCGTGCGCCGCGTGGAATGAATTCGCCCGGCGACCCCAAGGCCGCGCTGGCTGCAATCGACCAATTGCTCGCCGCGCAGCCACGCAACGTGCGCGCGCTCATCGCCAAGGCGGACATCCTCGCCGCGATGGGCGATCACCGTGCCGCTTCCACGTTCTATCGCCTGGGTGTCGACCTGGCGCCGCAGGCGAACCAAATGCCCGCCGAGTTGCGCGACCACGTCGGCCGCGCCGCGGCGTTGAGCGAGAAATACGCCATGGCGTTTGAAACGTATTTGCGCGAGCGCGTACCCACGGCCGCCCCTGACTCGCGCTTCAGCGAGTCGATCGACATCCTGACGGGGCGAAAAAAAGTGTATTTCCAGGAGCCGCGCAAATACTTCTTCCCTGGCCTGCCGCAGATCCAGTTCTATCCGCGCGAGACCTTTGCCTGGCTGGAACGGCTGGAAGCGGCGACGGCAGACATCCGGTCGGAGCTGCTGCAGGTACTGAAGGAGGACTCGGCGTTCCGTCCATACGTCGAGCGGCACGCGCGCCTGCCGCACCTCGACGCGCTCGGCCTGCTCGACAACCCTGCGTGGAGCGCTTTCTTCCTCACGAAGAATGGCGAACCCGTGCCGGAGAACGCCGCACGGTGCCCGAAGACGATGGCGGCGCTCGCCGACATACCGCTCGCGCTAGTGAAGGGGCGTTCGCCGTCGGTGATCTTCTCGCTGCTCAAGCCGGGCGCCCACATCCCGCCGCACACGGGCGAGGTCAACACGCGCCTGATCTGCCATCTGCCGCTCATCGTGCCGGCGAATTGCGCGCTGAGAGTCGGCAACGACATGCGGCCGGTCGTCGAGGGCAAGGCCTGGGTGTTCGACGACACGATCGAGCACGAGGCCTGGAACCGCAGTAACCAAACGCGCGTCATCCTGCTCTTCGAGGTATGGCGCCCGGAGCTGACCGCCGAAGAGCGCGGGCTAGTCAGCGCGATGTTCGAGGCGATCGAAGCCTACGGCTGATTGCCGAGGCTGACCTGCATCCGGCGCCCGGCGCCGAACTCGGTGGTCACGTTCTTCGCCCAGCGCCGAAAGGCGGTTTCGAGCCAGAAGCGGTTCGTCGTGTCGTCGGCGAGATTCGCGCCCGTGGCCTCGCGCACGATCGTGCGATGCATGACGCGCGCGAGCACCTGGCCTGTGGTCGAATCCGCGGCCTCGAGGGAGAGCGTGGCCTGGCCGGTGTCGCGGTTGGCCGCGGCCCTGATCGACGAGGACAGTTCGTCCGGCGCGTTGATGTAGAGCTCGTCGATGCGCGCCGAGATCCGCAGGACGCCCGGCCCGGACTCGCCGGCGATTTCGTAATGCGCTGCCGCGAATGCATCGCGCAGGCTTGCCTGCATGAGCGCGGCCAGGTCCTGCGCGACGGCGTCCGGGTCCTGGTAGGGCTTGCCCATGGGCTGGGCGAGCAGATGGTTCAAGCCGTGTTGCCGGGCGAGATAGTCCTTGGCAAATTTCACCGGCACCGGCTCGATGAGCGCGCGCCGGTAGGCTGAAAGATCGGCGCCCGGCCGCAGATACAGCTCTTCGAATTTCGCGGAACGCTCGGAGACAAGCCCGTCCGAGGTCACCGTGGGCTGCGCCGCGCATCCGACGATGGCGAGCAGCACTGCAAGGACGAAAAGCGCGCGCATGGTCACGCTCCTTTTGACCGTAGAATCCTACGCCGATTTCTCGTGAATACCACCACCGAAACCCAGCTCAACGCGCTCATGGCAGCCGTGGATCGTGCCATCCAGGCCGGCAATAACGCCGAAGCCGATCAGGCCATCGCTCAGGCGCGCGCAATCGCGCCGGACCATCCGGGCGTCCTCAATGTCGCCGGCATGCGCGCGCTTGCCTTGGGCGACGCGCGCATGGCGCGTTCGCTCCTGGAGCGCGCGGCGGGAATAGACCCGGCGCCGCTGCTCTGGGTGAACGTCGCGCTTGCGCATCGCGAGCTCGCCGACCCGGTCGCCGAGCGCGGGGCGCTCGAGAAAGCGCTGCAGATCGATCCGCGCTATTTCCCGGCGCTGCTGCACAAGGCGCGGCTCTTCGAGCGCGAGGGCAAGCTCAAGGCGGCGGCGTACATGTATCACGCGTTCTTGAGCTGCGTGCCGCCCGGCCTGCAGCCGACGCCGCCGGTCCAGGAAGCGATCGCGCACGCGCAGCAGGTGCTGCTCGAGAACAATCGGACGCTGGAGGCGTTTCTCGAGCCGCGCGTGGCGGCGGCGCGCGCCCGGCACCAAGGCGAGTCGCTGGAGCGGTTCGAGGCGTGCCTGCAGACGCTCCTCGGCAAGCGGGGGTTCTACCGGCCCGAGCCGACCTTCATGCTTTTTCCGGGCGTGCCGGCGATCGAGTTCATCGATCGCAGCCAGTATCCGTGGCTCGACGCCTTCGACGCCGCCACGGACGAGATCCGTGCCGAGGCGCTGGCGGCGCTCGCCGGCGCGGCAGGCGATTTCGTGCCGTACATCTCGAAGCCCGCCGGCTCGCCGGTCGACCAGTGGCGCGAGCTCAACAACTCGAAGCGCTGGAGCACCTATTTCCTGCTGAAGAACGGGCGCCCGCTGGAGGACCATCTCGCCCGATGCCCGTGCACGGCGGCGCTCCTCAAGTCTGCGCCGCTCTGCGAGATCGCGGGGCACGCGCCGACGGCGTTCTTCTCGGTGCTCGCGCCGCGCACCCGCATCCCGCCGCACACCGGCGTCACCAACACGCGCTTCATCGTGCACTTGCCGCTCGTCGTGCCGCCGGGCTGCAGCTATCGCGTCGGCGCCGAGCGGCGCGAATGGCGTGAAGGCCACGCTTGGGTGTTCGACGACACGTTCGAGCACGAGGCGATCAACGACAGCGACCAGCCGCGCATTGTGCTCATTTTCGACGTCTGGAACTCGTTCCTCACGCCGGCCGAGCGCGACCTGGTCGCCGCCGTCACCGCGGGCGTCCAGGACTACAACGAGGGCGAATCGCCTTTCCGGCAGGGCGGATAAGTTTCCCCCGGTCCCCGGCCACTAAATGTGCCCGTCCGCGGCGCTGCGGATACCATATGGCGCGTGAAATGCCCCTTCTGCGGCTCCGAGGACACCCAGGTGATCGACACCCGGGCGAACCTCGAGGCGAACACCACCCGGCGGCGCCGCAAGTGCGCGGCCTGCGAGAAGCGCTTCACGACCTACGAGCGTGTCGACCTCAAGATGCCGCGGCTCGTGAAGAAGGACGGCAGCCGAACCGACTTCGACCGCGACAAGCTGATGGGCAGCATGATGCTCGCGCTGAGGAAGCGCCCGGTCGCCACCGACGAGATCGAAGGAGCGGTTGACCGCGTGATCGAGCGCCTGCGCTCGCTCGGCGAGCGCGAGGTGTCCACGCACCGCGTCGGCGACTTCGTCATGCGCGAGCTCGCCAAGCTCGACAAGATCGCCTACATCCGGTTTGCGTCGGTCTATCGCCAGTTCGAGACGCTGGACGATTTCCGCGACGCCGTGCAGGAAGTCAGGGCCGCGCCCCGCAAGCGGCGCAAATGATCTTCAGCGAACTCGATCGCGCCATGATGCGGCGCGCGCTCGAGCTCGCCGCCAAGGGCATGTACGGCACCACGCCCAACCCGCGCGTCGGCTGCGTCATCGCGCGCGACGCTCGCATCATCGGCGAAGGCTGGCACGAGAAGGCGGGCGGCCCGCACGCCGAAGTGCGTGCGCTGGAGAACCTCGACGCCGCGGGCGCGAGCGCCTATGTGACGCTCGAGCCGTGCAACCACCATGGGCGAACGCCGCCCTGCGTCGATGCTTTGCTCAAGGCGAAGGTCACGCGCGTCGTCGCCGCCATGCGGGATCCGAGCACGGAGGCTGGCAAAGGGGGCGAGCGCCTTGCCGCCGGCGGCGTCCGCTTCGAATCTGGACTGCTGGAGGAAGAAGCGCGCGAGCTGAACATCGGCTTCGTGTCGCGCGTGACCCGCCGCCGCCCGTGGGTGCGGATGAAGATCGCTGCAACGCTCGACGGGCGCACGGCACTCGAGGACGGCCGCTCGCAGTGGATCACCGGGCCGGAGGCGCGGCGCGACGGCCACCGCTGGCGGGCGCGCGCCTGCGCGATCCTCACCGGCATCGGCACGGTGCGCGCCGACGATCCGAAGCTCACCGTGCGCGAGGTCGAGACGCCGCGCCAGCCGCTGCGCGTGGTCGTCGACAGCCGGCTCGAGATCTCGCCGAGCGCGCGCGTCCTTCCGGCGCTCGTCTTTGCGGGTAGGTCCGGAACGCTGCCTAACGCCGAGGTGGTGGCGCTGCCCAATGCCGCCGGCAAGGTCGACCTGCCGCGCATGCTCGAAGCGCTTGCCGATCGGGGTGTCAACGAGCTGCACGTCGAAGCGGGCTTCCGCTTGAACGGCTCCCTCGTGCGCGAGAGATGCGTCGACGAGTTCCTGGTTTACCTGAATCCCAGCTTCCTGGGCGATGCCGCGCAGGGCATGCTGGACCTGCCGGCGCCCGGGTCGCTCGATGCGCGGCTCAAGCTGCGCGTCGTGTCGCTCGATCGGCTAGGCGGCGACCTTCGACTGCTGGCGCGTCCCGCCGAATCTTCCACATAGCGCGGAATGCACCAGATCTACGGCGACACGTGCCGTGGCTCCGCTCGGGTCTAGCCGTGGGCTGTACTCCACCAGTTCCAACGCGACCATGGCTGGATGATCACCCAGGCCGAGGAGCGCATGCGCAAGCTCGGCGCCGGCGACGCCATCGGGCACCGGTGTGCCGACGCCGGGCGCCTCGTCCGGCGTGACCACGTCGAGGTCGATGCTGACGCCGAAGGCCTTCGTGCCCCGCGTTGCAATGGCGATCGCTTCGTCGAGCACCGGCTTGATGCCGCGGCGGCGGATCTCCTCCATATAGACGACGCGCACGCCAAGCTGATCGAGGCGGGCTTTCTCCTCGGGCTCGAAGCTCCTCACGCCGATCAACGCGACGTGCCGCGGCTCGATCACGCCGGTGGCGAGGCCGTAGAGCGGATCGTCGTCCTCGCCGAGCAGCCACGCGAGCGGCATGCCGTGCAGGCGGCCCGTGTGGCTCGTGCCCGGCGTATGCGCATCCATGTGCGCGTCGATCCACACGAGGCCGAGATCTCCCTTGACGGCGCGCGCGACGCCGGTCCAGGTGCCGCCCGCGCAGCTGTGGTCGCCGCCGAGCACGCACGGCAGGCGTCCCCGGTGCACCGAGTCCGCGACCGCGGAAGCGAGCAGGCCGCAGAGCTTGCTCACCGCGAGCTGCCGCCGGCGCTCGGTGCGCGAGGGCGAGAGGATCGGGCCGGCATGGACCGGCACGCCGCAGCGCTGCAATTCGTCGGCGACCATGGGCATGAGTGCCGCAGGCGCTTCGGCACATCCCGGCTCGGGCCCGCCCAGGCCCCACGCCGCACCGATGAGCTCGATCTGTCGTTGCATGTCTACGCCGCCATCAGGGCGCTGCTACAGCGAAGGGCCGAACACCGCCCCTTCCTGGGTTGTCCAAGGAAACCATGCCCGAGACGAAACGTTGGCAGGACTGGGCGAGCTTCGCGCTCGCGCTCTGGCTCGCCGTCTCGCCCTGGCTTGCCGACTATGCCCACCACGATGCGGCGACGGCCAACGCGGCGGTATGCGGCCTTGCCCTCGCGCTCGTCGCGCACTTCGGCGCGAGCTGCGACTACCTCAGCACGGAGTGGTTCAACCTCGCCGGCGGACTGTGGCTCGTCAGCGCGCCCTTTGTGCTCGGCTTCACCTCCCAGCACGTCGCGGCAGTCACTGCCGTCGCGGTAGGCGGCTTCATCGCCTTCCTCTCCGCGTCGGCGCTCGAGCTCGATCGCGAGCTCAAGCTGCTGTGGCAAAGGCTGATCACGGTCATTAGCGTCCATTAGGGCCTCATTGGCCCGTTAGACCGCGCTTTTACGCTAACCTCCGCAGCATGTTCACGGGCATCGTGCAGGCCGTGGGCCGCATTGTGCGCCTCGAGCCGCTGGAAATCGAATGCGGCGGCCTGGACCTCACGGACGTCGCGGTCGGCGACTCGATTGCCGTGCAGGGCGTATGCCTCACGGTGACGGCACTCACCGGTAAAGGGTTCACCGCCGACGTCTCTTTGGAGACCCGCAGGGTCACCACCGGGCTGGGCCGCGCCGGCGCGGCGGTCAACCTCGAAAAGTCGCTCGCGCTCGGCAGCCGCCTCGGCGGCCACCTCGTCGCCGGCCACGTCGACGGCGTTGGCGAGGTCCTAGCTTTCGCGGACGGCGTTCTTCGTGTCCTGGCGCCTCAAGAGCTTGCGCGCTACATCGCCCGCAAGGGGTCGGTGACGATCGACGGCGTCAGCCTGACGGTAAACCGCGTCGATGATGACGCTTTCGAGGTCCAGCTCATTCCCCACACGCTGGAGGTCACCACCCTGGGCGGGCTGCGCGGCGGTGCGAGGGTCAACCTCGAGGTGGATCTCATCGCCCGCTATGTAGAGCGGCTAATGACGTAATCCTTACACGGCGCAGTGGCGCCGGACGGCGTCGACGCTACGGCACGACGGTTGCATCGCCGCGGCCGGTATGCCGTTGCGGAGTCCGAAGTGGCCGTTCACGCCGGCCGCCGTGGAGCACTCGCCGGATGAATGGGGCGGGGTCTATGTGCTCTGGCGCGGCGAGATCGTTCTCTTCATCGGCTCCGCGCCCGATGACGGCCGCGGCATCAAGGCCGATCTCCTCGCGCATCTCAAGGGCGAGCTCGAGCTCCTGAAAGAGCACCTGGCGCGCTATCGCTCCTATCCCCGCTGCAACCAGTAGCATGCGCGGCCATGAGCCGGATACGGTTCGACGCCGCGCTGCCGATCAATGCGCGGCGCGAAGACATCTGCGCTGCCGTCGAGCGCCATCCGGTGGTGATCGTCTGCGGCGAGACCGGCTCGGGCAAGA
>DASQGW010000099.1:0-7106 GCA_035632415.1 Burkholderiales bacterium | reverse complement strand
CGCGGTCGATCGACAAAAGATCGAGCTCTCCGACGGACGCGTCATCGACGACTACCACCGCATCACGCTGCAGGACTTTTCGGGCATCGTCGCCCAAGCAGAGGATGGGCGCTATCTCGTCACGCGTCAGTATCGGCACGGTCCAGGCCGCGTGTGCCTCACGCTGCCCGGGGGCGCGCTGGATGCCGGGGAAACGCCGCTCGATGCGGCGAGGCGCGAGCTGCGCGAGGAGACCGGCTACGAGGCGCAGCGCTGGCGCTCCCTGGGCAGCTACACGGTCAACGCAAACTACGGCTGTGGCACCGCGCATTTCTTTGCCGCCGAGGGTGCACGGAAGACTATGGCGGTGGATTCGGGCGATCTGGAGCACACCGAGCTTGTCCTTCTGTCGAAAGAGGAACTGCTCGGGGCCCTTGATCGCGGCGAATTCGCGGCGATGGGTGCCGCCGCGGCGATCCTGCTCGCTATCCGCTGAAGAAGTCGGTGCTGCTGTTCGTGATGTGCCGGTCGACGAACTTGCGCAGCTCGAGATACGACTGCGGCGTCCTGCCGCGATAATCCTTCATCAGCACGCTTGCCGCCGCCTGGGCTGCCTCGCGGGCCACGCGTATCAGGGCATCGCGGCCTTCGCCCTCGGCGACGCATTTCTGGGTGAGTTCGATGGCGAAGTCGTAGAAACCGGTCAGCCAGGCGGCGAGGATCAGGCAATCGATAGCCCGCGGCGAAAGCGTCTTGCCCGCGTTCAGGTCATCGAACGGGTCCCTGAAGAACACCGCATCTGCCCACATCAGGCGCTCCTCGGTGTGCTCCCGCGCCGGATCGAGGGACTTGGTGGAGCGGTAATGGGGGTAGACGCCATAGAGGGCGAAGCCGTGCTGTCGGAGCAGAACGTCGATGTCGGAAAGGGTCTTTTGGCCGCGGTAGACCTGGAAGAACTCCACCTCGCAGAAGACCGCCACACAGCGCTCGTCCAGCAAACGCTTGGCGCCTTCGAGGATCTCGTGCTCGCTGCCCTGCGTGTCGAGCTTGATGATCTCGCCGAATGGTGCCGGCGCTACCTCGTCCAGGGGGCGCGTGGCGACCTTGATGACGCGATCGACGAGGAAGCGCTCGGCACGGTAGCGCGAGATGAAGCGCGGATTCGGTTCGAGAAGCGACGTGTTGGTCGGCACCTTGGCGACGTACAGGTCGCGCGAGCTGGATCGCGTTCCGCCCAATGCATCGCGCATCACCTTGACGGCGGCATAGGGAGCGGGCGACGCGTATTGGCGCTCGAGTGCATGGAACGCTTCTTCGTCCGGCTCGAAGCAGAGCGCCTGAATCAATGCCGCAGCCGGCTCAGCAACGGGATGCACACCGCCAAGCGAGCCGACATCGATTAGGCCTAGCGGCTCGCTCCGGAAACGTTGCGTGAGGCGCGTGCCGGCGAGATGGGGTGATTGGGCCAGGCTGTTGAGCGCGAGGCCTCTACCGACAGCGAGCATGGGAGAATTATAGGCGTGGACCAAACGACGATGACCGCAGAGGAAGTCCTCTTCGCCTCGCCAGAGAATTTTCTGATCGTGGCGCGCGGATTGTTTGACGCCGCGACCCTGCGCTCCGTGCGCAAGGCAATCGACGCGGCGAACGCCGCGAGTCGCGCGGACGATGAGCGCGCAAGAACCGCGCGCACGGTTGGTGTCGCGACGGACGAGGTCCGGCTGAATCGCCGGTGGTACGACATCTGGCGCGGCGCACGCGCGGACATCTTCACGAGGCGCGTTCCGGAGTTCACGCAGATATCCTTTCCCCCGCAGATCCGCACCATTCGCAACCAGAGCTCGCTCGTACCCTGGCACCAGGACTCCGCCTATATGCGGGCGCTCGGTCCGCGCGGACACAGGCGCGTCATCACCTGTTTTGTCCCTCTGGAGGAAAGCACCCGGTTACGCCCTTCGGTGGAATTTGCGATCGATCCGACCCAGGGGCCGGTCGAGCACCTGATCCGTGAAGACGTGGCCATCAACCAGTTCGATCTGCCGGATAGCCAAAGACCCAAGGCCGCGCGTCGCTTCGAGCTGAAGCTCGGGGATGCTTTCGTCTTCGGGCAGCATGTCCTGCATCGCTCCTATAACGATGGGCCGGCGAACGCCGAGCGCACATCGATGGAGTTCAGGATTACGACGCGCGATGCGGTGATCGGAGGCAAGGACTATTACGATCTCCAGAAGGGGCAGTGGTATGTCGCGTAATCGATCGAAGGCCAAGGCCGCTCGTCCAGCATTCGATGGCATCGCCAACTACGCCTCGGATGACGCGGTCGAAGCCATGCTGCGCGCGCATTTCGAGCGTTTTGCGCTCGATCCGATCGAGGCGGCGCGCAACTTCGCGATCTATGCGCGGCGCACGACCTTGAAGCGCTTCCTCGCCCACTACGAGATGTTCCGGATGGCGCTCGACCTGCCGGGTGACATCATCGAGCTGGGCGTCTTCCGTGGCGCCTCGCTTATGACCTGGGCCAACCTGCTCGAGATCCGCAACATGGGCGACCGGCAGAAGCAGGTCTTCGGCTTCGACAACTGGACCGGCTTCAAGGAGCTGCACGCCAAGGACGGCAAGGAGGATCGCCGCGTCGACAAGGTGGGCGGCGGCTTCGAGGGATCAGCCTATGAGGCTGCCTTGGAGGACGCGATCCGTATCTTCGACGCCGACCGCTTCGTCCCGCACAAGCCCCGCGTCAAGCTCATCAAAGGCGACATCGAGAAGACGGTTCCGCAGTTCGTCAAGGACAATCCCGGTCTGCGTCTTTCGCTCATCCACTTCGATTGCGACGTGTACGTGCCGACGAAGATAGCCTTGGAGCAGTTCTGGCCGCTGGTGGTGCCTGGCGGCGTCGTCGTGTTCGACGAGTACGGCATCCGTCCCTGGGAAGGTGAAAGCAAAGCAGTAGACGAGTTCTTCGAGGGGAAGACGGTCGAGATGCGCAAACTCGACTGGAGCCCGAACCCCGGCGCCTACATCATCAAGCGCTAGGCGGCGAAACCGACCAGCATGTAGCGCGGTTCACGCGCGAATGGCGTGACCGGTGTCACGCAGTGCGGCGGGCGCCTCTTCCCGTGGTTCAGGACGATCAACTGGTTGAACTTGGGAATCGAGGCGGCCATCTCGTCGCCGTGTGCGGTGAGAAGCAGGCCGCCCCAGTCCCATTTCCAGCCCTTGCTCATGTAATAGATGAAGCCGACGGGGCCGGCGTATTCGTCGATGTGAATGCGCTGATGATCACCGGCGACCATCTGGTAGGCGCGCAGGTCTACTCTTGTCGAGGCGATATTGGCGAGCGAGTCGAGGAACGGCTTGATATGCCGCTCATAGAAAGGCCGGAGGTACGGCCCGCCTTCCAGGCCACGCGCTCGGCGGAAGCGTGCGAGGTAGTGCTCGCCTGGCTGGGGTAGATAAGGCGAATCGGTCTTGAAGACGTGCTCGTAATGGTGCTCTCGGATCTGGTCGACGAGCTCGTAGTCCGCAGCGACGAATTGGCTGCGCGCCTGCTCCGCGACATCGGCGGGCAGCGCGTCGGCGATGATCGTCATGCCCTGGCGCTCGAATTCCTGCCGTTGCGCGTCGGAAATTTGCATCGCGCCTACTTTATACCGTCGAGCAGCGCCGCCCAGGTCTTGCGGGCAGTCTCGTCCCAGTCGTAGCGCCGCGAGCGCTCGGCCGCGCGCGCGCCGAGGGTCGCACGACTATCGGGCTCCCGCAGCAGGCGAAGGAGTTTCGTCGCAAGCTCATCGACGTTCGAAGGCTCGAAATACCAGACGGCATCACCGCCAAATTCCGGCATCGGCGGCCGGCTCGAGCAGAGGATCGGCTTCCCTGAGGCCATCGCTTCGAGGAGCACGTTGGGGCAGTTTTCTGCTTCCGAGGCGAACACGCTGATGTGGGCGTGATGGTTCGCCGCCGGCAGTTCGGCGTAGGGCTTGTTGCCGGGAATAGCGACGCGGTCCGCGAGGCCAAGCGCATCGATTTCCTGCTGCACACGCTGGCCATAGGACGTACGGTGGTAGCCGAGGAGCACGAGCGACAGCGGCTCCTTCCATTCGCGCACGACGCGGGCGAAGGCCCGGACGACTTCCAGTTGTGCCTTGTACGGCTCGAACGTCGATACATAGAGCACGTACGGCGTGGAGGGGAGCCATGCGGGGCGCGGCCCGGTAGAGCGAAAGGCGTCGCTCACGCCGTGCGGAATGGTCACCGCTCCCGCGACGGGGTGTCCGGCGTGCTTCTCGATCAGCGAGCGCCCGTAGTCGGAGAGAAAGATGACGCGATCAGCGCCAAGCATGCCCCTCAGCATCACGCGCTCGAGCAGCCAGTTACGCAAGCGCTGGTAGCTCATGCCGTAGCGGCGGCGCTGCGCCAGGTCGAACGGGATGACGTTGCGGAACATGGTGGCGCCTCGCGCGCCGGCCGGGATGGATGCGCCCACGATGCCGCCCGGAAAGAAGACGAGCGATGCGCCGAGCCGCTTTGCGTAACCGTGCAGGAAGAGTTTTTTCCAAATCGAAAGGAGAAGCCCGTTGTGCATCGGCCAGCGCGGCTGCACCACATCTACCCGAGCGCTCGCGAGCTCGGATTCGAGCTCGCGCTGCGCGAGGACGTAGATGCGGCTCGGTTCGCCCGGCGGCAGGCGGGTGAGGAGATTGCGAAGGTAAGTCTGTCCACCGCCCCGGCGCGCCGACAGCGCGTCGATGAGCACTATGCTCATGCGAAGGGCGCCAGCATGAGCACCGCCCACAGCAGCGGATGCGTATCGCGCCGGCTCGACAGGTGGAGCTCGAGCAGCTCGAGCACGCGTCGACGGTCGAGCGGAAAGCGCTCGTAGAGGCGCCGATCTTCGAGGCGCTCACGCGCCCAGCTGCGCAACGGGCCTCGCAGCCAGCGATCGATCGGCACGCCGAAGCCCTGTTTGGGCCGCTCGACGATTTCGCGCGGCAGGTAGCGTTCCGCGAGGCGCCGCAGGAGGTACTTGCCTTTGCCGCCGTGCAGCTTCCATTCGAGCGGCAGCTTCAGGCTCCATTCGACGAGCTCATGGTCGAGCAGCGGCTCACGCGCCTCGAGCGCGTAGCTCATGCTCGACAGGTCGGTCTTCTGCAGGTACTCCTCGGGCAGGATGTGGGTCAGGTCGAGCCGCATGGCTTGTTCGGCCGACCTCAGACCCTGTGGCATTTGCGCGACCGTCGTGGCGAAGAGCTGGTCCATATTGGAACGCGGCTCGAGCATCACGCTGCCGAAGTCCTTGGCGATGCTGCGCATGAAGCGAAATGCCTTCATCGGGTCATCCTCGCTCAGGGTCTGCGCGAGCAGCTGCGCCCGGTGCGACGGCGCGAGGCGGATCATCTGCGCCGCGCCGGAGCGCAATGTCTGCGGCAAGCGAAATGCCGGCGCCATGCGATGCAGGATGCTGTAGTAGTGGTAGCCGCCAAAGAGCTCGTCGCCGCCGTCGCCGCCCAATGCAACCGTGACTTCGCGGCGCGCGAGGCGCGATACCGCCAGCGCGGGGAAGGCGGAGCTGTCGAAGAACGGCTCGTCGAAATGTTCATGGAACTGCGGCACGAGCGCGAGGAGATCGTCGACCGAGAGAATCTCCTGCCGGTGCTCCGTACCGAATGCTTTTGCTACGACTGCGGCGTGCGCGCTCTCGTCGTACTCGCGCTCGCGAAAGCCGATCGTGAATGTCTTCACCGGCCCGCTCGCGAGCTTCGACATCAGCGCGACGACGATCGAGCTGTCGATGCCACCCGACAGGAAGGCGCCGAGCGGCACGTCGCTGACCAGGCGCGCCTTGACGCCCGCCGTGACGAGTGCCTCCAGCTCATCCAGCAAATCGCTTTCCGGCCGCTTACGCCATGCCGCCACGGGCTCGATGCCGAGCGGATTCCAATAAGCGGTGACGTTCGCCTTTCCCCCGGCGAACTCGAGCAGGTGTCCGGCCGGCAGCTTGCGAACTGCGCTGTATAGCGTGAACGGCGCCGGGAAATAACCCGCTTCGAGGTAGAGCGAAAGTCCCGCAAGATCGATCGCGTTCGAGAGTTGCGGGTCGTAGGCAAAGAGGGCCTGCGGGCGCGAGCCGAAGAGGACGGTGCCGTTGCGCTGCGCGTAGTAGAGCGGCTTTACGCCGAGGCGATCGCGCGCCAGCAGCAGTTTTTTTTCCTGCCGGTCCCAGATGCCGAGCGCGAACATCCCGCGCAGCCGCTGGAGGAATTCGTTTCCCCAACGGGCGTACGCCCGCAGGATGACTTCGGAATCTGAGTCGCTGCGCCAGTCGCCGCCGAGCTCAGCGCGGATCTCGCGGAAGTTGTAGATCTCGCCGTTGTAGGTCAGCACATAGCGGCCGTCGGCCGAAACCATCGGCTGATGCCCCGCGGGCGACAGGTCAATGATGGAGAGCCGGCAGTGCGCGAGCACCGTTTCCTGCTCGCTCCACAGCCCGCGGTCGTCGGGGCCCCGCCAGCCCAGCCGCTCAATGGCGGCCTGGGCGCGCGCGGGATCGGCCGCGTGCCGCAGGCCCGTCGCTCCCATCAGTCCGCACATGGCTAGGACGCGGGGCGCCGCCCACGCCCCACTACGCCATTCAGGCCGTCGAAGACTTCGACCTGCACGAATCCCGCGGCCGCGAACCAGCGGCGCACCGTGTCCGCGCTCTGCGGCAGGTCATAAGCGGGCGAATACATATCGAAAGTATCCAGCACGGCCCACTGGACGTTTTGCTCGGGCGTAAGCCCGAGGTGCGAATACTCCACGATAGGGGAGAGCCGCGCTCCTGCGCGACCCGCGAGGCGCCGCAGCCAGCGAGTCGGCGCCACGAGCGCGGGCACCAGAGTCTCGACGATTCCATAGAGCCGCGTTGGATTCATGCGTCTCGTGATAGGACGCAGCACGTACTTCCATTGCAGCGCTGCGGCGAGCGAGCGCCGATAGACGTCGATCACGAGGTCGCCGCCCGGCTTCACGTGGCGCGCGAGGCTGAGGAACGCACGCTCCGGGTCCGGCGTGTGCTGCAGCACGCCGAGGCACAGGACGTGATCGAACCAAGCTTCGCGCAGCGGGATGCGGAAGATATCCGCCTGGAA
>DASQGW010000098.1:0-7688 GCA_035632415.1 Burkholderiales bacterium | reverse complement strand
CCGCAGGTGACCGCGTACGCCTCGAAAGGCGGCGTGTCGAGCGTGTTGGCCCAATTGGTCTTGTTGACATCGAGCCCTTCGGTGCGACGACCATCCTTCACGTTCGGATTGAACGGAACGTCGGTGCGCACTGCGGCGTTGTACTTCTTCAGCGTCTCGAGCGCGCTCTTGTGGTCGGTGTCGTCCATCTTCGACACCAGCTCCTCGAGCGTATTGCCGGTGATCTTGGTGACCTGGCGGATGCGGTACTCGTCGCGCAGCTGCGCCTTCACCTTGGCGTCGAAGATCTGCCAGGCGAACTGCCTCGGCTGCTGCAGGATCACTCGGCCGTACTTGGCATAGGTGTAGTTGCGGAAGTCGGCGCCTTCATCGACGAAGCGCCTGCCTTCGGCGTTGATGTACACGCCCCACGGATAGGAGTGCTTCTGGAAGCCGTCGCCGACCGCAAGATCGCCGGTCTCGGGCGCGTTGCGGTCCCATGCGACCGCGTGGCAACCCGACCAGTTGCCGGTCGCCGCCGCGCCGACATCGAGCGCCATGCGGATTGCGTCGCCGGTGTTGAAGCGCGTGCCGCGCACCTTGGCGAGCTCCCAGCCCGGGCCCATGTAGCGCGTGCGCCATTCAGTGTTCGCCTGGAACCCCCCGGCGGCAAGCACCACCGCCTTCGCCTTGAGCTCCTTGGTTTTCCCCTGATGCTTTACCACCACCCCGTGGACGCCCGTGTCATCGGCCAGCAAAGACACGGCGCGCGCGCTGTACCAGATCTCGATGCCGGCCTTCTTCGCAATCTGCGTCTCCGATTCCACCAGCCCCGGTCCGCCGCCCACGGCTTCCACGGTGAGGCCGCCCCAGAATTTGAACTTGCCGCCGATCTTGAACGCCTGCCTGCCCCACGCCGCGGTAAAGCGCACGCCGCGCTTTCGCATCCACTGCGCGGTCGGCAGGCTTTGCTTCACGAGGATCTCGGTGAGATCCGGATCGCAGCGGTACTCGGTCACCCGCGCCATGTCGTCGAGGAATTGCTCCTCGGTATAGGTACCGAAGTCGGTATTGGCGATTTCCTCGGCCGAAAGATCCGGGATCAGCGTCTTGAGGTCCTCCGCGCCTCGATAAGCAAGCCGGAAAAGGCCCGCGGTAAAGCGCGAGTTGCCGCCAGATTCTTCCTCCGGCGCGCGCTCGAGAACCAGCACTTTCGCGACTTGCTCGCGCGCCGCAAGCGCCGCGCAGAGCGCCGCGTTGCCGCCGCCGACCACGATGACGTCGTAACTCACTCGACTTTGACGCCCGCCTTCTCGATCACGGTCTTCCAGCGCCCCTGCTCTTTCGCGATGAAATCCGCGTACTCCTGCGGCGTCGAGCCGACCGCCTCGGCGTCTTCCGCGGCGAAGCGCGCGAGAACGGCGGGAGTCTTCGCCGCCTTGCCCGCTTCCAGGGACAGGCGCTGGATGATCGTCGGCGGCGTCTTCGCCGGCGCGCTCAGCCCATACCACTGCGAGGTCTCGAAGCCGGGATAGCCTTGCTCGGCCACCGTCGGCACGTCGGGCAGCGAGGCCAGCCGCTTCGGCGTGCCGACCGCGATGACGCGCAGCTTCCCGCTCTTCACGTGCGGCATGAGCGGCGGCGTGCCGGCGGAGGTGGCCTGCGTGCGGCCGGCGACGAGATCGATGAGGTTGGGGCCCGTGCCCTTGTAAGGCACGTGCTGGATGTCCATGCCGGTGACGAGCTTCAGGTATTCCATCGCAAGGTGCCCGGCGCTGCCGTTGCCCGCGGAGCCGTAGTTGAGCTTGCCGGGCTCCTTTTTCGCGAGCGCCACGAACTCGGTGAGATTCTTCGCCGGCACGCCCTGGTACACGACGAAGATATTCGGCACCTTGGCGAGCAGTGAAATCGGCGCGAAGTCGCGGTTCACGTCGTAGCCGAGGTTCTTCTCCATGAAGGGCGTCATCGCGAGGCTGCCGACGTGGGTGATGATGAGCGAGTAGCCGTCGGGATCGGCATGCGCCACATCGTTCATCGCCAGGTTCCCGCCGCCGCCGCCCTTGTTCTCGACGACGATCGACTGGCCGAGGGCTTTCTCCATCTCCGCGGCAAAGCTGCGTGCCACGATGCTGCTCGAGCCGCCCGGGGCGAACGGCACGACGAGGCGGATGGGCTTGGTCGGATAGGTCTGTGCGTGCGCGGATGCGCAAAACGCCATTAGAAGAAGCACGATGGTTTTCATTTTGTGTTCCCTCAAAACTGGTAGCGCCGCATGCCGCCGTCGACCGGGATGACCGTCCCGGTGATGTAGCGCGCGCGCGGCGAAGCGAGAAAGCAGACGAGGTTGGCGATGTCTTCCGGCTTGCCATATTCGCCGAGCGGGATGTCCTCGCGCTCCTCCTTCGCGCGCCGCTCCGGGCTGTAGTTGCGCCGGATCTGTTCGCTGTCGATGCGCCCAGGCGGAACGGAGTTCACCGTGATGCCGTGGCGGCCCACCTCGCGCGAAAGGCCCTTGGCCCACGAATGCAGGGCCGCCTTCGCGGCGAAGGCGCCATTCAGTCCCTCGGGCTCAGACTTGCCGGTGACGTTGATGATCCGGCCCCATTTCCGTTCCATCATCTGGCCGAGGAGCAGATGAGTCAGCTCGCGGTGACGCCGGAAGTTGAGGGTCAGCGCCTCCTCCCACTGTTCGCCGGTCGACTCGAGCGTGAAGCGCCGGCTGCCGCCCGCGTTGTTGACCAGAATGTCCACGCGGCCGAGGCCCTTGAGTGCGCCCTCGGCGATGCGCTTCGGCGCATCCTCGGCGAGGAAGTCCTGTTCGATGAGGGTCATCGGTACGCCCGCCTCGCGCTGCAACTCCTCGAGGAGGTTCTTACGGCGCGCAGCGACGGCGAGCTTTACGCCCTCCTTCGACAGCGCAAGGGCGACAGCACGGCCGATCCCGATGCTCGCGCCGGTGACCAGCGCGCATTTCCCGGAAATGCCGAGGTCCACTAGGGCTTGAACTCCACGATGTGCAGGCCGGTGTCGGCGCGGTCCACCGCGTAGATGTAGCCCCGGTCGTCGACGTCCAGGTTATCGATGAATGCGGTAGCGAAGAGCAATTTCCCCATTTGCGTTCTCCCCGTGAAGCCGGCAATCGTACCCGATGAACGGCAGCCGGCATGCAGCTTGCGGCGGCCAGCGAGTCTTCATTTCACTCTCTGGAGATTTCGAGATGATCAGGACCTTGATGACGATCGCGGTGAGCGGAGCCTTTGCGCTGCCTGTGGCGGCGCTAGCGTCGGCAGCGAGCGACAACTTCGTGCTGGCTCAGGCCGGCGGCGGCGGTGACACCGGCGCGACCAACCGGCAAGAGGGCGCGAGCCCGCCGGGACAGGCGTCGCCCGGAGCGCCGCGCAGCACGACAAGCGGCATGGATCGCAGCACCGGCGCCGCGCGCCATACGAATCCCGGCGCGAATCCCAGCGGCGGCGGCTCGACGACCCGGCACGGGCGCTTCGACGCGCTCGACAAGAACCACGACGGGTATATCTCGCGCGACGAGGCAAGCAATGCCTCCGAGCTGAATACGCGCTTCAGCGAGCTCGACAGGAACAACGACGGCAAGCTCTCGCGCAGCGAGTACGGCGCACTCCACTCCAGCGCGCGCGGCTCGACGACAAGCGGCAAAGGCGCGATGAGCGGCAAGGCTCGCGCCCCGGGCAAGGGCCCTGGCGCCCAGGAACCGGCGAACCGCGCGCTCGGCTCCGCGGGTAGCGGCCAGCCCGAGGGCGGCGGTACGTCGAGCACCACGAAGTAGCTCTAAGCCGCGCGGCGGCTACTTCGCTATGCGGGTATTGGCGAGCGCCAGGCGGTCGGCAACGTTGCGCACGAGCGCGCGCGTAAGCTGGAGCTGCGCCCCCAAGCTCATCTTGTCGAGCGCCTCCGGCACGAACTCGGCGATCAGCATGTCGGTATGCGACTCGACGGTCGCGTGGCGCGCCTCGCCGCCGGCGATGTAGGCCATCTCGCCGATGAATTCCGCCGCGCCGACCATGTTGAGGAGCCGTCCGCCGCGCGTCACTTTCGCTTGTCCGTCGGCGAGGAAGAAGAAGCTGGTGCCCTTCTCCTTCTCCTTGACGATGGCCTTTGCCTTCGGGATGCGCGACCACTTGCCGGCGCGCGCGAGCTCCCAGATCTCCGCGTCGGAGAGTGACGCGAGCATCGGTACTTTCTTGAGGACGACGTACTTCTCGCTGTCGGGAATCGCACCCGGCGGCAGCACCTTCTGGCCTATCCTGGAGAGCTCGAGGGCGAATTCGCCCCAGGTCGGATAGCGCTGCGCCGGGGTCTTCATCAGCGCGCGCAGCACGATCGGATCGAGCTCCTTCGGCAGGTCCTTGCGCGCCTCCGAGGGCGGCAGCGGGTCGTACTTGATGATCTTGTCGAGGAGCTGCTCCAGGTTCGCGGCGATAAACGGCTTCTTGCCGACCAGCAGCTCGTAGAGCACCACGCCGAGCGAATACATGTCGCTATGGAACGTGAGCTCCTTGTTCTGGATCTGCTCGGGCGACATGTAATAAGGCGAGCCCATCTGCGCGGTCTGCACGACCTGGCTCTTCTTCAGGATGGCGGCGCCGAAGTCGGCGATCTTCACCTCGGTGCCGGAGGCGACCATGATGTTCGCCGGCTTGATGTCGCGATGGACGATGCCTTCCTTCGCCGCGTACTCGAGGGCGCCGCAGCACTTGAAGCCGATCTGCAGCACGTCGGCGATCGGCAGCAGCGTCTCGGGAGTCGCGTGCGCGGCAAGGTCGCCGCCGGTGACGAGCTCCATGGCGATGTGGCCCGAATCCTCGGCCACCACCGCGTCGAGGATCGCCACGATGTGCGGATGGCGCAGCTTCCCGGCGAGCGAGGCCTCGTTCAGGAGCTGCGAGCGGTAGACGGTGCCGAACTCCGGATCGCGGAACACTTCCGGCTCGATCGTCTTCAGCGCCACTTCCTTGCCGGTGAACGTGTCGCGGGCAAGGTAGACCGTGCCGGTCGCGCCCTTGCCGAGCAGCTTCTGGATGTCGTACTTCCCGACCTGCAACGAGAGGTCGAGCGTGAAGGCGGACTTATCGCTCACGGCAGCCATGGAGGGTACGATTCCGGCCCAATGTACCTCAAACCCTGCATCGCCGCCGCCATCCTCATCGGAGCATTGCCCGCCAAAGCCCAGGTGAGCGTGCAGGAATACCCAGTGCCGCGAGGCCATGGCATCCACGATGTGTGGGCCGACGCGGCGCCGAACGGCCCGGTATGGATCTCGGCGCAAGGCAGCGGCCACCTCGGCATCCTCGACCCGAAAAGCGGGCGCATAGAGTTCATCGCGCTTGGCAGCGGTTCCTCCCCGTCGTGCGCGTGGACGGCAGAACGCGGGCCGTAAAGGTCTGGAAGCTGCCCGAGGAGAGCGGGTACACGAATCTCAACACGGCGATCTTCGATCGTGCGGGCACCCTCTGGTTCACCGGCCAAAGCGGCATCTACGGCAGGCTTGATCCGAGGAGCGGCGAGATCAAGACCTTCGATGCGCCGAAGGGCCGCGGGCCCTACGACATTCACGCCACGCCCGGCGGCGCCGTTTACTACGCGTCGCTCGCGGGCTCCTTCGTAGGCAGGATCAATGCGGACGGAAGCACGACGCTACTCCAGCCCCCGACGCGTTCGCAGGGCGCCCGGCGCGTATGGTCCGATTCGAAGGGAAACATCTGGGTCGCAGAGTGGAACTCCGGCAATTTGAGCCGCTATGAGCCGCCGACGGGCAAATGGTCGACGTGGCGCGCGCCGGGCGAGCACCCGCACGTATATGCCGTCTACGTCGACGAGACCGACAAGGTGTGGGCCTCCGAATGGACCGCGCAGGTGATGCTGCGCTTCGATCCGCAGGCGGAGAAGTTCGAGAGCTACCGCTCCTCGAGCCCGGCGCCGAACGTCCGCCAGATCCACGGCCCGCGCGGGGAAGTGTGGACGCCGGAATCGGCGGCCGACAAGGTCGTCGTCTACCGCTTCAAGTAGATGGCGCTCCAGCCGCTGCGGCCAGTTTCTGCCTGGCCGCAGCGGCGAGCGCTGCCGTCCCCTTGATTCTTAGTGTATTGAGCGCGCGAAGGTGCGCCCGCGCAGGAAGTCGTACGCGTGGGGCTGGTCCTTCACGAGGTCCGAGATCGCGAGCGTGATCTCGTCGTAGATTTCGTCGTACTGCGAGTCGAGCTTCGGAAACACGCCGATCTCCGTGACGAAGAGATCCGCGTCCGGAATGCGCGTCTGGTCCAGGTCGCGCGGCAGCATGGCGCGGTCCTGGATCGAGAATCCGGTGAGCGCCGGGCAGCGCGAGAAGAGCGACTTGATCTTGGCATTGACGTCGGCCTCCAGGCGAATGAGCAGGCTGTCGGGGAGGCCGGGCTTGAATTCGAGGGTCTTCATCTGTAGCGCCTTCAGGTAACGCGATGTCACCATGAATACTACAGATGCTTCGTTAAACGCGACATCGGGGAATACCCGAGCGCGACGACAGCTAAAACCCGAGAACGGGAATTGCTACACGATTGTGAAAATTGCTACAGGAGAACGCTTCAGTGGAGCGTTCGGGCGAAGGTGCGGCCCTTGAGGAGCTCCGACGCCTCGGGCTCTTCCTCGAGAACGTCAGCAAGTGTGCGCGCGATGTCCTGGAAGATCTCGCCGTACTGCTGGGCCGAGAGCCGCGGGGCGATGCCGACGTCGGAGACGTAGAGCTCGTCATTCTCGGTGCGCACCGAAAATCCCCACAGCTCGGGGCAGCGCGAGAAGAGCGACTCCACCTGCTGCTCGAGTTGGGACTGGATTTTCATGGCTCTACCGTATTCCCGGCACGTTGCGCGAGCGGTCCTGCCACCGGGGGCCGGCCGGCTCACTCTGCATCCCTACAATCCCGTCGTGAACGCGCGACATGGGCCCACGCTATCCGGGAAAGACTTGCCGGTGCCTTACAGATTGCCGCTTTGTCGCTTATCTTTACGATCGTTTTCAGCGAGGGGGTAGCTCATGGCCAAATTTCTCATCACGCCGCACTTCCGGCTGCATGAATGGGTAGCCGAGGAAAAGGGATATTTCAAGGCCGAGGGGCTCGACTACGAATTTCGCGCCGCCTTCAAAGGAAAGGACCTGGCGCAGGCGCATGCCACAGCGAACAAGGTCGGCGCCTTCCAGAATATCGAAGCCGGCCGCGACAGCAACGTGAGCTGCGCCTGTCACTGGACCGTCAACGTGGCCGCGTCCAGAGGGCACGCCAAGATGTACGCGGACGCCTACTCGGTCTCGCCCTCGGCGGTGTTCGTGCCGCCGGAATCGCCGGTCAAGAATCCGGAGGACCTGCGCGGCGTGCCGGTCTCGGTGGGGCATCAATCCGGCAGCCACTACTCGACCATCCAGGCGCTCGAGCCGTACATGCCGCTTTCGGACATCAAGCTCTCCTTTGCCGACGGCATCCTCTTTTCGCGGATGGAGAAGCTTTTCGACCGCAAGGTTCCCGCCGCCGCGGTGTTCTCGGGCCCCTATTACTTCCTCGAGCAGATGGGCTTCCGCAAGGTGATCGACAGCACCTTCATGATGGCCGCGATGCTCAACAACGATCCGGACCCCGAGGACGTGCGCAAGTACTACCGCGCGCTCCGCAAGGCGCAGCGCGACATCGACCTGCGCCCCGAGCT
>DASQGW010000097.1:0-3666 GCA_035632415.1 Burkholderiales bacterium | reverse complement strand
CTTCGGGCTCTTCGGATCGCCGAATGCGCCGCGGTCGCGCATGCGCATCCCCGCGGCGTGGCCCGCGTCCACCAGCAGCTCGGCCGAGGCGCCGACGCGCCGGGCAAGCTCCACGCTTTTCTCGACAAGCCCGCACAGCATCAGCGGCCGGCAGGGCTGCGTCATCGAATGCAGATCGAGGAGGAAATCGGCCGCGTCGACGAAGGGCGCGAGCTCGCGCGCACGGCGCAGCTCCGCCGAATCGCGCGAGCCCTTCAGCACTGCGTCGGCCCAGACCCGGTTGTAGTCCTCGTCGATGCAGTGGGACTTGTCCGGATTCTTCGGATCGAAGCGCTCGAACGCGGCGACGTTGGCGAAGGCGAGAACGAGCTTTCCCTTGATCGGCGCGACGCGCTCGCGGAAGAGATAGTCGAGCGCGATGGCGCCGCAGTATTCGTTGCCGTGCGTGAGCGCCTGGACCATGACATTGGGCCCCGGCTTGCCCGAGTCCAGCACCTGCACGTAGTCGACGCCCGCGTTGCCTTCGCGGTAGCGCGAGATATCGGGCGGCGGGATTTCGATCAATTACGTACTTGGTACGGAATTCATCCGGCGGGCGATTTCCGCGCGCCATTCCTCCACGGGCCTGAAGCCCGGCAGCTTCTTCGCCTCGCGCTCGGCCCATGCCCAGAGCTCGGCATCCGACATCCGCATGTCCATCGGCACGCGCAGGGGCTGCTTCACGTACCAGGGCGTGTCGACGAAGAGCTCGATGCGGTTTCCCTCCGGATCGTGGAAGTAGACCGACAGGGCGTTGCCGTGGGAGACGGGATGGAGCTCCTTCACCTTCTCGTCGACGAGGCGCCGGTACATCTCCCGCAGGCCGCTGAATTCCGCCATGCGGAACGAAATCTGGTTGATGGGATTGAAAGCGAGCTTCTCGGGCCGGCCGGTGGCCATCACGATCTGGTGGTGGTCGCGGGGATCGCGGGAGAGGAAGACGAACTGCAGCGTGCCGTGCGCGGTTTGCAGATCGCCTTCGTCGGTGACGGTAAAACCGAGCACGCGTGTGTAAAAATCCCGCATTCGTCCCAGATTCGCGACGAACATCCCCATGTGGCTGAAAGAGAAAGCAGGAGTGGACATGTATGAAGCTCGCAACGTTTAAGACAGCGCAGGGAACCAGCTACGGCATCGTCACCGGCAAAGGCATTGTCGATCTGAAGCGCTACATCGGCAACCGATTCGCCGACTTGAAAGCGCTGATCGGCGGCAATGCATTCGCCGAGGCGGCGAAGCACCTGAACGAAGCGCCGGACTACAAGGAGTCGGACATCACCTGGCTGCCGGTGATCCCGAATCCAGACCGCATCCTCTGCGTCGGGCTGAATTACCAGGACCATGTCGTCGAGACGGGCCGCGACAATACCGAGCAGCCCGCGATCTTCATCCGCCTGCCCGAGTCGCAGGTGGGCCACAGACAGCCGATCATCCGTCCCAGGGAATCAAAGAACCTGGACTACGAGGCCGAGATCGCGGTGATCATCGGAAGCGCCGGCCGGCGCATCTCGCAGAAGGATGCGTGGGGCCACATCGCGGGCTACAGCTGCTACAACGACGGCTCGGTGCGCGACTGGCAGCGCCACACGATCCAGTGGACCGCGGGCAAGAATTTCGTGCAGACCGGCGCCTTCGGGCCGTGGATGGTGACCGCCGACGAGATTCCGCCGGGAACCAAGATGACGCTCTCCTGCCGGCTGAACGGCGAGCGCATGCAGCATGCGACGACCGAGCAGATGATCTTCAAGATCCCCAAGATCATCGAGTACGTCTCGGCCTGGACCACGCTCGCGCCGGGCGATGTGCTCGTCACCGGCACGCCGGGCGGCGTCGGCGCCCGCCGCAATCCGCCGGTCTGGATGAAGCCCGGCGACAAGGTCGAGATCGAGATCGACAAGGTCGGAATTCTGGAGAACTCAATCGCCGATGGATAAAGAAACCATTAGCAAACTCGAGGACCAGCGCTATGCCGCGATGTGCGCGGCCGATGCCGCCACGCTGGAGAAGCTCCTCTCGGACTCGCTCGTCTACACGCACTCCTATGGCGGCGCAGACTCGAAGTCGAGCTACCTCGACGGCATCCGCGCGAAGAAATGGCAGTACCGCAAGATCGAGCGACCGAAGGAGAACATCCAGATCTTCGGCGACTGCGCGCTCGTCACGGGGCAGATCCGCATCGAGCTCTTGTCCGACGGGAAGCCGAAGACGCTGAACAGCGCCTACACCAACGTCTGGATCAAGGGCACGAGGGGCTGGCAGATGGTGGCGTGGCAATCGACGCCGCTACCCGCCTGAACAGCGAAAAAGGGGTCAGAGCAATTTTCATGAAACAAATGCTTCTGCGCCTGCCGGTCTTTTGTGCGCTGGCCTTCGCCGGCTTCGTTCAAGCGCAGAGCTGGCCGGCGAAGCCGATCCGCTTCATCGTCAGCTTTCCGCCCGGCGGCAGCGCCGATCTCGTCGCACGCTCGATCGCGCCGAAGATGGCCGAGCGCCTGGGACAGCAGGTAATCGTGGAGAACCGCCCAGGCGCGGGCGGCAACATCGGCGTCGACGTGGTGGCGAAGAGCGCCCCCGACGGCTACACCATCGGCCTCGCGGCGGCCGGCGCGCTTTCGGTGAATCCGTTCCTCTACGCAAGGATGCCCTTCGATCCGCAGAAGGACCTGGCGCCGATTTCCTTGCTCGCCATGATTCCGTTTCTTCTCATCACCAACGCCTCGGGGCCGGCGACGCTCACGCAGGCGCTGGAACAATCGAGGCATCGGGCGCTCCCCTACGGCCACGGCGGCAACGGGTCGGCGATGCACCTCTCGGGTGAGCTGCTCAAGATGATGGCGAAGGTGCAGCTCACACCGGTGGCCTACAAGGGCAGCGGGCCGGTGGCGACCGACGTGCTCGGCGGCCAGGTGTCGCTCGGCGTGGTCGACGTGCCGTCGGCGCTCGGCGGGATGCGCTCCGGGCAGATCCGCGCGCTCGCCGTGACGACCTCGCGGCGCATCGCCGCGGCGCCCGAAGTGCCGACGTTCGCCGAGGCGGGCGTGCCCGGCTATGAATCGATCGGCTGGTTCGGCGCGGTCGCGCCGGCCGGCACGCCGCGCGAAGTGGTCCAGAAGCTGAATGGCGAAATCCGCCACGCGTTGACCGACAAGCAGCTCGCGGAGCGCATGATCGCCGCCGGCGCCGAGCCGCTCGCCGACTCTCCGGAAGAGTTCGCCGCGTTCATC
Organism: Burkholderiales bacterium; assembly: GCA_035632415.1. GTDB lineage: Bacteria > Pseudomonadota > Gammaproteobacteria > Burkholderiales > SG8-39 > SCGC-AG-212-J23. Next base: position 403 of record DASQGW010000097.1, on the reverse strand, counting down.
CGGGACGAGTCGCGCAAATGGTCCGAGGTCATCAAGAGCGCAGGAGTGACGATCCAATGAGCCCCGTCATCGACGTCCATACCCATATGCTGACGAAGGAGTGGCTCTCGCTCCTCGAGCAACACGGCGGACCGCGCTACACGCTGAAGGAAGTGCGCGGCGGCCTCAAGGCCATCCACATGGACGGCGCGCCCTTCATGACGCCGGTGCCGAACATGTTCGACTGGGAAGCGCGCATCAACAACATGGACAAGGCCCGCGTCGACATCGCCGTCACGTCGCTCACCTGCCCCAACGCCTTTTGGGGCTCGCCTGAAATCAGCCTGAAGGCTGCGCGCGTGATGAACGAGGACATGGCGCGCGCGCAAAAGACGTGGCCTTCGCGCATCCGCTGGTTCGCGTC
>DASQGW010000096.1:0-93717 GCA_035632415.1 Burkholderiales bacterium | reverse complement strand
GGCACGACGACGTTCGGCGGAGCGGTTGGCGGCACGACGGCGCTGACGAGCCTGACGACGAATGCAGGTGGTACGACGGCCATCAATGGCGGTGCGATCACCACGACGGGAGCCCAGACGTACAACGACGCGGTGACGCTCGGTGCGGCCACGACGATCACGGGCGTGGGCAACACGTTCGCCACTACGGTGAATGGCGCTCAAGCGTTGACGGTGAACGACAGCGGCGCGACGACCTTCGGTGGAATCGTGGGCGGCACGACCGCGCTGACGAGCCTGACGACCGATTCGGCCGGTACCTCGTCCTCGGTTGGCGTAAGCACGACGGGAGCGACCACGTTCAACGACAACACCACGCTCTCGGGCACGTACAACGACGCCGGCTTCACAGCGGCGGGTACGACGACGCTTGCGGGCGCGACGACGGTGAACGCCGGCGCTTCGCCGATCACCTTCACGGGTACGGTGGACGGTGCGCAGACGCTGGCGCTGAACAGCACGGGCACGACGACGCTGACGAGCGCGGTGGGTAACACCACAGCGCTTGCGAGCCTGACGACGGACGCGGGTGGTACGACGGCGATCAACGGCGGGGCGGTGACGACCTCGGGTGCGCAGACCTACGGCGATGCGGTCACGCTGGGTGCGGCAACGACCATCACGGGCGTGGGCAACACATTCTCGAGCACGGTAGACGGGGCGCAGACGCTGACCGTAAACGACTCGGGCACAACGACGTTCGGCGGAGTGGTCGGCGGCACGACGGCGCTGACAAGCCTGACAACCGACGCAGCCGGTACGACCGCGATCAACGGCGGTGCGGTCACCACCACGGGAGCTCAGACCTACAACGATGCAGTGACGCTCGGCGCGGCGACAACGGTCACCGGTGTGGGCAACACGTTCGCGAGTACAGTGAACGGCGCGCAGGCGCTGACGGTGAACGACAGCGGTACGACGACGTTCGGTGGCGTGGTGGGCGGCACGACGGCGCTCGCCAGCTTGACAACCAACGTTGGCGGTACGACGTCTATTACTGGCGGTGCGATCAACACGAGCGGGGCGCAGACGTACAACGACACGGTCTCAGCACCGACGGTCACATTGAACGCGGGAGCGGGGAGCATTACCGCCACCAGCGCGACCAACGACTTCACCGGCGCGCTCTCGCTGACGGGTGGCACCGTCCAGGTCACCGATGCCAATGCGCTGACGTTGGGCACGCTGAACACCGGCGCGCTCACCACGCTGAACACCGGCGCGCTGGATCTCGGCGCAGGAACGGTGAACGGTGCGCTCAGCTCTACTAGCAACAATGGCAACGTCGTGCAGACCGGCGGGCTGACCGTTATCGGCGCTTCGACGATCAATGCGGGCACGGGCACGATCACTCTGACGAACGCGGCGAACGATTTCCAGGGCACCCTAACGACCACGGGTTCGACCGTCTCGCTGACCGACGCCAATGCGCTCACGACCGTGTTGACGACCACCGGCGCGACGACACTCAATGCAGGCACCGCGCTCACGGCGAGCGGCACCGTCGGCGGGGCGCTCAGCACAACGAGCGGTACGACGACCGTGTTCGGCACGCTCAACACGACGGGCAACCTGGCGCTGACCAGCGGTGGGGCCGTGAGCCAGACCGGAGCCGTCACGGTGAACGGCACGACGTCGATCAGCGCGCCCGGTCAGAACATCACGCTGACCAACGCAGCGAACGACTTCGTCGGCTTGATCACCAGCGTCACCGGCGGCACGACGCAGTTGACCGATGCCAACGCGCTGAACTTCGGCACGGTGACGACAGGCGGCTTGACCGCGACCAGCACGGGAGCGATGAGCTTCGTGACGGCGAACACCATAGGCATCACGCTCAGCCTGAATGGTGGAACGCTGACGCCGGGAACCATCAACGCCGGTGCGGGCGCGGTGAACATCACGGCAGGAGGCATCTCGACGGCGGGCTCGCTCGCCGGCGCGGTCGCGACCCTGAGCAGCGGAAGCCAGGTCGGCGGCGGCGGTACGTCCCTGCCGATCAACTTCGGCTTCGGCAATGTCGTGCTCACGGGCTCGGCGTCGGCGTGGAACCTGAGCGGACCGACCTTGCCGCAGCCGACGTTCACGCCGAACGGGCAGAACACCGGCGCGAACGTGTTCTACAACAACGGCTGTATCAGCGGCCCGGCGTGCGCGGGCGTGTTCTCGGTGACGGCGTCGATTGGCGCGTCGGTCGCGCAGATCGCGGCGCAGGCCCTGAAGGACGCGCAGTCGACCGACTCGGTCGCGAAGCAGATCGACTACGGCTTCGCGGGCGACGTCGGCACGACGCCGCCGATGGACCACCGCATCGACGAGACCGGCATCTCGACGCCGGACTGCTTCGAGGAGAGCCGGGAAGGAGCGGCCTGCAAGAACTAGTAAACGAACGGAGCAGGGAGGGGTCGGGGCGCTAGCTGCGCCCCGATTTTTTTACTCCCGGGTACAATCCCCCGTTAAGGGAGGGCGGCAGGCCAGATGGCGGAGCAGGCTAACGAAGCGACAGTGCTGTTCGCGGACGTGAGCGGCAGCACGAAGCTTTACGAGACGGCGGGCGATACCGTCGCGCATGCCGCCATCGAGAAGTGCGTGAACCTGATGCGCGAGAAGACGATCGCCGCCAAGGGACGGGTTATCAAGACCATCGGCGACGAGGTGATGTCGGCCTTTCCGGCCGCTGACAACGCCGCCGACGCGGCAATCGAGATGCAAAGCGCGATCTCCGAGCTGCCACCTGTCGGCACCACGCAGATCGGCATCCGCATCGGCTTCAACCATGGCCCGGTCGTGGAGCGAGACGGCGACGTCTTCGGCGATGCCGTCAACCTCGCGGCGCGGCTTGCGGGCGTCGCGACCAAGGGCCAGATCATCACGGCGCGCGACACGGTCATGCTGATGGCGCCGATGCTGAAGGCGGCGACGCGCGCCATCACCACCATCCAGGTGAAAGGCAAGGCGCAGGAGATCCAGGTCTACGAGCTCATCTGGCAGCAGAGCGAGGATATGACCACGCTCGCTTCGCAGAAATCGGTCTACAAGCCGAAGAACGCGAAGCTGCGGCTCATCGTGCAAGGGAACGAGGTGATCCTCTCCGCGGAGAGGCCTGCGGTCGCGCTCGGCCGCGATGCCTCGGCCGACCTCGTCGTCAAGGAGCGCATGGCTTCCCGCGCGCACGGCAAGATCGAGCGGCGGCTGGACAAGTTCATCCTCACCGATCACAGCGCGAACGGCACGTTCATCACGGTCGAAGGCGACAAGGAGATCGTGCTGCGGCGGGAGGAATTCACACTGCGCGGCCATGGCTGGATCGCCTTCGGCCAGTCCCGCGCCACCGCGAGCGATATCGTCGAGTTTTTCTGCGAATAGCGGTTCCGGCGGTGGGCTCCGTCCCAATGGGCTCAACTTGCGTGAGTTCGCAACGCAGCAAATGACTGACGCGACTGGCAAAATCTGCCTGGCTGCGGAGTGCGTTTTGGGCCTGTAATCGGTGACAGGCGGTCGAATTCCTGCGACGTACTGCCTTGTCGCAATCCCAGTTGAAACACATAATTACGCTCTACTCACAAGGGGATGCAATAAAGTCTTGAGCTATGGCAGCCGCCGCCCCGGCCCCTGATCTCAAAACGCTAGGTCGCTACAACCTCGAGCGCGTGCTCGGCAAGGGCGCCATGGGCGTTGTCTACGAGGGCGTCGACCCGCGCCTCGGCCGGCGGGTAGCCATCAAGACGATCCTGAAGAGCCACCTCGACGAGGACACGGCCAAGGATTACTCGATGCGGTTCGTGCGCGAGGCGCAGGCCGTCGCGCGCCTCAACCATCCGAACGTCGTCCAGGTGTTCGACTTCGGCGAGGAAGGCGACATCGCCTACCTCGTCATGGAGTTCATCAAGGGCAAGGAGCTCAAGTCCTTCTTCGACGCGAACGAGCGCTTTGACCTGAAGGAGGCGGTGCGCATCATGGGCGAGCTGTGCGATGCGCTCGACTTCGCGCACAACGCCGGCATCATCCACCGCGACATCAAGCCCGCGAACGTGATGATCGATTCGCAGGGCCGCACCAAGCTCACGGACTTCGGTGTCGCGCGAGTGCAGGACTCGGACAAGACTTCGGTCGAGCGCACGCAGGCGGGCACGATGGTCGGCACGCCGGCCTACATGTCTCCGGAGCAGATCACCGGCGGCAACATCGACAAGCGGACGGACGTCTTCTCCGCGGGCATCATCCTCTACCAGTTCCTCACCGGCGAGAAGCCGTTCAGCGGCTCGGGCGCCTGGACGATCGCGAAGAAGATCATCCAGGAAGAGCCGCCGCTTCCCTCGTCGCTCAACAACGCGATCACGCCGCTCTTCGACGCGGTGGTGAACAAGGCGCTTTCGAAGAATCCCGACACGCGGTTCCAGTCGGCGCGCGACCTCGGCGTCGCCCTGAAGCGCGCGCTCGAAGGCAAGGGCATCGAGGACGATTCGGACAAGACCGTCGCGGGCGCGATGACGGGCGATTTCGCCGCGCTGGCGCGTCCGGCGCCGGCGGTCGCGAAGGCGTCGCCGCAGGAGTCGCAGCGCACGGGAGGCACAGGGACGCAGGCGGGCGGCAACCAGGAGGTCGAGCTCGAGTTCTGGCGCGCGATCAAGGACGGCAACGATCCCGACGACTTCGAGCTCTACGTGCAGCAGTTCCCGAACGGGATCTACGCCGCGCTCGCCAAGCGCAAGATCGCGAAGCTCCGCGGCGTGCCGATGGAGGAGTCGACCGCCAAGGCGAAGGAGCAGGAGAAAAGGGAGCAAGAGGAAGCCGCGCGGCGCGAGGCGGAGGCCAAGTCCAAGCTCGAGGCGGAAAAGGCGCGCCTCGAAGCCGAAATGGCCAAGAAGGAAGAGGAATACAAGCGGCGCGAGGCCGAGGCGCAGGCACGGGCCGAGAAAGCGCGGCAGGACGCCGAGGCGGCCGCCGAGAAGGCGCGGCAGGAAGCCGCTGCGGCTGCCGAGAAGGCACGCCAGGAAGCCGCCGCGGAGCTCGCGAAGCGCGAAGCGGAATTCAAGAAGCGCGAAGCCGAGGCGCAGGCGAGGCTCGGCATGGACGCCAAGGCGCGCGCCGAAGCCGAGGAGAAGGCACGCAAGGAAGCCGTCGAGAAGGCGCGGCAGGAAGCCGCCGCCGAGATGGCACGCAAGGAAGCGGAGTACAAGAAGCGCGAGACCGAGCGTGCCGAGGCCGAGGCGAAGGCGAGGGCCGAGGCCGAAGCGAAGGCGAAAGTAGAAGCAGCGGCTCGCGCGAAGCAAGCCGCCGAGGAGAAAGCGAAGCGCGAAGCCGAGCTGAAGGCACGTGCCGAGCAGGAGGCGAAGCAGAAGGCCGAGTTTGCGAAGCGCGAGGCCGACCTCAAGAAGCAGGTCGAGGAAGCCGAGTCGGCTTCCGGGGGCAAGAAGCGCGCGATCAAATATGCCGTGATCGTCGGTGTGCTGATTGCCGCGCTCGCCGGCACGTACGTGTACTTCTTCGGCGGCAGCGACCAGCAGACCAAGGCGCAGCTCGCCGCCATGCAGAAGCAGCTCGAAGAAGCGAAGAAGAAGGCCGAAGAGGCCGATGCCGCGAAGAAGAAAGCAGAAGAGGCGCAGGTCGCCCTCGAGAAAGCGAAGAAGGCCGAGGAAGACGCGCGCAAATCGGGCGACGTGGCGAAGCAGAAAGAGCTCGAGCAGGCGCGCAAGCTCGCGGAAGCCGAGGCGAGGAAGCAGGCCGAAGCGAGCAGGGCGGCCGACGCGCAGAAGCTCGCCGCCGACAAGAGTGCGGCAGAGGCCAGGTCGAAAGCCGACGCGAAGAAGGACGCCGAAGCGAAGAAGGTCGCTGACGCCAAAGCGGCGGCGGACCGGGCGGCGGCGGAGAAGGCGGCGGCCGACCGCGCGGCGGCGGAGAAAGCGGCGACCGACAAGCTCGCCGCCGAGAAGGCGGCCCTCGAGGCGGAGCGCGCGCGCATCGCGGCGGAAAAGGCGCAGGCCGAGAAAGAAAAGCTCGCGGCTGAAAAGCTGGCGGCGGAGGCGAAGGCTGCCGCCGAGAAAGCGGCGAAAGCGCAGACCTCCGGCGCGCCGGGCTCGGGAAATCAGTACCAGGTGGCGCTCAATTTCGAGACCGAGGGCAAGGGCAAGGAAGCGGTCAAGGCCTACACGCAGGCCGCGCGCGGCGGGAACTGCGAAGCCGCAAAGCGCCTTGGCGACATCTACGACAAGGGGCTCATCGGCATCACCCGAGACTACGCAGAGTCTCTCAAGTGGTACAACGCGGCACGCGTGCTCGGCTGCGACGTGCCGCTGCAGCAACGCCGCGGCTAGCCCTAAAATAAGAATTAAGTCACGTGGCGCCGCGCCGGCGAGCGCCGCCTCGGGCAACGAACGCGGGGAGGGTGGAGCGAATGAGCGAGCGCGCTCAGCAGGCCGATGACGCCGATGCAACCGTAGTTCTTCCGACGCCGGGCCGAAAACGCAGCGCGTTCGCGCCCGCCATAGAGCGCCAGGCCGCCTCTGCGGACCTCGCCGCGCTGGGCGGGCTCAATCCGCTCGTCGAGGCGGCGAACCCGATCCTCGCCGCCGTGCCGCAGATCCGGCACGCGCTGCGCCATCCGGATCCCGCGGCGCTTCGCACGAGCCTGCGCGAGCAGGTCGACGGCTTCGAGCGCAGCGCCATCGCCGCCGGCATTCCCGACGACCAAATGCAGACGGCGCGCTTCGCGCTTTGCGCGCTGCTCGACGATTCCGTCGCGGCAACGCCCTGGGGTCGCGAATGGGCCGGCAAGGGGCTGCTAAAGGAGGTGACCGGCGAGGATTGGGGCGGAGAGAAGTTCTTCACCCTGCTCGACGAGATGCTCGCGGCGCCGGACGCGCGGGTCGAGGTGATCGAATTCTTCTACGCCTGCCTCGCGCTCGGTTTCGAGGGCAAGTACCGCAGCGGCGAGCGCCAGGGTCTCGCCCAGGTGCGCACCAAGGTCTACGAATTCATCGAGCAGCGCCAGGGCAAGAAGTCGACCGAGCTTTCGGCGCGCTGGCGGGGCGCCCAGATCCGCGCGAAGCGAGTGCCCGGCGCTCTCGCCCTATGGGGCGCAGCTTCCGCCTGCGCGCTCATCCTGGCGGGCCTGTACTTCGGCTACAGCGTGCTGCTTGGCGCTCGCTCCGATCCCGTGGCGCGCGAGCTCGCGCGGCTGAAGCTGCCGCCGATTTCCATCGCCGCCGCCGCGGCAAAGCCGGCTGCCCAGCCCGCCGGGCCTTCCGCGACCGAGCAGCTCGCCAAGGCGATCGGCAACGGCGATGTCGAGGTTTCGCAGGTCCCGGGCGGGACGCTGATCCTCCTCAAGGGCGACCAGCTCTTCGCGCCGGGCAGCGCTCGACCGGACTCTAGCGTGCAACCCGTGATCGAGCATGTCGCGCAGGCGCTCGACAAGCTTCCGGGCGCGGTGCTCGTGACCGGGCACACCGACGACCAGCCGATCCGTAGCGCGCGGTTCCCGTCGAACTGGGAGCTCTCGACCGAGCGGGCGCGCAACGTGGTGGGCATGATGGCGGCCGAGATGAAGGACCCGGCACGCCTGCGTGCCGAGGGGCTCGCCGATTCCGAGCCGCTCGTGCCGAACGACAGCCCGGCGAACCGCGCCAAGAACCGCCGCGTCGCCATCATCCTGCGGAGCGGCTCATGAACCTGCGCTGGATCGTGAGTGGCGCGGCCTGGCTCGCATTCTCTGCGGCCGTTTGGTTCGTCGGCGACCTGCTGTCGGCGCTCGAAGGCGCGGGTGCCCGCATTGCGGTCATCGTCGTCGTGGGCATCGCGTTCGTCGCTTGGGAGTTCTACCGCGCCCGCAAGGCCGCGGCGGAAAACGAGCAGCTCCTGGCGGGACTCGTCGGCGGCTCGATGGATGCCGATTCCGCCGAGCGGGCGGCCGCCGAGCTGCAGACGCTGCGCAAGCGCTTCGAGGATGCGCTCGGCGTGCTGAAGAACGCTCGCTTCAAGACCCCGGAGGGCGAGAAGCGCACGGTCTCGCAGCTTCCCTGGTACATGTTCATCGGGGCGCCCGGTTCGGGGAAGACCACCGCGCTCCTCAATGCAGGACTGCGTTTTCCGCTCGGCGATCCCCGCTCGAGCGAGCAGGCGCTGCAGGGCGTCGGCGGCACGCGCAACTGCGACTGGTGGTTCACCGAGCAGGCGGTGCTCGTCGACACGGCCGGCCGCTACACGACGCAGGAGAGCGACCACCAGGCCGATTCCGCCGCCTGGCTCGGGTTCCTCGATCTCCTCAAGCGCTTCCGCCCGCGCCAGCCGCTGAACGGCGTGATCATCACGCTCAGCATCGGCGACCTGGTGCACTGGAACGAGGAGGAGCTCGGGCGATATGCCAAGCACGTGCGCGACCGCGTGCGCGAGCTCTACACGCGCCTCGGGGTGCGGCTGCCGATCTACCTGATGATCACGAAGACCGACCTGCTTGCGGGCTTCACCGAGTTCTATTCCGAGTTCGACGCCAAGCAGCGCGCGCAGGTCTGGGGCACGACGTTCGACCCGACCGAGCAGTCGCGCGGCCTTGGCGAGAAGTTCAAGGAAGAGTTCGGACATCTCGAGCGCCGGCTCTACACGCTGCTGCCCGAGCGCCTGCAGGAGACGCGCGACCTGCAGAAGCGCGCCTCGATCTACCGCTTTCCGCAGCAGTACCGCGTCGCCGGGCCGCTCATCGCCAAGTTCCTCGACGGCGCCTTCGGCGGCGCATGGGTAGGCGAGACGCCGTTCGTGCGCGGCGTCTATTTCACGAGCGGCACGCAGGAAGGCAGTCCCATCGATCGCGTGCTGGGAACGCTTGCGCGAAGCTTCAACCTCGAGCGCAAAGTCACGCCGCCGCCAGCGGGCGCGGGCAAGAGCTACTTCCTGAAGCGCCTGCTGCACGAGGTGATCTTCGGCGAGTCGGGACTCGCCGGCTTCAATCCGTCGGTGGAACGCAGCCAGCGGCTTGCGCGCCTCGCGGCGTACGCCGTTTTTGCTGCGCTCGCCATCGGTTTCGGCGTGCTCTGGACCGCGAGCTACCTCGCCAACCGGAATCTCGTTGCGACGGCGGACGCAAAGACTGCGGAAGCGAAACGCGATGTCGACGCGGTGAAAACCCTCGGCGCCGGCGACGAAGCGAAGCTGATTGCACTCCTCAACAAGCTGCGCGATCTGCGCGACGCGTCGCGCGGCGGTGATTCGTCAATGCTCCGCGCGAGCTTCTACCAGGGCAACAAGCTCGGCGCGCAGGCTACCCGGGCGTATCGCAATGCGCTGCGCGACGGCTTGCTGGCCGATTTGACGGTATCGCTGGAGAACGCGCTGCGAGCGGGCGCGGACGGCGTCGTGCGCGACGGCTATGTCGCGCTCTACAGCGACGGCAGCCCCGACGTCGATGCGGTCGCGAAGGCAGCGCAGCAGGTGTGGAAGCTGCCCGATTCACTGAAAGGCGACCTCTCCGGGCACCTGCGCGAGGCGTTCCGCGAGCATCCGCTCACACTGCCGCGGCCGAAAGACGAGTCGCTCGTCGGCAAGAAGTCATGATGCCGGCGGGTAGCCCCTCCCAGGAGAGCTTTTCCGCCGGCTGGTACGGCAAGATCCCGGGGACCGGCGATTTCATCACGCGCCGCATGCCGGCGGCCTTCAGCGAATCCTGGGATCGCTGGCTCCAGTCGGCGATCGCGGGCAGCCGCGACCGATTGGGCGGGCGCTGGCGCGATACGTTCCTTTCCATGCCGATCTGGCGGTTCGTCCTGTCGCCGGGAATGCTCACGCCGAACGCCTGGGCGGGAATCATGGCGCCGAGCGTCGATGCAGTCGGGCGCTACTTTCCGCTCGCCGTGGCGAGCGCGCTGCCGTCGGCGAGCCTCGATATCGTCGGCACGCTGCTCGCCGCCGAAGGCTGGTTCGACGAGATCGAGGCCATCGCGCTTTCCGCCATTGCTCCGGCGGCCGACTCGGCCGCGATCGACGGCGCAATCGTGCAGAAGCCGTTCCGCACGGAATGGCTGCGCTACCCGGAAGGGCACGACGACACGGTGCCCATCCGCTCGGCGAAGCCGCAGATGCTCTGGGTGCCGCTCGGCGCGCGCAACGGGCTCGCGCCGCCGCACGAAGTGCGCGAGCTCGCGGCACGGCTCGCGGAGCCGACGGCCGCCTGGCTCGCCGAGGAATCCGAGATGTTCGGGCGGTGCCTCCTCCTCTGCGAGGCGCTGCCGCCCGCCGAGCAGTACTGCGCCATGATGGACGGGCGCTGGGTCGAGCGCGGCTGGGGCCGGCGCGACGTGCGCCACGGCGCCACCGCCTGAGGCGCGCCGAGCCATGCCGGTCACCGTCAAGGTCTTCACCAAGCATGGCGGCAGGCCGACGCTCTTCCAGACGCGCGACTTCGAGGCCCTGCCGGTGACGATCGGGCGCGATGCGACTTGCACGCTCGCGCTCGATGATCCGCAGAAGCACATCTCGCGGGTGCACGTCGAGCTGGAGGAGGAAGACGGCACCTACTGGATGTCGGTGGTCTCGAAGGTGAACCCCGTGATGGTCAAGGGCCGGCGCTACGGTCCGGGCACGCGCCTCACGCTCAAGTCGGGCGACAGCTTCGAGATGGGCGAGTTCGAGGTGCAGGTTGTCTTCCCCGAGAAAGCGCGCCCCGCGCCGCCGCCGCCCGCAGAGAAGAAATCGATGATCCAGGCGCTCGCCGAGGAAGGGGAGGGCAGCGACTCGACCGATATTCCGCCGCCCGAGGCCGGCATCTTCGACGAGCCGACGTTGATGGGCAGCACCGACGAGCCGACTTACACGGGGCCGGCAATGAAACCGCCGCCACCGCCGCCCCCTGCGCCGCCAGCGCCCGAAAAGCGCGCGGCGCCCGTCGAGGCTAAACCGGCTCCTGCGCCGCACCCCGCACCGAGCGCAGCACCGCCTGCCTCCATGAACGAGGCGTTGCGGCTTTTCCTGGAAGGCGCGGGCATGCCGGGCAAGGAGCTTTCTGCCGAGCAAGCGGAAAAGCTCCTGCGCGACTGCGGCACGATCCTGCGCGCCGCGGTGGAAGGGCTGATGATGCTGCTGATCGCACGCTCGGAGATGCGCAAGGAGTTCGAGGCCGAGGAGCGCACGATGGTGGCGGCGCGCGACAACAATCCGCTGAAGCTGATGGGCGATCCGCACGAGGCGATGCAGTTCCTGCTCGACCCGGGCGAGCGCGCCGGCGGGTTCCTCGATCCGGTGCAGTCGATCGGCGACGCTTGCGAAGACCTGCGCGCGCACGAGCTCGCCCTCATGACCGGCATGCGCTCCGCGATCCTCGGCGCGCTGCGCCGATTCGATCCGAAGGCGATCGAGAAATCGCTGGAGAAATCGTCCGGCTTCAGCTTCGGCGGCAAGAAGGCGAAGCTCTGGGAGGCGTTCGTCGAGCACCAGAACCGGCTCGCGCAGGAGGCGCAGGAAGACTTCAGCAAGATCTTCGGCCGCGATTTCATGTCGGCCTACCAAGCGCAGATCCGCAAGCTGAAGAGCGGCAAGTAGGCACCCTTGCCAGGGCGCCTGGTACTGTATATAAGTACAGTATGGGCGCCCTCGAGGATATCCTGCAGCGGCAGTCGGTCTGGCGCGGAAGGTCGCTTGCGAAGCCGGTTTCAGCCCTGTCGAGCGGCTTCACGGCCCTCGATGCCGAGCTGCCGGGGGGCGGCTGGCCCCGCCAGGCACTCACCGAGGTCCTGAGCGACGTTTCCGGCATCGGCGAGCTGGGGCTCGTCCTGCCGGCGCTTGCTGCGCTCACCGCTGCCGGGCAGCGGGCGGTCTGGATCGCGCCGCCGCACGTGCCCTATGCGCCCGCTTTGGCGGCGGCCGGGGTAGATCTCGTCAACCTGCTGATCGTCGGGCCGCAGAACCGCTATTACGCGCTATGGGCGGCAGAGCAGGCGCTGCGCTCCGGTAGCTGCCATGCCGTGGCCGCCTGGCTGCCCAAAGCCCGCTACGCCGAGCTGCAGCGGCTCGCGGTGGCCGCGGAAGCCGGCCGGGCGGCGGCGTTTGTCCTCCGGCCGCTCGCCGCCGCGGCCGAATCTTCTCCGGCCTGCCTGCGCCTCGTCCTCGAGCCCGCGGGGCTCGAGCTCGGCGTGCACATCGTCAAGCGCCGCGGCGCTCCGCTCGCGACGCCGCTCTACCTGCCTCTGAAAAGACCGTTCCATGTTCTGGGTCGCGCTGCACCTCCCCGGGCTCGCGGCGGAGACTCTCGAGCCGCTCGCCGCCTGGGCCTGCCAGTTCACGCCTAGGGTCGGGCTCGAACCCGACGCGCTGCTCCTCGAAGTCGAAGGCAGCCTGCGCTATTTCCGCGGCCCGGATGCACTGCTCGGCGCGCTGGAATGCGGCCTCGCCGAGCTCGGTGTGCGGGCCTGCCTCGCTACCGCAGAGACGGCGTGCGCGGCGCTGTGGCGCGCCCGCGGCGGAGGATTGCCTTTGCCTGAATTACCCGTTTCCGTCATCGGCGGCGACCACGCCCGGTTTTTCAAAAGCATCGGCATTTTCACCGTGGGGGAGCTCCTTGCGCTGCCGCGCGAAGGATTGGCGCAGCGCTGCGGGCAAGGGCTGATCGACGAGCTCGACCGCGCGCTCGGAAGGCTGCCGGATCCGCGGCAGTTCTTTGCGCCGCCGGAGCGCTTCGCGGCACGGCTCGAGCTTCCGGCGGAGGTGAGCCACGCCGAGGCGCTCCTTTTCGGCGCGCGGCGCCTTCTCGTGCAGCTCGAGGGCCTGCTCGCCGCGCGCCAGTGCGGCGTGCGCGCTTTTGTGCTGGCGCTCGCGCACCTCGACGGCTCGACCAGCGAGGTGAACGTGCAGCTTGCCTCGACGGCGCGCGATGCCGATCGGCTTGCGCAGTTGCTGCGAGAAAAGCTCGCAGTGCTCAAGCTTGCGCAGCCGGTCGAAGCGATCTCGTTGTCCGCGGCGGATTTCCTGCCTTTCGCGGGTAGAAGTGCGCTTTTCGGCGATCGTGCCGCCGAGGCAGAGGATTGGGCGCAGCTGCTCGAGCGCCTGCAGGCCCGCCTCGGGCGCGATGCAGTGCACGGCATCAGCGCCTACCCGGACCACCGGCCGGAATATGCCTGGCGGCGCGTGGAGCCGGGCGAATGGGATCCGCACGAGTTCATGCAGCCGGGACCGCGTCCGGCATGGCTGCTGGAGAGAGTCCTTCCCGTCGAGGAGAGCCGGCTCGCGCTGGTCGCCGGGCCGGAGCGCATCGACTGCGGCTGGTGGGACGGCGATGAGGCGCGGCGCGACTATTTCGTCGCCCAGCTCGGCCGTGCGCTCGCTTGGGTCTATCGCGAAGAAGGGCAATGGTACGTGCATGGCTTTTTTGCCTGACTACGCCGAGCTGCACGCGCTTTCCAACTTCAGCTTCCTGCGCGCCGCCTCGCATCCGGAGGAGCTCGTGCAGCGCGCGCACGCGCTTGGTTACCGGGCGCTCGCGCTGACCGACGAATGCTCCTTCGCGGGCAGCGCCCGCGCGCATTTCGCGGCGAGGGAGTGCGGGCTGCATCTCATCCACGGCGCGGAAGTGAGCGTCGAAAGATCCAAATTCGTCGCCCTCGCCACCGACCGTGCCTCCTACGGGTCGATCGCTTCGCTCGTCACGACCGGCCGGCGCCGCAGCAAGAAGGGCGCCTATGCGCTTTCCCTGGAGGACATCGAAAAGGTCAATGCGCTGGTCTTGTGGGTGCCCGGCGACGACGTTTCCACGGCGTCATGGCTCGCCGAGCGCTTCGCGGGCCGTGCCTGGATCGCGGCGGAGCTGCACTGCGGACCTAACGACCGAGCGAAGCTGCAGAGTCTCCAGGAGCTGGGAAAGAAGCACGGGCTGCCGCTGGTCGCTGCAGGCGACGTGCGCATGCATGTGCGCTCGCGCAAGCGCCTGCACGATGTGCTGACGGCCATCCGCCTCGGAAGAACGGTGGCGCAATGCGGCCAGGCGCTCGAGCCGAATGCGGAGCGCAGCCTCCGGCTGCGCATGCGCCTCGCCCAGCTTTACCCGGCCGAGCTAATCGAGGAAAGCGTGCGCATTGCCGAGCGCTGCCGATTTTCGCTCGACGAGCTGCGCTACGAATATCCCGATGAGCTCGTGCCGCCGGAGCATACGCCGGGGAGCTGGCTGCGCAGTCTTACCGAGCAGGGGCTGCAGCGCCGCTTTCCGTGCGGCGTCGACCCCGGGGTGCGCGAGAGGGTGGAACACGAGCTCGCGCTCATCGCGGAGCTGCGCTACGAGCCGTTCTTTCTCACCGTCGAGGACCTCGTGCGCCATGCGCGCTCGAAGGACATCCTGTGCCAGGGACGCGGCTCGGCGGCGAACTCGGTGGTGTGCTACGCGCTGGGCATCACGGAAATCGATCCGGCTCGGATGAACGGCCTTTTCGAGCGCTTTGTCTCGCGCGAGCGCAACGAGCCGCCCGACATCGACGTCGATTTCGAGCACCAGCGCCGCGAGGAGGTGATCCAGTACGTCTACGAGAAATACGGCCGTCATCGCGCGGCGCTCGCCGCAACGGTGATCTGCTATCGCCCGAAGAGCGCGGTGCGCGAGGTAGGCAAGGCGCTCGGCGTGCCGGCGGAAGAGGTCGACCGCGCCGCGAAAGGCTTCGCCTTCTGGGACCAGCCGATTCCGGCGGCGAACCTGTGGATGCAGTTCGCGCAGATGCTGCGCGGATTCCCGCGGCATCTCTCGCAGCATCCTGGCGGCTTCGTGATCTCGCGGGGCCCGCTCGCAGAGCTCGTGCCGATCGAGAACGCCGCCATGCCCGAGCGCACGGTGATCCAGTGGGACAAGGACGACCTCGAGTCGCTCGGGCTCCTCAAGGTGGATGTGCTCGGCCTTGGCATGCTCTCGGCCATCCGGCGCGCGCTCGCCATGGTCGGCCTGCGCATGCAGGATGTCCCGCCGGAAGATCCGGCGGTGTACGCCATGATCCAGAAGGCGGACACGATCGGCGTGTTCCAGATCGAGTCGCGCGCGCAGATGAGCATGCTGCCGCGCCTGAAGCCCAAGGAGTTCTATGACCTCGTGGTCGAGGTGGCGATCGTGCGCCCCGGCCCGATCCAGGGCGGCATGGTGCACCCCTATCTGCGTCGCAGGCGCGGCGAGGAGCCCGAGAGCTACCCGAGCGAGGCGGTGAGGCAGGTACTCGGGCGCACGCTCGGCGTGCCGATCTTCCAGGAGCAGGTGATGCAGCTCGCGATGGTCGCCGCGGGCTTCACGGCGGGCGATGCCGATCGCCTGCGCCGCTCGATGGCCGCATGGAAGAAGCGCGGCGGCCTCGAGCATTTCGAAGAGAAGCTCAAGAGCGGCATGATGCGGCACGGCTACAGCGCCGAATTCGCCGACGGCTTGTACAAGCAGATCCTCGGTTTCGGCGAATACGGCTTTCCGGAGTCGCATGCGGCGAGCTTCGCGCTGCTCGTCTACGTTTCCTCCTGGCTCAAATGCCATCATCCGGCGGCGTTCTGCGCGGCGCTGCTCAACAGCCAGCCGATGGGTTTCTATGCGCCTTCGCAGCTCGTGCAGGACGCGCGCCGCCACGGCGTCGAAGTGCTGCCGCCGGATGTGAATGCGAGCGATTGGGATTGCACGCTGGAAGGGCCTGCGCTTCGCCTGGGGCTGCGGATGGTCAACGGCCTGTCCGAGTCGGAAGGCCGGCGCATTGCTTGCGGCAGACCCTATCAGCGCGTGTTCGACCTTCACCTCAATCGCAAGGATCTGCGATCGCTTGCCGCCGCCGGTGCTCTGCAATCCATTACAGGGCATCGCCGGATTGCGCACTGGATGGCCGCAGGCGCGACGCGGCGTTCGCCGCTGGATGTTCCTTCGCGGGAAGAAAATCCAGACCTGTCAGCGCCAAGCGAAGGCGCGGATATCGTCGCCGATTACGCGAGCCTCGGCCTTACCCTCGGCCGCCATCCGCTCGCCTTGCTGCGCGGCAAGCTCGCGGCGCTGGGTCTCGTCGATGCGCGGCAGATGCAGGAGCTGCCTCAGGGCAGCACGGCGCGCGTGGCCGGGCTCGTCACGTGCCGCCAGCGGCCCGATACGGCGAGCAGGGTGGTCTTCGTCACCCTGGAGGACGAGACCGGCAACATGAATGTCGTGGTGTGGAACTGGCTGGTGGAGCGACAAAGACGAGAATTGCTGGGCGCCCGCCTGCTCGGCGTGCACGGCACGATCGAGCGCGACGGCGACGTCGTGCATCTCGTCGCGCGGCGCCTGGTGGACCATAGCGCGCTGCTCGGGCCGCTCGAAACGGCCTCGCGCGATTTCCATTAAGCTTTTCACCGTGATCGAGATCCTCAGCCTCATCGCCGGCCGGCACAACCGCCGACCGGCGTGCGATCTCGCCGAGCTCGACCAGCTCTTCAGGCGTCTCGCCGCCTGCGCGGCCGAGGAAGCGTTGGCAACGGAGGATCGCATCTGGGGAGTCTGGATGCATCATCCTCACCGCGCTGCGGCGGCAGTCCTCGACGCGGCGACCCGCGACATCGCGGCTCGTCGCTATGACATCGCCGAAACCAGGCTGACCGCGCTGCTGCGCAGCGCGCCGCTTTACGCCGAGGCCTGCCACAAGCGGGCGACGCTCTATTACCTGCTCGGCCGCGACGAGGAGTGCCTCCAGGACATCCAGCGCACCCTCGAGCTCGAGCCGCGCCACTTTGCCGCCATCCTCCATTTTGCGGAGATCCGCCTCGGAGACGGGGCCGCAGCCGAGGCGCGCTATGCATTCGCGGCCGCGCTCACGCTGCATCCCCATCTGCCGCGGGCGCACGAGGCGCTCGCTGACAAAGCCTGACCGGGCGCAGACCCCGGCCGCTCCAGGGTCCTTTGGCGCGCCGCCTATAATCCGCGCATGAGCGAAGCCCACTATAAGGTCACGGTTGCGCGCGACCTCGAGGACCTCATTCCGGTGTTCATGTCCAACCGCAAGAAGGAGCTCGACACGCTGAAGGTCGCGCTCGCCTCGGCGGACTTCGAGCAGCTGCGCCAGCTCGGCCACCGCATGAAGGGCGTCGGCGTCTCCTACGGCTTCGACCATGTCTCGACGCTCGGCAAATACATCGAGGACGGCGCGCGCAGCGGCGACCGTGCGGGCCTCGAGAACCGCATCGCGGAATACGCGGACTACCTCGCGAAGGTCCAAATAGCGTACGAATGAGCGCTCACGAATGAGCGCCCCTGAGCGTGCGATGATGGCGCTCTAGCGATGCGCATCCTCATCATCGACGACGATCCGGATCTCCGGAACCTGCTGGGTCATTACATCAAGCAGCGCTGGCCGGACTGGACGGTCGACGAGTACGATCCCCTCGAGCACAACTTCCCGGCGGACGAGTTTCCGCTCGGCTCCTACCAGGCGCTGATCCTCGACTACATGCTCGGGCGCGGCGACGGCCTGGAGTGGCTGCAACGCCTCAAGCAGCGTGCCGATTGCCCCAAGATCCTGTTCCTGACGGGCGCCGGCAACGAGATCATCGCGGTGCGCGCGATGAAGGCGGGCGCCGACGACTACCAGCGCAAGCAGGAGCTGACGCGCGAGAAGCTGCTCACCTCATTGCACGAGCTCACCGCCGGCGCGCGCGAAAGGACGCTTTCGCCCGAGCTCGTCGCGCGCATGGAAGGCCATTCCATTGGCGCGAAGATCCGCATTCCCGGAATCAAGGTGCTGCGGCTAATCGGCGAAGGCGGCATGGCGCGCGTCTATCTCGCCTCGCGAGAAGGAGACGACGAGCCGCTGGTGGTGAAGATCCTGCGGCGCGAGATCCTTTCCAACAAGGTCGCGCTCGCGCGCTTCATCGAGGAATACTCGATGGTGGAGCGCGTGCGAAGCCGCCATGTCGCGCGCATCTACGGCCACGGCAAGTCGGAAGACCATGCCTACCTCGTGATGGAGTTCTTCGAAGGCGGCGACCTGCACAAGCGCCTGACCGGCAAGGCGCTCGAGCCGGGCGAAGCGCTGCGCATCTTTCGCGAGCTGATGTTCGCCCTTGGCGACATCCACGAGAAGGGCATCCTGCACCGCGACCTCAAGCCGCAGAACCTCATGTTTCGCCAGGACGGCACGCTGGCCATCCTCGACTTCGGCATCGCCAAGGACATCGCGGCGGTCGATCGGACGCACCAGGGCGAGGTGCTCGGCACGCCGCGCTACATGAGCCCCGAGCAGGTGCAGGGCAGGGCGCTCGACCTGCGCACCGATATCTACAGCGCCGGGGTGCTCTTGTACCAGATGCTCACGGGCCAGCATCTGTTCGAGGGCGAGACCGCGATGGAAGTCGCCCTGCAGCACGTCAACACGGCGCCGCCGTCGCTGCCCGAGGAGCTCGAACGTTACCAGCAGCTGATGGACAAGCTCCTCGAGAAGGACCGCGACGCGCGCTTCCGGAACGCCGACGAGGTGATCGGCTTCCTCGAGCGCAAGCTCGGCGCGTCCACGGAGGCGGACGTCACCCAGAAGCTGCACTAGGGCAGTTTTGCCCAGATTGCCCTGAGCTGGTCGGGCAAATCCTTCGGTGAAAAGGGCTTGGAGATGGTGCCCGCGGCGCCGAGCGTCATCAGCTCGTCCATGTCGCGCTGCGTCGCCTTGGCGGTGATGAACACGACCGGCAGCGCGCTCGTCTCCGGGTGCTGCTTCATGTGCCGGAAAAGCGTCGGCCCGTCCATGGCCGGCATCATCCAGTCGAGCATGACGAGATCCGGCTTGAAGGAGGTCATCCGGGCGATGGCGGTCGTGGAGTCGCTCACCACGTCGACGGTCATCTTGCCGACGCGCTCGAGCGACATGCGCACGATGCGCTGGATGTCCTCGTCGTCCTCGACGTAGCAGATGCGCTGTAGCGGGCGGTCAGGCATGGCGTGGGAGCTCGAACCAGAAAGTGGTGCCGCCGCCTTCGCGGTCGTGGAAGCCGATGTGGCCTTGCATCATCTCGATCAGGCGCTTGCAGATGGCGAGTCCGAGGCCGGTACCGCCCTTCTGGCGCGTGGCGGTCGAGTCCGCCTGGTTGAAGCGGCCGAAGATGCGCGAGCGGAACGCCTCCGGGATGCCCGGGCCCTTGTCGTGCACGGCGATACGCAGCTGCCCGGCGGTCTCTTCCGTGGTGATCTCGACGACTTCGCCCTCGGGCGAGAACTTGGCGGCATTGGAGAGCAGGTTGGTCATCACCTGCAGCAGGCGCTTGCGATCGGCGTTGACTTCGCGCGTCATGAGCTCGCCGCGCGGCTCGAAGCGCACGTGGAAACGGTCGCCGAAGCCCTTGTTGAGGAGCATCGCCTCGCGCACCAGCTCGTCCATGCGGATGATCTCGAGGTTCAGAGTGAGCTTGCCCGACTCGATCTTCTCGATGTCGAGGATATCGTTGATCAGGTCGAGCAGCCGCTGGCCGTTGCGCTCGGCCACCTCGGTGAGCTCGCCCACGTCCTTGCTCACCTCGCCGAGCACCCCGGCGTTGATCAGCTGGAGCGAGCCGATGATCGACGTGAGCGGCGTGCGCAGCTCGTGCGACAGGGTGGAGGTGAACTCCTTCTTCATGCGCTCGGCTTCGAGCTGCGCGGTGATGTCGCGGCCCTGGGCGATCACGGAGATGATTTGCCCATCCGAATTGACGAGGGGCGTCACCGCCCACTCGCAGACCACCGTGAGGCCGTCTCGGCGCGGATTGCGCACCTTGACCCCGGTGCTCGGCTGTCTTGAGGCAATCATCGCGCCCCATTCGCGGTCGAAATCCGCGTGGTATTTCGGCAGCACGATCGCCTTCACCGACTTGCCGACGAGCTCGTCGGCCGCATAGCCGAAAAGCAGCTCCGCCGCGTGGTTCACCTCGTGGACCACGCCCTTGGCGTCGAGCTCGAGCACCGCGATCGGCGAGCGCTCGGCGAAGAGCGCAAGCTTGCGTCCGCTCGCCTCGATCTGGCGCCGCGCTTCCTGCAGCTCGATCAGCTGGCGCTGGTAGGCATGGCGCAGGCGGTAGCCCGCCAGGAACACGCCGTTCAGCCGGAAGGCGATCGCGACGTTCACGCCGAAAAAGAGCGGAATCAATAGCGCGATCTCGGCGAAGAGCTTGTTGCCGAAGGTCGCGAGCACGTAGGTAAACGGTAGAGCAATCGCCGCGGCGTAGGCGGCGAACATCGGCCACGAAGCCGCGTACATCGGAATGCCGCCGGAGATGACGCCGGCGAGCAGGAACGCGAGGAAGACCTGCCGCTCGTCGGCATGCGAGGGGAAGAACACGGCGGCAGCGAATCCCCAGACCGCGCCCGCCGCGAAGGCGCCGATCCCGAGCCAGCGCAGCCACTGGGCCGTGTTCTGCGCCTTGAGGGAATCGTTGCGGTACCCGAAGTAAAGCATGCCGTGCAGCACCACCACCAGGGCGAGCAGGCCGCCCCAGAAGAGCACGAGCTCGATCAGCCGGCCCTCGCGCAGCTCCCACGCGGCGATTACGCCGGCGACCACCGTCGCCGCCATGCCGAGCGGCAACTGGCTGTAGAGCTGCTCGACGCGGTCGGCACGGACCAGGGCCGGGTCGGCTCGGTCGCGGATATCGGCTGTGACCGCCTCCGCCCTTGAGTCGGGCTCGACGCTATCTATTCCATTGGCTAGCGTGTTCATTGGCGCGGGCTCGGCTGCCCACGCCAATTCTAAAGGCTTATCAGAAGGTCTTGCCGTTGCGAATTACACCTACCGCGATCCCTTCGATGGCCAGCGGATCGCGACGCAGGTCGACCTCGATCGGGGCGAACTCGGGATTCTCGGCCTCGAGCTGCACAGCGTTGCCTCGGCGGCGCAGGCGCTTCACCGTGACCTCGTCGCCCAGGCGTGCAACCACAATCTGGCCGCTGCGCGCCTCTTCCGTCTTGTGTACGGCAAGCAGGTCGCCCTCCAGGATGCCTGCGTCGCGCATCGACATGCCGCGCACGCGCAACAGGTAATCGGCGCGCGGCGTGAAGAGGTTGGGGTCGACTTGATAGTGCCCCTGCAAATTCTCTTCCGCGAGCATGGGCGCGCCCGCCGCGACGCGTCCCACCACGGGCAGCTCGAGGAGCCTGCCCGCGCGCTGGCTCGCGCGGCCGTCCCGCACCCGAATGCCGCGCGAGGCGCCGGAGGAGATCTCGATGGCTCCCTTCCTCTCGAGCGCGCGAAGGTGCTGTTCGGCCGCGTTGACGGAGCGAAAGCCCATCTTTTCCGCGATTTCCGCGCGTGTCGGCGGGTAGCCCGACACCTCGGTCAGCTCGCGCACGAGGCGCAGGATTTCGGCTTGCCGGTCCGTCAATGCTTCCATGGGACTGGCATTATATACAGTATCAGAGAAGTCTGCTCTGGAGCGGTTCGCGCGTCTCCTCGATGAGCGCCGGGTCGTCGTTCTCGGGCTGGTTAACGCGCATGCTTACGGGCCGCGCCGCCATGCGCTCGGCGGGGTATGGGCGCACGAGCTCGACGGGCCCGTAATTGGCGGCGTTGAGCCATGCGGCATAGTTCTCCGGCGCGACGATCACCGGCATGCGATCGTGGATTGGCGCCATGAGCGCGTTCGGCTCGGTCGTGATGAGCGAGACGCTCCGAGTGCCCTTCCACATCGCCGTTATTCCCGCGAGCGCAAAGAGCTCTGCATCGGTGGGCCGAAAATGCCACGGTTGCTTGCGGCCCGCCACTAGTTGCCACTCGTAGAAACCGCTCGCCGGGACGAGGCAGCGCCATCGCCGGAATGCATCGCGGAAAGCCGGCCGCTCGAGCAGCGTCTCACCCCGCACGTTGGCGAGCTTTCCGTCGCGCCCCCAGCGATTGTGGCGCGCAGCGCGACGTCCTTCGCGATCGAGGCGCACCATGAGAATTTCGGCGCCCGGACGCACGTTGTAGCTCTGCTTGAACTCGGGGGGCTGGTCGAGCCCAAATTGCATCGCCACGACCTCGGGATGCGCATGGATCTCGTACCGGCCACACATGATGTGGAGGTTACAATGCCCCTCGGATGATCATCCAGTCGCTGCTGGACACCGACCTGTACAAGTTCACGATGATGCAGGTCGTGCTGCATCACTTCCCGGGCGCCCAGGTCGAGTACAAGTTCAAGTGCCGCACGCCGGGCGTCGATTTTCGTCCGTATCTGGACGAGATCCGCGGCGAGATCACGGCGCTGCGCGAGCTGCGCTTCCGCGAGGACGAGCTCATGTACCTGCGGAGCCTGCGCTTCATGAAGTCGGACTTCGTCGACTTCCTGGCGCTGTTTCACTTCAACGAGAAATACGTGCGCGTCGGCAACGGCGAGCGGCCCGGAGAAATGGACATCACCATCCGCGGACCGTGGCTGCACACCATCCTGTTCGAGATCCCGGTGCTCGCCATCGTCTCGGAGGTGTACTTCCGGCGCACGCAGCCGCATCCCGACGTCGACGAAGGCCGCCGGCGCCTCAAGGGGAAGATCGATCTCGTGCGCACGGTCGAGCGCGAGCTCGATTTCCGCATTTCCGACTTCGGCACGCGGCGGCGCTTCTCGCTCGCCTGGCACGAGGAAGTGCTGCAGACGCTCAAGCGGGAGGTGCCCGAGTATTTTGCCGGCACCTCCAATGTCTGGTTCGCCATGCGCAATAACCTCACCCCCCTCGGCACGATGGCGCACGAGTACATGCAGGCCTGCCAGGCGCTCGGCCCGCGGCTGCGCGACTCCCAGACCTTCGCTTTCGATAAATGGGCGCAGGAGTATCGCGGCGACCTCGGCATCGCGGTGGCGGATACGTACGGCACCGAGGCTTTCCTGCGTGACTTCGACATGTATTTCTGCAAGCTCTTCGACGGCGCGCGCCACGACTCGGGCGACCCTTTCGAGTGGGGCGAGAAGCTGATTGCGCACTACCGCAAGAACCGCGTCGATCCGCGCACGAAGCAGCTCATCTTTTCCGACCAGCTCTCCTTCCCGCTTGCCATCGCGATTGCCCGGCGCTTCTATGGCAGGGCGATCACGGCTTTCGGCATCGGCACCAACCTCACCAACGACCTGGGCTATGAGCCGATCAACGTCGTCATCAAGATGACCGAGTGCAACGGCCAGCCGGTGGCCAAGGTGTCCGACTCGCCGGGCAAGACCGTCAGCAAGGATGCGGGCTACCTGCGCTACCTGCGGCAGGTGTTCGGACTCGAACCGGCCGAGAAGATCTGATTCGCCGCATCTTCCCGGGGACTGCAGTCGCAGTCCTCGCCACCTGCTTCGCGCTGAATATGTTCGGGCGCGGACTGGGCGACACTTACGTCGTCTTCGTGCTGCCGCTCGAGCACGAGTACGGCTGGACACGCTCGCAGCTCACGAGCGTCTATTCGATCTACCTCCTGATGCATGGCTTCACCTCGCCGCTCGTCGGGCTGATCTTCGATCGCCTGGGGCCGCGCTGGGTCTACACCACCGGGCTCGCGTGCATGTGCGCGGCCTTCTTCCTCGCCGCGGGCCTGTCCAATTTGTGGCAGTTCTACCTTTTCGTCGGCGGCATGATCGGCCTTGGCGTGAGCCTCACCGGCATGGTGCCCGGCTCCGCATTGATTGCGCGCTGGTACCGCGAGCGGCTATCCACCGCGATTGGCATCGCGTTCTCCGCCGCCGGCGTAGGGACCATCATCTTCGTTCCGCTCACGCAGGCGCTCGTCGGCGAATACGACTGGCGCGTCGCCTATCGCGCCCTCGGCGCAGTGCTGCTCGTCCTCGCGCCCATCGTTGCGTTCCTCGTCCCGTGGGACCGCTTCTATGCCGGTCATCCCGAGCGCGCGCATGTGGCGAAGCTCCAGCCGGGCGAGGAGGGGTGGACGCTCGCGAAGGCGGTGCGCACGCGCCTTTACTGGGGCCTGTGCCAGGTGTTTTTCTTCACCGCCACGGCGATGTTCACCGTGATCGTGCAGCTCGTCGCGTTCTTCGTCGACGTCGGCTTCTCGCCCATTACGGCCGCGAGTGCGTACGGCGCCCTCGGCTTCATGTCCGCGATGAGCGTGATGGGAAGCGGCTTCACCTCGGATCGCTTTGGCTACCGCCAGACCATCACTGCGACCTTCATCGGCACGGCGACGGGAATGGCGCTGCTTCTCGTCCTCACCTATAACGCTTCGCCGGTGTTGCTTGCGTTGTTCGTGCCGATCTTCGGTCTATGCATGGGGGTGCGCGGGCCGATCGTCTCCTCCATTTCGACGCGCTATTTCGCCGGCCCGAACGTCGCGACCATCTACGGCACGATCTACTCGACCAACGCCGTCGGGGCCGCCTTCGGCTCGCTGATGGGCGGGCTGCTGCACGACCTCACCGGCGGCTATCGTGCAGCGCTCGCCGTCGCGATGGTGTGCGTGGTGATTGCCTCGACGCCGTTCTGGACCGTTCCGGCGCTCAGGAACTTCCGCTGATCCTCTGCAGGCGCCGGGCGCGCTCCGCGAGCGTGCAACCGCGCAGGTCCGCCACGCCGCGCTCGGTGACGAACACACCGGCTTCGCTGCGTGGGACGGACACCGGGCCGGACAACCGTTCCACGATCCTCGCCGCCGGGAGCGCCGTGATGGCGAGCCCGCCGGGCGATTGGTTGGCCGCGCGGATGAAATCCAGCGCGCCGCCGACCGCGCCGACGTAGGTACCGCGCGCCACCTCGCCGTTGACCTGTCCGGTCAGGTCGACCTCGACCGCGGAGTTGATGGCGACGAACCGCTCGATCCGGGCGAGCGTTGCGGCGCCGTGCGTGACGTCGGAGGAAACGAGCTCCAGCGCCGGGTTTTCGCGCGCCCAGTCGAAGAGCGCCTGCGTGCCCATGAGCACGCCGCCCAGGCAGCTTTTCGGGCGCACGAGCCGCACCGCCTCGCAGACCACTCCCGAGTGGTACCGGATGTCGCGGCCCGCGAGAGCTGTGAGGATCGCATTGGGCAACGCGCCGATGCCGCATTCGACGGTCGCCCCTTCCGGTACAAGCGCCGCAGCATGGCGCGCTATGGCGCGGTCGACTTCGCTCGGCTCGCCATAGTAGAGATAGACCGGCGGTCGCGAAGTCTGCACGACGAGGTCGAAATCGTCGCGGCGCAAGACCGGCTTCGTGCGCGTCCATGGGATCTGGTCGTTCACTTCCGCGATCACGGCGCGCGCGACTTCGAGCGCGGGCGCGAGGTACTCCACCGCGAGGCCCAGGCTGTACTCGCCACGCGCGTTGGGCGGGCTCACCTGCACCATCGCGACGTCGCATTTGATGCGGCCGCTGCGGAGCAGCTCGCCGAGCCTGGAGTAAGGCGAGGGCAGGATTTCGAGTACGCCGGCCTGGGCGAGCGCACGGTTGCTCCCCGTGCCGCAGTACGAGGTGAAGCGCAGATGATCCGCATGCTCGGGCCGCAATAGCCCTGAATAGCTGATGCCCAGGAAGACGCTGCTTCGAGACAGGGCCTCGCGCTGCGCGATGAGCGCTTCGACCAGCGTCTGCGGCTCGGCGCACGCCTGGCCCCAGAGCAGGCCATCGCCTGGCCGGATGACGCTACTTAGGTCGACGGAGGACACGACCGCCGTGCTCGTCGAACTGGCAATGCAGGACCAGCTGGTCGCGCACCGGGCCGGACAGGCGGAGCTTGAGGTCCCATTCGCCCATCATGTCGAGGTCGAGCCGGACAAGATACTCGCCCGGACCTTTGCCCGGTCGTGCCTTGATCGGCTTGCCTTTGTGCTCGCCGGGCATCATGGGCATGTCGGGCGCCACGGTCAGCTGCGCGCCGCTCACCGGCTGTTCGGCCCGGGCGAGCCGGATGACACAGTCGTAGATGAGGTCCTTGCCGCTCGGTTTGCACTGCATGTCGCCGCGCGTCTGCGCAAAAGCGGTGAGGGGTGCGGCCAGGGCGAACCCCATCAGGAACTTGCGTGTGGCATTCATGACCCAAATATAGCGCCCCGGTTTAACATTCCGCGACATGGAAGACCGGACAAAAGTCACCATCTTCACGTCGACCTATCGCGTGCGAGGCTTCATCGAGCTCGTGCCCGGCGCGCGTATCAGCGACTTCATGGCCGAGTCTCGCGACTTCATCGCCGTGACGAAGGCCGAAGTGTGGGAGCTGCAGCCTGGGGGACGGCAGGTCGCGTCGGCGCCTTTCCTCAACGTCAGCCGCGACCACATCGAGATCATCCTGCCCGGCGACTAGCGGTCGAGCTCCTCGTCGTCGTAGGAGGCAGGGTCAGAGATGGGCTCGATGTGCGTGAAGATCGCCGCGTTGGGCACCATGGCGCGCATGCGCGACTCGATCTCCTCGGAAAGCCGGTGCGCCTGCGCCACCGTCCAGGCGTCCGGCACCAGGATGTGGAACGAGACGAAGCGGCGCGCGCCCGCCTGGCGGGTCCGCAGGGCGTGGAACGACACCCCGTAGCGCCTCGAGTATTCGCCGAAGAGCTTCGTCACTTCGCGCTGGTCTTCGGCGGAGATCGCCGGATCGAGCAGGCCTTTGACCGAGCGGCGAACAAGTCCGAATCCGGTCCACAGGATGTGCACTGCAACGGCGATCGCGATCAATGGGTCGAGCCGCAGCCACCCGGTGACGAAGACGAGCGCGACTCCGGCGATCACACCCGCAGAGGTCCAGACGTCGGTGAGCAGATGCCGGGCATCGGCTTCCAGCGTGATGCTGTGGTGCTCGCGGCCCGCACGCAGCAGCGTCATGGCAACCCCGAGATTGATCCCGGAGGCAAGCACCGTGAGTGCCAGGCCCTGGAGCGGCATGTCGAGCTCGCGAGGCGCGGCGAGGCGCGGCAGCGCAGTCCAGACGATGCCCGCGGCAGCGAGCACGATCAGCGCGCCTTCGATGCCCGCCGAGAAATATTCCGCCTTGGAGAACCCGTACGGATGGTCCGCATCGGGCGGCGAGGCGGCAAGGCGCAGCATCGACAGCGCGAGCATCGCGGCAGCCAGGTTGACGAGCGACTCGAGCGCATCGGAGAGAAGGCCGACGGAACCCGTCAGCCACCACGCGAGCGTCTTGAGCGCAATCGTGGCGAGCGCCGCAGCGATCGATATCCAGGCGTAGCGCTCAAGGGCCATAGGCTTGGTAGAGCTGAATCTGCCAGCCGGGCTGGGCTTGCGGCTGGCTTCCTTCCTGCGCGAATTCGACCAATGCGATGTGCCGAGGCGTCCCGGCCGACGCGATGAACCGGCGGGTTTGCAGCGTTCCGCGCAGGCCGAGCTCCCCGATCGGCGCATCGGCGGCGATGCAGAGCAGCGCGCGCGCGAGCGGATGCGGCTGCGCTGCGCCCGGCTCGATTTGCTCGCAAGCCCAGCGCCTGAACACTACGCACTTGCCGAGACAGCGCCTGGTCCACGGCGTCGGCGTTTCGAATCGCGCGAGGTATTCCGTCGATTGAAGCACGCCGGGGGTCTCGAGCTCATAGGTCGCGAGATACCGCCCGCCGCCGGGCGGAACGTCGGCCATCCAGCGCCGCGCAGAGCGGAAGCCGTTGATCGCCAGGCGCTCGGGCAGGTGCTCGGCGTCGTACCAGGCGTTGAATTCCTCATCCATGTCGCGAGGCGGCTCGGTCATGGTGAGGAGAAGTCCCCGGTTTGTCACGGGCTCACCTCGCCTCGCTCGATACGGTAGGTACGATCGACCAGCGCCTCCGCGAAGCGGGCGTTCTGCTCGCACAGCAATATGCCGAGCCCGGCGCGCTTGAGCTCGCCGATGGCCGCTGCCATGTGCCGCACCACGATCGGCGCGAGTCCTTCCGAAGGCTCGTCGAGCAGGATGGCTAGCGGATTGCCCATCAAGGTGCGCGCAATGGCGAGCATCTTCTGCTCGCCGCCCGACATGCGCTCGCCGGGACGGCCCTCCATGGCGGCAAGATTCGGGAAGAGCGAGAAGATGGCCTTCTCGTCCCAGGCGGGTAATCCCCGGCGCGCAGGCTGCCGGCCTACCGCTAGGTTCTCGGCCACCGTAAGCCCCGAGAAGATGCGGCGTTCCTCGGGCACGTACCCCAAGCCAAGGCGGGCGATCTGGAACGGCTCCAGCCCTTCCACACGCCGCCCGTTGAAGCGCACTTCGCCTGAGCGCCCGATCAACCCCATGATGGCCTTGAGCGTAGTGGATTTTCCGGCGCCGTTCCTGCCGGCGAGCACCACGACTTCTCCGGCTTCGACGGTCAGGCTGGCATCGAAGAGCACTTGGGCGCGACCATAGCCGGCCTGCAGGTGGGCAAGCTCAAGCAGCGCCAAGGTAAACCTCCTGGACGCGCGGGTCGACACGGATCTCGGCGGGTGACCCGCTCGCGATAATCTCGCCGGAATGCAGCACGATGACCCTGTCGGCATGGCCGAACACCACATCCATATCATGCTCTGTGAAGAGCACGGCGATGCCTTCGCTGCGCGCGAGCGATGCCGCCAAATGCATCAGCATGCCGCGTTCTTCCGGCGCCATGCCGGCCGTTGGCTCGTCCATCAACAAGAGCCGCGGCCGGTTGGCGAGCGCGATTGCAAGCTCCACCCGCTTCAGATCGCCGTAGGCGAGCTTCGCGCACGGTTTCGGCGCTTGCTCGCGCATTCCGACCTTGTCGAGGAGCTGATCGGCCTCCGCTACCGCGAGTGCCCCGAACGCTGCGAAGGGAGAGCGCAGGCGTCCTTGATATGAGAGGAGCGCCATCTGCACGTTCTCGCGCGCAGTCATGGAGCCGAATGTGGCCGTGATTTGGAACGTGCGCCCCACGCCCAGGCGCCAGATCTCGCGCGGCGCACGCCCGGCAAGGCGCTGACCGTCGAGTTCCACCGTGCCCGCGTCGGGGGCGACCTGCCCATTCAGCAGGTTGAAGCAGGTCGTCTTGCCGGCCCCATTCGGGCCGATGATCGCCACCAGCTCGCCCGAGGCGACGCTGAATGAGACGCCGCGAACCGCATGCACGCCGCCATAGCGCTTGGCGAGTCGACTGACGACGAGCGTTGTCATCGGGAGATCGTTCCGGCGATGCCGCGCGGAAAGGCGAGGACGAGCAGCAGCACAACGGCGCCAATCGCCGCCCGCCAGTAGTCGAAGTCGCGGGAGAGCGAATCCTCGAGCCACGTGAAGACGCCCGCGCCCCAGGCCGGGCCCGTCAAAGTCTGCACGCCTCCGAGCAGGACCATCACCAGCGCGTCCACCGAGCGCGGCACGCCCAGAACCTCGGGCGAGATGGAGCCCTTCGAGAATGCGTAGAGCGCTCCGGCTACGCCGGCGAATGCGCCAGCGACGGCGAAAGCGGCCCACTGCACACGCCGAACGTCGATGCCGATGGCATCGGCACGAAGTGCCGAGTCGCGGGCGGCGCGCAGCGTGTAGCCGAACGGAGCATCGAGCGCGCGCCACAGGAGCGCGATGCCGCCTCCGCAGGCGAGAAGCGCAAGGTAGTAGTAGGCGGTCTTCGAGGCGAGCCATGGTGAGGGCCAGACGCCGATCACGCCGTTGGATCCGCCGGTCAGCGTGTCCCATTGCAGCGCGATGGACCAGACGATCTGCGCCACGGCGAGCGTCAGCATCGCGAGATAGACGCCCGACAGCCGTACGCAGAACCAGCCGAAGACGAGTGCGCCAAGGAGCGCCAGGAATGGACCGAGCACGAGCGAAAGCTCCATCGGCAAATGTCCATGCAGCAGGAGCAACGCCGCTCCGTAAGCGCCCAGTCCGAAATAGGCGGCGTGGCCGAAAGAGACCATCCCGCCCGGCCCCATCATGAAATGAAGGCTGACGGCCAGTAGTGCAAAGATGAGGACGTCGGTCAGCAGGATCAGGCTGTAGCCGCCTCCGAAGAGCGGCGCCGCCGCAAGCACCAAGAGTCCGGTAGCAAACCAGAGCCAGCCGCGCGGGGTGAGGCGGGGCAGCGGCGACTCGACGCTGCCGCTGCGCTGCGCGCTTATGGGCCGGCCAAGCAGGCCCCATGGCCGCAGGACGAGTACCAACGCCATGACGATGAACTCCACGCCTAATGTGAGCTTCGAAAAGCCCAGACCGATGCAGAACGCCTTCACAACGCCGATCAGCAAGGCGGCGAGAAAAGCGCCCGGAATCGATCCCAGCCCGCCGACCACGACGACCACGAAAGCATCCGAAATGGCGGAGAGATCGACGGCCAGGCTCGCCGGCTCCCGGGGGACGGCGAGCGCGCCGCCGAGCCCGGCGAGGAACGAGCCGAGCGCGAATACGCCGGTGAAGAGCCCGCGCTGGTTCACGCCAAGCGCGCCGGCCATCTCCCGGTCTTCGGTCGCGGCGCGCACCAGTGTGCCCCAGCGCGTGCGAGTCAGCGCGAGATGGAGGAGACCTAATACGAGCGGCCCGAGCGAGATAAGGAGGAGCTCGTAGCGCGGGAACCGCGATCCCATGATCGACACGGCATCGGCGAAGCCCGGTGCGCGCGGTCCCAGCATGTCTTCCGGTCCCCAAGCCCAGAGGGCGAAGTCCCTGACGAGGAGGACAATCGCGAAGGTCGCCAGGAGCTGGAGCAGCTCAGGCGCCCGGTGCAGCCGGCGCAGGACCAGCATTTCGATCATCGCGCCGAACGCGGCGACCGACAGGGAAGCGAGCGGCACGCTCGCCCAGTAGCCGAGCTTCGGGGCGAGCCAGACGGCGAGATACATGCCGAGCATGTACAGCGAGCCGTGCGCGAAATTGACGATCCGGCTTACGCCGAAGATGAGGGAAAGACCCGCGGCAAGGAGGAACAGCGAGCTCGCAGACGCGAGCCCGTTCAGGAACTGCAAGACGATCGCTTCGGCGCTCAATCCTTGCGCAGCTTGCGTATCTCCGCGTCCGAGGGCTGGTAGCGCGCGCCGTCGGCATAGCGCCAGTTCACCATCACGCCATGCCCGTCCTTCTTCGCGAGCTGCCCGACGAAGGCGCCCATCGTCGACTGATGATCGATTGCACGCCAGGCGATGCGGCCGAAGGGACTCTGCATCTGCAAGCCGGCGAGCGCGGCGGAGAGTTTCCGGGCGTCGGTCGATCGCGCCTTGCGCAGCCCTTCGGCAATGGCATGGACGGCTGTGTACCCAACCACCGAGCCGACGCGCGGATAATCGCCCCAGCGCTTCTCATAGGCTTGGCGGAACCGCGTGTGCTCGGGCGTCTTGATCTCGCTCCACGGATATCCGGTGACCCACCAGCCTTCGGGTGTCTCGTCTTTCAACGGGTCGAGGTATTCCGGCTCGCCGGCCAGCAGATTGAACACTGCGCGATTGACGAAGAGCCCGCGAGTGTTGCCTTCGCGCACGAACTTCTGCAGGTCGCCGGCAAAAAGCGCGCTGAAGATCGCATCCGGCTTCGCATCCGCCAGGGCTTGAACCACCGGACCTGCATCGATCTTGCCGAGCGGCGTCGCCTGCTCGACGACGAACTCGACCTCGGGCTGGGCCGCCTTCAGGAGCTTCTTGAACGACTCGATCGCCGACTGCCCATACTCGTAGTTCGGGTAAACGATCGCCCAGCGCTTCTTCTTCAGCTTGGCGGCCTCCGGCACGAGCATGGCGACTTGCATGTACGTCGATGGGCGCAGGCGGAACGTGTAGGCATTGCCGTTCTCCCACACGATCTTGTCGGTGAGCGGCTCCGCCGCCATGAAGACGATCTTGCGCTGCGCCGCCAGGTTCGCGACGGCGAGGCCCACGTTGGACGCGAAAGTGCCCATCAGCACATCGGCCTTTTCGCGCGAGATCAGCTCTTCAGCGACCCGCACGGCGTCGCCGGGAGTGCCGCCATCGTCGCGCGAGACGATCTCGAGCTTGCGCCCGAGCACGCCGCCCTTGGCATTGATCTCCTCCAGCGCGAGCTCGAAGCCTTTCTTGTAGGGCTCGAGGAATGCGGGGAAAACCTTGTAGCTATTGAGCTCGCCGATCTTGATCGGCTGGGCAGCGACGCTCGCGGAGGCGAGCGCGAGCGACATCAGGAGGATTCTCATTTGTGGCTCTCGATCTTGGCGCCGCGGTCAGGCCGGATCTTGTCGGTGCCACCGGGAAAGGCGCGCCAGAACTCCTTGCGGACCAGGCTCACCAGCGTGGCGCTCTTGTTGAGGCCGTGGTAGCGGGCGACGACCTCGAGCATCTCGAGGTCACGCGGTGTGGCCGAAAACGTGCTGATCCTGGCCTTGACCTTCGACATATACAAATCTTATATAAGACTTGTATACCGGGTCAAGCCGCCTTCCGCTCCGCGGGCGGGGGTAGCTCCCTCAGGCACCGGCCGATCCAGAGCGCCGTCAGCTTCTCCTGGACGCCGTTCTGCGCAAGGCGCTGGGCGAGGGCGCCGAAGTCGACCTGGTCGAGCGGCTGGTCCTGGTTGAAGCAGGAGAAGACGTAGGTCGTCTTGCCGGTCGCCGGATCCACGTGGGGCTGCAGGCATTGCGCGCAGATCTCTTTCATCATGCACTGCATCGGCGAGTTGATGGAGCCGATCGCGACATGGTCTTTCTTCAGATAGGGCGCGAGCACGCCGTGCCGCGCGAGGCCGACTGCGGCCATCATGCGGTCGGAACCGATTGCGATGACGCGGTCCGCGGCCGTGAAAGGGATCGGCTGGACGCCGAGCGCGCCGCTTGCATACGCCTGCATCGCCTGGACGATGTTGCCCACGAAGGCGCGGTCCTGCGGGCGGCGCGCGGCGAAGCCAGGCGCCTGATCGCAGCACCAGATCACGACGTCGGACGACGCCTCGATGTCGTCGACGCGATAACGGTCGCTCATTTCCTTGTAGCCGGCGAAATAGATGACCTTCGAGCCCGCGGCGCGCAGCGCGCGCCCGATGGAAAAGAGTACCGCGTTGCCCAAGCCGCCGCCGGCAAGCACCACCGTTTCGTCGCCCGGGATCTCCGTAGGAGTGCCCGTCGGCCCCATGAGCACGACCGGCTCGCCAGGCCGCAGATAGGCGAGAAGGTCGGCAGAGCCGCCCATCTCGAGGGCGATCACCGAGATGAGCCCGCGCTCCTTGTCTACCCAGGCGCCGGTGAGAGCGAGTCCTTCCATGGCGAGCGTTGTTCCTGGCACGCGCAGCGCGAGCGACTCGAAATTCTGCATGCGGTAGAACTGTCCGGGATGGAACCGCCTCGCTGCCACGGGCGCGCGGAGCACCACTTCGACGATGCGGGGTGTGAGGCGCCGCACTTCGTGCACCAGCGCTCGAAGGTCGCGGTTAAGGCGGGCAAGGAAGTGCTCGTCTTTCTGCGCTGATGCCGCCGGACGTTGCGCGAGCACCCGGCTGACCGTCGGATAGCCTTGCTTCGCGCTGCCCATGGCCTTGACGACGTTGCCGAAGTAGGACGGATGGAGGTCGCCAAAGAAGCTCATGAAGCGGCCATCCGCGTAGCGATGCAAAAGCACTTGCGGTTGCTTCGGTTTCGCGGTGTGCCGCTCGGGCCGGACCGGCGCTCCGTTTTCATCCGTGGCGAGGAAGTATTTGCCGTCGAGTTCGAGCGTCACGCCTTCCTCGCGCGCCAGCACGGTGTTGGGCTGCGTTCCCGCCGCGATGAGGACCGAGCGCGCGGGCAGCTCGACTTCCTTGCCCTCTGCGGTGAACCTGACCGCCCGCGCGTGCCCATACGGGTCCACCTCGATGCGGCTCGGCGTGAGGCCCTCGGCGAAGACGATGCCTTCTTCGAGCGCCTTCTCCACCTCCTCGTGGTTGAGGGTGTAGGAGGGGCTGTCGATCAAGCGGCGCCGGTACGCGATGGTCGCGCCGCCCCAACTTTTCAGCAGGCCGAGTCGCTCCTGCGGCCTGGCGGCGCGCAAGGCGCGCGCATGCGCGAGGAACTCCTGAGCGATGGCGCGCTCCTCGGCATTCCAGCCGGCGGGCTCTTCGCCGAGGGCTTCGTAGCGCGTAAGGAACTTGTCCACCTGCACGGCGTAATAGGCGAGCGACTCGGTCGCCGTGTCGATTGCAGTCAGGCCGCCGCCGATCACGATAACCGGAAGGCGGATCTGCAGGTTGGCGATCGATTCACGCTTCGCAGCGCCCGTGAGCTGCAGCGCCATCAGGAAGTCGGAGGCGGCGCGCACTCCGCGCGCAAAGCCATTGGGGATCTCGAGCACGGTGGGCCGGCCGGCGCCAGCGCAAAGCGCAATGTGGTCGAAGCCGTCGGCAAACGCTTCATCGATGGTCAACGTGCCGCCGAAACGCACGCCGCCGAACATGGCGAACTGACGGCGGCGCTCGAGCAGCAAGCGAATCATCTTCAGGAAGTTCTTGTCCCAGCGCACGGTAATGCCGTACTCGGCCACGCCGCCGAAGCCCGCCATCACCCGTCGATCGAGCGGCTCGCGCAGCTCCGCGATGTCCCGGATCGGGCGGAACGCCGTGCGGTGGCCGAGCGCGTCGACCCCGCAGATCGCCGGGTCGAGGGGCTCGATCTTCAGGCCATCGATGCCGACCACCGCGTGACCGTCGTTCATCAGGTGGTGTGCGAGCGTGAAGCCCGCGGGTCCCAGGCCGACGATCAGCACGCGGCGTCCGGTCGGTGCCTTCGGATACGGCCGGCGCAGGTCGAATGGATTCCAGCGCGTGAGGAGCGAATAGATCTCGAAGCCCCAGGGCAGCTCGAGCACGTCCTTGAGCGTCCGTGTTTCGGCTTGCGGGATATCGACCGGGTCCTGCTTCTGGTAGATGCAGGACTTCATGCAGTCGTTGCAGATGCGGTGGCCGGTGGCCGCCATCATCGGGTTGTCGAGGGCGATGATGCCGAGCGCGGCGAGGGGCTGGCCCCGCACCTTGACCATGTGGAACTCGGAGATCTTCTCTTCGAGCGGACAACCGGCGAGCGGCACGCCAAAAACTGTCTTGCGGAAACCCGCGGCCGGCGCCTTTTCCTTCAGGCCTTTCGAGCAGGAATCCTTGTTCTGCTCATGGCACCAGATGCAGTAGTTCGCCTCGTCAAGGGCGCCGACGAGATCGGTACCGGGATCGGTGAGCTGGAAGCCCTCGCGATGACGCAGATGCCCGAGACGATGCTCGGCAAAGCCGCGCTTCGTTTCGGTCTGCACAGGAACGAGCCGCATGAAGTCGAGCTTCTGCGGCGCCTTGAAGACAACGCCGGCCGCGTGCTTCGCCTTGCCCGCGGGCGTGTTGACCGCCCAGGCGGCGTAGCGTGCGGCAAGCTCGAGCTCCTGCGCATGTGCCGGTTCGTCCTGCAGCCAAGCACTGACCTTGCGCGCGAAGTCCAGTTCCGTGAATCGTTCGCCCAGCAATTGCCTCGCGACGGCCTGCGCGTCAAAGCCGTCGAGCTCGGTGGGCTTCACTTTGTGAAGCGCGCGGCGCTGCACGAACTGGCGCTTGACCGAGTACAGCGGCGCGAGCTCGTTATGCTTTTCTGCGAGCGCTTGCGCTTCGCGCTCGATGCGGAAGAGCTTGGCGACGAAATCGTCGACGTGCGGAGCGAGCGCAATGAGGAGCTCCGACTCGGCGCCACTCGGTGGAGGGGTGTGTCGCGCTGCGGCGAGTCTGTCGGCGAGCGAACGATCGATCTCGGCGAGGTAAGCGAGGAACGCGGAATCGAGCCGGATCAGGCCCTCGCGCTCGTACAGGTCGGGGAAGGTGAGGCCGAAGCCAAGCTGCATGAGGTTAGAATTATCGGCGAATTTTTCCGGTATTACTTTATTCCTCCGAGGAGTAGCCGATGCAGATCAAGAACAGCGTGTTCCTCGTCACGGGCGGCGCTTCCGGACTCGGCGCGGCGACAGCGCGCATGGCGGCCGAGAATGGGGGCAAGGTGGTCATCGCCGACATGCAGGCCGAGGCCGGCGAGAAGCTCGCGCGCGAGCTCGGCGGGCGCTTCGCCAGGACCGACGTGACCTCCGAGGCAGAGGGCAAGGCCGCCGTCGCGCTTGCGGTGAAGGAATTCGGCGGCTTGCATGTGCTCGTGAATTGCGCGGGCATCGCGCTCGCCGAGCGCACGATCGGCAAGGAGTCGCCGCACGACCTCGGGCGCTTCGAGCGCGTCATCAAGGTCAATCTCATCGGTACGTTCAACATGATCCGGCTTGCGGCCGATGCGATGGCCAAGGCAGCGCCGAATGCCTCGGGTGAGCGCGGCGTCATCGTCAATACGGCATCGGTCGCCGCGATCGACGGCCAGATCGGGCAGGCGGCCTATTCGGCGTCCAAAGGCGGCGTGGTGGGAATGACCCTGCCGATTGCACGTGACCTCTCGCGCAGCGGCATTCGCGTCTGCACCATCGCGCCGGGAATCTTCGAGACGCCGATGCTCATGGGGCTGCCGAAAGAAGCGCAGGACTCGCTCGGCAAGCAGGTCCCGTTTCCGTCGAGGCTCGGGCGGCCCGCGGAGTATGCCCAGCTCGTGAAGTCGATCGTCGAGATCGAGATGCTGAACGCCGAGGTGATTCGCCTCGACGGCGCCATCCGGATGGCGCCTAAGTGAGAGCTTTCATGTCTCGCGCATAGAGGCGCGAGCGCTCGATATAGCCCGTAGCGATGCCGAGGAGCCGTTCGCGCTCCTCGGGCTTCAATTCACGGACGATCTTCCCCGGCGAACCCACCACCAGCACGCCATCGGGGATCTCCTTGCCTTCGGTGATCAGCGTATTCGCGCCGATCAGTGCCCCTTTGCCGATCTGCGCGCCGTTCAGCACCACGCTGTTGATGCCGACGAGCGTGCCGTCGCCGATCGTACAGCCATGCAACATGACTTTGTGGCCGATGCTCACCCGGCGGCCGAGCGTCATCGGATATCCCGGATCCACGTGCAGCACCGAAGCGTCCTGCACATTGGTGCCTTCGCCGATCGTGATGCGATCGTTTTCCGCGCGAATGACGACCTTGAACCAGATGTTCGCCTCGGCGTGCAACGTGATGGAACCGACCAGCGTCGCGTCGTAGGCGACGTAGTGCCCTTGGCCCACGAGCTCGACGCGCCGATCGCCAAGGGAGAAAAGAGGCATGCAGCTATCATAGTTGCTTGCGCGCGAGCGAGTCCCTCTATTTCGACATCCGCGGCCTGCGCTATCACGTCCGGCATTGGGGTGTGAACAGCGGGGCGGCGAGCGGTGCGCCGAAGGTCGTGCTGCTCCATGGCTGGATGGATGTCTCCGCGTCGTTCCAGTTCGTGGTGGACGCATTGCGCGGCAGCTGGGACCTCTATGCGCCCGACTGGCGTGGCTACGGCCTGACCGAGGGCGGAAAGTCGGACTGCTACTGGTTCCCGGATTACATCGCCGACCTCGATTTCCTGCTCGATGCGATCGGCGCGCCGGTACATCTTGTCGGCCATAGCCTCGGCGGCAACGTCGCGTGCCTGTATGCCGGCGTGCAACCGGAGCGCATTGCGAAGCTCGTCAACCTCGAGGGGTTCGGGCTCGTTGCCACCAAGCCGGACGACGCGCCGCGTCGCTATGCGCGATGGCTTTCCGAGCTGCATGATCGCCCGAGGCTGCGGCCCTATGGCAGTTTCGCCGAGCTGGCTCAGCGCTTGCGCAAAGACAACCCCCGGCTGGACGAGGAGCGGGCGATATTTCTCGCGCAGCATTGGGGTCGCATGGCGCAGGACGGGAAGGTCGTGCTGCGTGGCGATCCTGCGCACAAGATCGTGAACCCGGTGCTTTATCGCTACGAAGAAGCCCGCGCCTGCTGGCAGCAGGTCAGGGCGCCGGTCCTTTGGATCGACGGGGCGGACTCCCGCGCACCGACGCGGCTGAAGCTCGATGCGCAGGCATTGGCGGAGCGCCGGGCCGCATTTCCCAAGCTGCGGCATGTCGCCCTGCCCGACGCGGGCCACATGCTGCACCACGACCAGCCGGAAGCAGTGGCGAAGCTGATCCAAGATTTCCTGGCGGGCTGAATGGCGCAATTCTTTGCGATTCATCCGACCCATCCGCAGGCACGCCTCGTGCGGCGCGCCGCAGACCTCGTCCGCGGCGGCGGCTTGATCGCGTATCCGACCGACTCATGCTACGCGCTGGGTTGCCTGCCTTCCGCGACCCACGCGCTCGAGCGGTTGCGCCGCGTCCGCGACATCGACGAGCGGCATCACCTGACGCTCATGTGCCGCGATATCTCCGAGATCGCCAACTATTCGGTGGTCGACGACGCGCGTTTTCGGCTGATCAAGCGGGTGACGCCCGGCAGCTACACGTTCATCCTGCGTGCCACGCGAGAGCTGCCGAGGCGGCTCGTGCATCCAAAGCGAAAGACGATCGGTGTGCGCGTCCCGGCGCATCCGGTCGCGCTTGCGCTCCTCGCCGAGCTGAATGAACCGATGCTCTCGGCGACGCTGTTGCTGCCGGGAGACGAACAACCGTTATCGAACGCAGAGGAGATACGCGAGCGGCTCGAGCGCACGCTCGATCTTGTCATCGACGGCGGCTCCTGTGGCACGGAGCCGAGCACCGTGATCGATCTCACGGCAGACACACCGCTCGTATTGCGCAAGGGAAAGGGCTCGCTCGCGCCCTTTGCCGTCGAACCTGTCTGATATCCCGTGAGTTAGAATCGATCTCTGCAAGATGGACGTTAACTCCCTCGTACAGACGGTCGCCATCTACGCCTTCCCGGTGCTGTTCGCGATGACGCTGCACGAGGCGGCGCATGGCTACGTCGCGCGCTATTTCGGAGACATGACGGCGCATGCGCAGGGGCGCATCAGCATCAATCCGCTCCGGCACGTCGAGTGGGTCGGCACGGTGATC
The DNA here is from genome assembly GCA_035632415.1 of Burkholderiales bacterium. Classification (GTDB taxonomy): domain Bacteria; phylum Pseudomonadota; class Gammaproteobacteria; order Burkholderiales; family SG8-39; genus SCGC-AG-212-J23. Next base: position 55,040 of record DASQGW010000096.1, on the reverse strand, counting down.
GTGCCGCTCGCGATCCTCTATTTCTCCGGCTGGCGCTTCGTGTTCGGCTGGGCGAAGCCGGTTCCGGTGAACTACTCGGCGCTACGCGCGCCGCGGCGCACCAGCATGGGCCTGGTTGCAGCGGCAGGGCCGGCGGCCAACCTGGCGATGCTCTCGCTCTGGGCGCTGGCGCTCAGGCTGCTCGGTGTGCAGTCGCCGCTCGGCGCCATGGCCGAGGCGGGGGTTATCGCGAACCTGGTCATCATGGCTTTCAATCTGTTGCCGATCCTGCCGCTCGACGGTGGCCGGATCCTCTTGAGCCTGCTGCCTAAGAGGCCGGCGGCCCGCTACGCGCGCTTCGAGCAGTGGAGCAGCCACCTGCTGACCGCGGTGGTCCTGTTCGCCGTGTTCGACGGAATGGCGAACAACGGCAAGCTGATGGCAAAGAGCTTTGCGCCACTGGGCAATCTCGCCCACATGCTCGTACGCACAATTGTGTACGGATAACTAGAACAACATGTACGAAACACGGGTGCTCTCCGGCATGCGGCCGACGGGGAGCCTGCATCTCGGGCACTACCACGGCGTGCTGAAGAACTGGATCCGGCTGCAGGCCGAATACACGTGCCTGTTCTTCGTCGCCGACTGGCACGCGCTCACCACCGACTACGAGAAGCCCGGCGACCTGAACCAGAGCGGCATCGACATGGTGATCGACTGGCTTGCCGCGGGCGTCGATCCGAACCAGGCCATGCTTTTCGTTCAGTCGCAGGTCCCTGAGCACGCGGAACTGCACCTGCTTCTGTCCATGATGACGCCCATTGGCTGGCTCGAGCGCGTGCCGACCTACAAGGATCAGCAGGAAAAGCTCGCCGATCGCGACCTTTCGACCTACGGCTTCCTCGGCTATCCGCTGCTGCAGGCTGCCGACATCCTCATCTATCGCTCCAAGTTCGTCCCGGTGGGCGAGGACCAGGTGCCGCACATCGAATTCGGCCGCGAGGTCGCACGCCGCTTCAACCATCTCTACGGCCGCGAGCCCGGCTATGAGGACAAGGCCAAGGCCGCGGTCAAGAAGATGGGGACGAAGAAGGCACGCTTGCTCAATGAGCTACGGACCAAGTTCCTCGAGCACGGCGAGAAAGAAGCGCTCGCCCGCGCCCAGGCTCTGCTCGATGAGCAGCAGAACCTTTCGCGCGGCGACCGCGAACGCCTTTACGGCTGGCTCGAGGGCGGCGGCAAGAAGATCCTGGTCGAGCCGGAAGCGCTCTTGACTGAAGCGTCGCGGTTGCCCGGACTCGACGGACAGAAGATGTCCAAGTCCTATGGCAACACGATCGCCCTTCGCGAGGAGCCGGAATCGATCGCGAAGAAGATCAAGACCATGCCGACCGATCCGGCGCGGGTAAAGCGCACCGACAAGGGCACGCCGGAGAAATGTCCGGTCTGGTCGCTGCACCTGGTTTATTCGGACGAGGAAAAGAAGAAATGGGCCTACAAGGGCTGCACGACCGCGGGGATCGGGTGCCTGGAATGCAAGCAGCCGATCATCGAAGCCATCCAGGCCGAGCTGAAGCCGATCCGGGAGCGCGCGCAGCCGTACCTGGACGATCCGACGCTCGTGAAGAACATCGTTGCCGACGGCTGCGAGAAGGCGCGCAAGCTCGCCGAGGAAACGATGCGCGACGTGCGGGAAGCGATGGGACTCGCCAACACATGATCGCCAAGATCTACGGCGAGCCGGTGATCGAGATTCCGCTCGATCTCTATATCCCGCCGGACGCGCTGGAAGTGGTGCTGGAGGCATTCGAGGGCCCCCTGGACCTGCTTTTATACCTGATTCGCAAGGAGAATCTGAACATCCTCGATATCCCCATGGCGCCGCTCACCCGCCAGTACCTGGAGTACGTCGAGATCATGCGCTCGAAGAACCTCGAGCTGGCCGCGGAGTACCTGGTGATGGCCGCGATGCTCATGGAAATCAAGTCGCGGCTGCTCCTGCCCCGGCCGCCGTCCGCTGACGCGGAGGAAGAAGATCCGCGCGCCGAGCTCGTGCGTCGCCTGCTCGAGTACGAGCAGATGAAAAAAGCGGCCAACGCGCTCGACGAGCTGCCGCACGCGGGCAGGGACGTGATCGCGATCTCGGTCTGGATCGAGCGGACGATCGCAGAGCGGCTGCCGCAAGTGAACCCGCAGGACCTCGCCGAAGCCTGGCGCACACTTCTTCACCGTGCGCGCATGTCGCGGCACCACCATATTTCCAGGGAAGAACTTTCGGTTCGCGAACACATGAGCGGGATTCTGCGCGCGCTCCGGGAACGAAGGGTCCTTGAATTTTCGGAGCTTTTCGACCCGCAGCGCGGCGTGGGGGTGCTGGTTGTCACCTTCCTGGCGCTGCTCGAGCTGGCGCGGGAACTGCTGATCGAGATCACGCAGTCCGAGAATTTCGCGCCGATTTACGTTAAATTAGGCTATGCACAGCCCGTCTGAAGTTAAGCGGGTAATAGAAGCGGCGCTGTTGGCATCTCCGGAGCCCCTCGGTCTTCCGGAGTTGAAGCGCCTCTTCGACGGCGAGCTATCGGCCGATACCCTGCGTAATCTCCTCACCGAGATCGGTGAAGACTGGAAAGGTCGCGCCGTCGAGCTGGTTCATGTCGCAAGCGGCTGGCGCTTCCAGACCACCCCCGATTTCATTCCCTACGTCGAGCGCCTCGCTCCGGAGAAGCCGCCCAGGTATTCCCGCGCCGTCATGGAGACGCTGGCAATCATCGCCTACCGCCAGCCGGTGACGCGTGGCGACATCGAGAACATCCGCGGCGTCGTCGTCTCGACCCAGATCGTGCAATCACTCGAAGCGCGCGGCTGGATCGACGTCGTCGGGCATCGAGAGACGCCGGGCCGGCCGGCGCTCTATGCCACGACCAGGAAGTTCCTCGACGACCTCGGTTTGCGCTCCCTCGAGGAGCTCCCGCCGCTTGAGGAAATCGCCAAAACCCTGCAGCTTGAGCCCGTCCCGACTGCCGAAGCGGGCGTCCGTCCCGCCAATTACGAAGACTCGGCCGAGCCTCAGCCCGCCACCGGCACCGAAGGCTGAGCGGCTTCAGAAAGTGCTGGCTGCCGCCGGCTTAGGCTCCCGGCGCGAGATCGAATCGTGGATCGAAGCCGGTCGCATCACGGTGGGTGGCCGCGTGGCCAAGCTCGGCGATCGGGCGAGCCCCGGCGAACCTATCGCCGTCGACGGCCGGCTCGTCACCCCCGCGGCGAAGACCGCCAGCCGCGTCCTGATCTACAACAAGCCTGAAGGGGAGCTCGTCACTCGAAGCGATCCTGAGGGCCGGCCGACCGTATTTTCGCGCCTGCCGCCGGGTCGCTGGATTGCAGTCGGGCGGCTCGACATCAATAGCGCGGGCCTCCTTCTCTTTACCGATAACGGTGAGCTCGCCAACCGCCTGATGCATCCGCGCTACGAGCTGGAGCGCGAATACGCGGTTCGGGCTCAAGGGGCGGTCGACATGGAAAAGCTCCGGCAGGGGGTGGAGCTGGAGGATGGGCGCGCCGCGTTCGATCGCATCGAAGCCACCGACCCTCGCGCCTCGAGCGGCACGAATCGCTGGTACCGCGTGGTTTTAAAGGAAGGGCGCAAGCGCGAGGTGCGGCGCCTTTTCGAGGCCGTGGGGGCGCGCGTGAGCCGGCTCCTGCGTGTGCGCTACGGCGTGATCGCGTTGCCGCGCGATTTGCCGGCGGGAAGCTGGCGGGAACTCACCGCCGAGCGGGTCAGAGAGTTGTCCGTAAAGTGAAATCCTGTTAAACTTCAAAAGCTTTGGATGGTGCGGGACGAGATGGGCTTCGGCCCATTTTTTGTTTCAGCGCCCGGCGAATTTATGGCAGCAGTGCTAGCAGTCATTGAGCCGGTCGTGGCCGGCATGGGGTACGAGCTCGTCGAGCTGCAGGCGGCGAATGGAGGGCGGATGCTCCGCCTTTTCATCGACAAGCCCGGCGGCATCAATGTCGACGACTGCGCGGCCGTAAGCCGGCAATTGAGCCGCGTGTTCGAGGTCGAGGGTATCGACTACGACCGGCTCGAGGTGTCTTCACCGGGTTTGGATCGGCCGTTGCGCAAGGGCAGCGACTTCGCACGGTTCGCAGGCCACAAAGCGGATGTGCGGATGCGCACGCCCGATGCAACGGGACGGCGCAGGTTCATAGGGGTGCTCCGCGGCGCGGACGAAGCGAATGTGGCGCTGGAGCTGGAAGGGCACATGGTGCGCCTCGCGCTCAATGATGTTGAGCGGGCGCGGCTGGTGCCGGAATTGTGAGGGTTAAGTGGCGAGTAACGTAGCAGCAGCGGGTAACCGCGAATTGGTGATGCTGGTCGATGTCCTGGCCCGGGAGAAGAACGTGCCGCGCGACATCGTCTTTGGGGCGCTCGAGATGGCGCTCGCCTCGGCGACGAAAAAGAAATACACCGAGGATATCGACGTGCGGGTGCAGATCGACAAGAACACAGGCAACTACGAGACCTTCCGACGCTGGCGTGTCCTGCCGGACGACGCCCCGGAATGGAATACCGCGCAAATGCTCTCCGTCGAGGAGGCGCAGGACCGCGGCAAGCAAGACGCGAAGGTCGACGACGTGATCGAGGAGCGTCTGCCGAACGTCGAGTTCGGCCGCATCGGCGCGCAGACCGCGAAGCAGGTCATCCTGCAGCGCATCCGCGACGCCGAGCGCGAGCAAATCCTGAACGACTTCCTCTCGCGCGGCGACGAGCTGGTCACCGGCACGGTGAAGCGGATGGAGCGCGGCAACGCCATCATCGAATCCGGCCGGCTCGAAGCGCTGCTGCCGCGCGAGCATATGATCCCGAAGGAAAACCTGCGCGTCGGCGACCGCGTGCGCGCCTGGGTTGCGAAGATCGATCGTCAGGCGCGCGGCCCGCAGCTCATTCTTTCCCGCACTGCGCCGCAGTTCATCATGAAGCTCTTCGAGCTGGAGGTGCCGGAAATCGAAGAGGGCTTGCTCGAGATCAAGTCTGCCGCTCGCGATCCCGGGATCCGGGCAAAGATCGCCGTGCACACCAACGATAAGCGGATCGACCCGATCGGCACGTGCGTCGGCATGCGCGGCTCGCGCGTACAGGCAGTGACGCAGGAACTCGCGGGAGAGCGTGTGGACATCGTGCTTTGGTCGGGGGATCCGGCACAGTTCGTGATCGGCGCCCTCGCGCCGGCCGAGGTTTCCTCCATCGTGGTGGACGAGGAAAAGCACGCGATGGACGTCGTGGTGGACGAGGAAAACCTCGCTGTCGCCATCGGCCGGTCAGGCCAGAACGTGCGGCTCGCTTCGGAGCTCACCGGCTGGCAGATCAACCTGATGACCGAGGATGAATCGAACAAGAAGCAGCAGGAGGAGAGCGGCCGCATCAAGAGCCACTTCATGGAGAAGCTCGATGTCGACGAGGAAGTCGCCAACATCCTGATCGAGGAAGGCTTCTCCACCCTCGAGGAGATCGCCTACGTCCCGATCAACGAGCTGAACGAGATCCAGTCATTCGACGAGGGCACGGTGAACGAGTTGCGCACCCGTGCGCGTAACGCATTGCTGGTCGCGGCGATCGCCAACGAAGAGAAGATGGAAGGCGTGGACCCGGAGCTCCTCAAGCTCGAAGGCATGGACAGCGCGCTCGCTGCGAAGCTCGTCGAGGGTGGCATCAAGACCCGTGACGCTCTTGCGGATCTCGCGGTCGATGAGCTCGCCGAGCTCACGCAGCTCGACGAAGAGAAAGCGAAGAAACTCATCATGGCCGCCCGCGCCCATTGGTTCGAGAGCGAAAAGAAGGAGGCCGCGTAAGTGGCCCAAACGAGCGTTGCCCAATTTGCGAGTGAGCTGAAGGTCCCGCCTTCGGTCCTGCTCGAGCAGCTGCGCGCGGCGGGCGTGGAAAAGAAGCAGCCGAACGACTCGCTCTCCGACCAGGACAAGTCGCGGTTGCTCGAGTACCTGCGCAAAACGCACGGCTCGGCCGAGGCGAAGAACAAGATCACGCTCACGCGCAAGCAGACGAGCGAGATTCGCAAGACCGACGCGACCGGCAAGTACCGCACGGTGCAGGTCGAGGTGCGCAAGAAGCGGGTCTTCGTCAAGCGCGATCCCGCCGAGGTGGCCGCCGCCGCCGTAGCGGCGGAGGCGCCGCCGCCGCCGCCGCCGGCTGCGCCGACCGTCGACGCCAAGGAAATCGAGCTCCGCGAAGAAGAGGCGCGGCGCCAGCAGCAGCTTGCCGAGATTCAGGCGGCGGAGCTGCGGGAGAAGCAGGAGCGCGAGCGCAAGGAAGCCGAGCAGAAAGCCGCCGAAGCGGCGGCTGCAGCGACGGCGGCGCAACCCGCAGCCACGACGCTCCACGCCCCCAAGCCGGCGGCCGATGCGAAGGTCGAGAAGAAGCCGAAAAAGGCAAAGCCGACTACGGTGCTGCGCGACGATTCGGCGCGCCGTCGCACGATCAAGACGCGCGGCGACGCGGGCGGCGGCGTTGCGGGATGGCATGCGCGCGGCGGTGGACGCCACCGGCCGGTCGCCGGCGGCGAGCAGACCACCTTTGCGCAGCCGACCGAGCCGATGGTGCGCGAGGTCGCCGTTCCCGAAACGATCACGGTCGGCGAGCTCGCCCACCGCATGTCGGTGAAGGCGGCGGAAGTCATCAAGACGCTGATGAAGCTCGGCACGATGGCGACCATCAACCAGGCGCTCGATCAGGAAACGGCCATGATCATCGTCGAGGAGATGGGCCATAAGGCGAAGGCGGCCAAGCTCGACGATCCCGAGGCTTTCCTCGCCGAGACCGAGGAGCCGGTCACCGGCGAAGCGAAGACACGCCCGCCGGTAGTGACGGTGATGGGCCACGTCGACCATGGCAAGACCTCATTGCTCGACTACATCCGCCGCACCAAGGTCGCGGCTGGCGAGGCGGGCGGCATTACGCAGCATATCGGCGCCTATCACGTCGAAACGCCACGCGGCGTGATCACGTTCCTCGACACTCCAGGCCACGAGGCTTTCACGGCGATGCGTGCACGCGGCGCGAAAGTCACCGATATCGTCGTTCTGGTCGTTGCAGCGGACGACGGCGTCATGCCGCAGACGATCGAGGCGATCAACCATGCCAAATCGGCAGAGGTGCCGCTCGTCGTCGCACTGAACAAGATCGACAAGCACGAGGCGAATCCCGACAAGGTGAAGCAGGAGCTGCTGAGCCATGGCGTCGTGCCTGAGGAGTTCGGCGGCGATTCGCCCGTGGTGCCCGTGTCTGCGAAGACCGGCAAAGGCGTCGACGAGCTGCTCGAGCAGCTTCTCCTTCAGGCCGAAGTGCTCGAGCTCAAGGCGCCCGCCGATGCGCCCGCCAAGGGCGTGGTGATCGAGGCGCGGCTCGACAAAGGCCGCGGACCGGTCGCGACGCTGCTCGTGCAATCGGGCACCCTGCATCGGGGCGACATCGTGCTGGCCGGCGCCGTCTTCGGCCGCGTACGCGCCATGCTCGACGAGAACGGCAAGCCGGTGCAGGACGCCGGGCCTTCCATTCCGGTGGAGATCCAAGGCATGTCCGAGGTGCCGAATGCGGGCGAGGACATGATGGTCCTCGCCGACGAGAAGAAGGCGCGCGAGATCGCGCTCTTCCGGCAGGGCAAGTTCCGCGACGTCAAGCTCGCCAAGCAGCAGGCGGCGAAGCTCGAGAACATGTTCGAGCAGATGGCCGAAAGCGGTAAGAAATCGCTGAACCTCGTCATCAAGGCCGATGTGCAGGGCTCGCAGGAAGCGCTGATCCATGCGCTCACGCGGCTGGGAAGCGACGAAGTGAAGGTCACCGTCGTGCATGCCGGCGTCGGGGGCATCACCGAGTCCGACGTGAACCTCGCGATGGCCTCGCGTGCCGTGATCATCGGCTTCAATACCCGCGCCGATGCCGCGGCGAGGAAGCTCGCCGAGGGTGCCGGCATCCAGGTGAAGTACTACAACATCATCTATGAGGCGGTCGACGAGATAAAGGCTGCACTCTCGGGGATGCTTGCCCCGGAGAAGAAGGAGCAGGTCATCGGGCTCGTGGAGGTGCGCCAGGTGTTCCGCATCTCGAAGATCGGCACCGTGGCGGGCTGCTACGTGCAGGAGGGCCTCGTCAAGCGCGGCGCTCAGGTCCGCGTGCTGCGCGACCATGTCGTCATCCATACCGGCGAGATCGACTCGCTCAAGCGCTTCAAGGACGACGTGCGCGAGGTAAAGGCCGGCTTCGAGTGCGGCATGTCGCTCAAGAACTTCACCGAGATCAAGGAAAAGGACCAGTTCGAAGTCTTCGAGGTGCTGGAAGTCGCCCGAAGCCTGTGAGGCGGCTGTGAAGAAGGGACAAGGCCGCCCGCGCAAGCTGGGCGACCTGATCCAGCGAGAGCTGGCGGAGCTCCTCCAGCGCGAGCTGCGCGATCCGCGTGTCGGCATGATCACCATCACTGCGGTGGACGTGTCGCCGGATTTGTCTCACGCTAAGGTTCTGTTCACCATGTTCGAGAAAGAGAAGCTGGAGGACACGCTGGCGGGACTCAAGCGCTCGGCCGGCTTCCTGCGCTCCCAGCTCGCCAGGCGGATCAAGCTCTACACAACGCCGGAGCTGCGTTTCGAGTACGACGAATCTGTCGAGCGAGGCGATCGCCTTTCGCGCCTGATCGACTCGGCGGTCAAACCCAAGCCATGATCGACGGTGCGCTGCTGCTCGATAAGCCGGTGGGGATCACGTCCAACCGGGCGCTACAGGATGCGAAGAATCTGCTCGGCGCGAAGAAGGCCGGGCACGCGGGGACGCTGGATCCGATGGCTTCGGGTCTGCTGCTCGTGCTGGCCGGCGAAGCAACCAAGTTTGCCGGGCCGATGCTCGATGCGGACAAGGAGTACCTCGCTACCGTGAAGCTCGGCATTACGACGAGCACTGCCGACGCGGAAGGGGAGGTGCTCGAGCAAAGGCCTGTCGTCGTGCGGCCGGAGCAGGTGGCGGCCGCGCTGGAGCGTTTCCGCGGGCCCATCGAGCAGTTGCCGCCCATGCATTCCGCGCTCAAGCGCGAGGGCGTTCCGCTCTACGAGCACGCGCGGGCTGGCCGCACCGTCGAGCGCGCCCGTCGGCGGGTCGAGATCTACGAGCTGGAAACGCTGCAGTGCGCGCCGCCGGTGCTCGAGTTGCGCGTGCGTTGCAGCAAGGGAACGTACGTCCGCGTCCTTGCGGAAGACATCGGTGCGGCCCTGGGAACCGGGGCGCATCTCGCCGCTTTGCGGCGGACCGCTGCCGGACGCTTCAACATCCGCGATGCAGTCACGCTCGACGAGCTGCGTGCCATGCCGGATCGACGTGCGGCGCTGCTGCCATTACGCGTTCTCCTGGAGGGACTACCCAGTACCGAGCTCGATGCGGCTGCCGAGGCGCGGCTGCGCAACGGGCAGGCGTTGAAAATCAGCGGACTGGAAGCCGGAATGCGCGCGCTTTATCGCACGGATGGCGCCGTGATTGGTTTAGGCGAGGCGCATCCCGAAGGCTCGCTCAAGGCCCTGAGGCTCACCCAAGCGGCTGAAAAACATCGAAAAACCTTGTGATGCGCTAGGCTCATCGGGTACAATCGCCGCCTCAAAATCGGATCGAAAATCGCGAAAGAGAGATTGTCGAATGGCATTGCAGGTCCCGCAGAAGGCGCAGGTCGTAAGGCAGTACCAGCGCTCCGGCAAGGACACAGGGTCGCCGGAAGTGCAGGTCGCGCTCCTCACCGAGCGCATCAACGGCCTGACCGAGCACTTCAAGACCCACGTCAAGGATTTCCACTCGCGGCGAGGGCTCCTCGTCATGGTGAGCCAGCGCCGCAAGCTCCTCGATTACCTGAAGCGCAAGGATGCGGACAAGTACCGCAGCCTGATCGAGAAGCTCGGCCTACGCAAGTAACTTTCCCCGATGCCGCAGTAGCGACGCTCACCGTGTGGTGAGCGTTTTCGTTTGCGGCCGACAGTCAGAGGACCCACTTTGAACCCCATCAAGAAAACCTTCACCTACGGTAGCCAGGAAGTCACCTTCGAAACCGGCGAGATCGCGCGCCAAGCCCATGGGGCAGTGATCTGCCGCATGGACGACACGGTCGTGCTCGCCACGGTCGTCGCGGCCAAGGAGCCGAAGGCCGGCCAGGACTGGTTCCCGCTGACCGTCGACTACGTCGAGAAGACCTACGCCGCGGGCAAGATCCCCGGCGGCTTCTTCAAGCGCGAGGGCCGTCCCTCCGAGAAAGAGACGCTGACCTCGCGCCTGATCGACCGCCCGATCCGGCCGCTGTTCCCGGATGGCTTCCTGAACGAAGTCCAGGTGGTCGCCACGGTGCTCTCGCTCAACCCGGAGATCGACTCCGACATTCCCGCGATGCTCGCCGTGTCGGCCGCGCTCACGATTTCCGGCATCCCGTTCAACGGCCCGATCGGCGCTTGCCGCGTCGGCTATGTGAACGGCCAGTACGTCGTCAACCCGACGGCGACTCAGCTCAAGGAGTCGAAGCTGAACCTGGTCGTCGCGGGCACGGAGCAGGGCGTCATGATGGTGGAATCCGAGGCGCTCGAGCTCCCCGAGGACGTGATGCTTGGCGGCGTGGTCTTCGGCCACGAGCAGATGCAAGCGGCGATCCAGGCGATCGACGAGCTCGCGGAGCTCGCGGGCAAGCCGGCGTGGGACTTCAAGCCGCCGGCGAAGGACGAAGCGCTCATTGGGCGCGTCGCCGAGCTCGCCGAAGCCGACATGCGGGAGGCGTTCCGCATCAAGCAGAAGCAGGCGCGCAACGCTCGCCTGAGCGAGATCCGCAAGGGTACCCTGGAGAAGCTCGTCGCGGCGAATCCCGACACCAACGTGAACGTGGTCAAGGAGACCTTCTTCAACCTCGAGTCGAAGATCGTGCGCAGCCAGATCCTCGACGGCGAGCCGCGCATCGACGGTCGCGACACGCGTACTGTGCGCCCGATCAACGTGCGCGTAGGGGTGCTGCCGCGCACCCACGGCTCGGCGCTCTTTACGCGCGGCGAGACCCAGGCGCTTGTCACCGTCACGCTCGGTACCGGCCGGGACGAGCAGATCATCGACGCGCTCGCGGGCGAGTATCGCGAGCGCTTCATGATGCATTACAACATGCCCCCCTATGCCACCGGCGAGACCGGCCGCATGGGACCCTCGAAGCGCCGCGAGATCGGCCACGGGCGCCTTGCCAAGCGCGCGCTGGTGGGCTTGCTGCCGACGCAGGAAGAATTCGGCTATTCGATCCGGGTCGTATCGGAGATCACCGAATCGAACGGCTCATCGTCGATGGCCTCGGTGTGCGGTGGCAGCCTCGCGCTGATGGACGCCGGTGTACCGGTCAAGGCGCACGTCGCCGGCATCGCCATGGGCCTCATCAAGGAAGGCAACCGCTTCGCGGTACTCTCCGACATCCTCGGCGACGAGGATCACCTCGGCGACATGGACTTCAAGGTGGCGGGCACCGAGGCCGGCGTCACCGCTCTGCAGATGGACCTGAAGATCGAGTCGATCAACAAGGGCATCATGAAGATCGCGCTCGACCAGGCGCGCGAGGCTCGGCTCGGCATCCTGCAGATCATGAAGCAGGGCATCGAGGGCTCGCGCACGGAGCTCTCGAGCTTCGCGCCGCGCATCATCAAGATCAAGATCAATCCGGACAAGATCCGCGACGTGATCGGCAAGGGCGGCGTGGTCATCCGCGGCATCCAGGAGGAGACCGGCACCACGATCGAGATCGAGGACGACGGCACAATTTCCATCGCCTGCGTCTCGGCCGAGGGTGGCGAGGCGGCGAGAAAGCGCATCCAGGACATCACCGCCGACGTCGAGGTGGGCAAGATCTACGAGGGCCCTGTGCTGCGCCTGCTCGACTTCGGCGCGATCGTCCAGCTGCTTCCCGGGCGCGACGGCCTGCTACACATCTCCCAGATCAGCCACGAGCGCGTCAACGCCGTGTCCGATCACTTGAAGGAAGGGCAGATCGTGAAGGTGAAGGTGCTCGAGGCCGACGACAAGGGCCGCGTGCGCCTCTCGATGAAGGCGGTCAAGGATCAGGAGCAGCCCGCGAAGCAGAACAGCTAGCGGCTTACTTCGCCACCTGGCGTTCGCGTAATTCGTCGAGCGTCTTGCAGTCGATGCAGAGCGTCGCCGTCGGGCGTGCTTCGAGCCGCTTCAGGCCGATCTCCACGCCGCAGCTGTCGCAGTAGCCGTATTCGTTCGCGTCGATGCGCGCGATGGTCTCGTCGATCTTCTTGATGAGCTTCCTCTCGCGGTCGCGGTTGCGGAGCTCGAGCGCCATGTCCGACTCCTGGCTCGCGCGGTCGTTCGGGTCGGCAAACACCGTGGCCTCGTCCTGCATCGTATGGACCGTGCGATCGATCTCCTGCGAGAGCTCCGCCTTGAGCGCTTCCAGGATTTTCCGGAAGTGACCGCGCTGCTTGGCGTTCATGTACTCCTCGCCTTTTTTCACAGCGTAGGGCGTGAAGCTTTTTCTCGTCAGTTCCACAGCCATTTCCGGTGCAGCCCAAAAAAAGTGGAGCGACTTTGTAGCAGAAAAGCCCCCCTGTCGCAAGCAATCTTCGTTGATCGGAAGGTGAGCTAAGGGTATCATTTGCCGCGACTTTTTCGGGGCGTGGCGCAGTCTGGTAGCGCGCTTGCTTTGGGAGCAAGATGTCGGAGGTTCAAATCCTCTCGCCCCGACCAGAATTTGCCGTTTTTTGCACGTGTTTTTTGGAGCTTGCTCGCGGACTGCCCGTAGCTCAACCGGATAGAGCACCAGCCTTCTAAGCTGGGGGTTACAAGTTCGAGTCTTGTCGGGCAGGCCAAACCGCTTCAGTGGTGGCCGTAGCTCAAAGGTAGAGTCCAGGGTTGTGATCCCTGTTGTTGTGGGTTCGAGTCCCATCGGCCACCCCACTCTTTTCCCGCCGTGCACGTCGAACGCGAGCTGAAGTTCGGCATTCCTGATCCCGGCGCGGCGCAGCGCTTGCTGCATGCGCTTCCCGCCGCCGCGCGAGCGCGACGGCAGCAGGTGCACAGCATCTATTACGACACGCCTGACCAGCGCCTCAAGCGCGCTGGAGCGGCGCTGCGCCTGCGACGCGTCGGGCGCACGTGGCTCCAGGCGCTCAAAGCACCGCAAGGGGCACAAACGGCGCTTGCCGCGCGCGCCGAATGGGAAATGACTGCGCCGCACCGACGGCTCGATTGCTCGCTCTTTCCTCGCGAGGAAGTGCGCGCGGCCACGGGCCTCGACATGCTTCGGCTCGCGCGCGAGCTGCGCCCTGCCTTCGCTACGCGATTCGAGCGCAGGGCAGTACCGCTTGTGCTCGGGCACGGCGTGCGCGCGGAGGCCTGCCTCGATCGCGGCGAGATCGTTGCGGGCAGCGCGCGCGAGCCGATCCTCGAGCTCGAGCTCGAGCTGGTCGAAGGCGAACTCGGGCCGATGATCGGGCTCGCCGAGACGCTGGTCGCGCCTTTTGGGCTCACTCTCGAGCGTGCGAGCAAGGCCGAGCGCGGCTATCGCCTGGCGCATTCGACGCGATCGGATCCCCCGGCGAAATGGCAACGGCCGGCGATCGCCGAGGACGCAGCGGCGAGCGACGCCTTTGCCGTGCTTTGCGCAGCCGCCCTCGAGCAGATCGCGGCGAATACGGGCGGCGTCGCGCGCGGCGGGGACCCCGAATACCTCCATCAGCTGCGTGTCGGCGTGCGCCGGTTGACGTCTGCGGCCCGTGCCTTTCGGCCGCTCCTGCGACGCAAGCGTGCCGAAGCGGTCCTGCGGCAGCTGCGCAGCATGATGCGGGTGCTTGGCGCCGCGCGCGATTGGGATGTATTGCGCGAGACCTTGCAGCATGCCGAAGCTTCGAAGGAGCTCGCGGCACGCGCACGATATAAGGCGGCGCGCGCCCGGCTTGCAGCGCGCAGGCTGGTGGCGTCGAGCGCATTCCAAAGTGTCCAGCTGCGCGCAATGCGCTGGCTGCATGGCGTGCCTTGGCGCTCCGACCGGGCTCGCGCCGAGCCGCTGATGGGGTTCGCCCGCCGCTCGCTCGACCGGCTGGATGCGAAGCTGCGGAAGCGCGCGAAGCACATCGACTGGCGCGATGCCGAGCGCCGCCATGCCGTGCGCATCGCGGTGAAGCGGCTGCGCTATGCCTGCGACTTCTTCGCCGCCATCTTTCCGCACCAGGCGGTCGTGCCCTTTCTCGCCCGGCTCGCCGCTTTGCAGGACACGCTGGGCGAGTTGAACGACGTCTCTGTCGCACGCCTTCTTCTCCAGGAGCTTGACCTCAAGGAGGGGACGCCGCAGCTCCGGACCGAGGCAGGCCGCGTGCGGCACTGGCTCGCGCGCCGGGAGCGCGAACTCATCGCTTCGCTCGCGAACGAGTGGGACGCGCTGGAGCGCCGCCGGCCGTATTGGCGGCCAAAGCCAAGGCGTCGCGCTCCGCAATGAATACCTCGGGCTTCGGCCAGGCGAGCTTCAATCCGCGGAAGCGGCGCTGCACGCTCGCCCGGCCATCGCCGACCTCGCAGACGAGCCGGCCACCGGGTTCGAGGTAGGCGGCAGCTTCGTCGAGGATACGCGCGACGAGGTTCATGCCGTCCGAGCCTCCGGCAAGCGCAAGTCGCGGCTCATGCCCGTACTCGGCCGGAAGCTTGGCCATTGCCTGCGCGCTCACGTAGGGCGGATTCGCCAGGATCAGGTCATAGCGCGCGCCGCCCGCCGTGGCAAAGAGGTCGGAACGCTTGAGATGAACGCGGCGGCCGAGCCGATGCCGCGCCACGTTCTTTCTCGCAACGGCAAGCGCGCCTGGGGAGACGTCGATGGCGTCGACTTCCGCCTGACGGAACTCGCGCGCCGCCAGGATTGCGAGGCAGCCCGAGCCGGTGCAAAGGTCGAGGACACGCCTCACCGGGCGGCGTCCAAGGGAAGGCAGGAGCTCCGCGATGTGCGAGCGCGGAATGATTACGCGCTCGTCGACATAGAACGGCTGCCCGGCAAGCCATGCTTCCTTGAGCAGGTAGGCGACCGGCACGCGTTTCGCGATTCGCCGCTCGGCCAGCCGCTCGATCCGCGCGACATCCGTGGCCGCAGCGCCTAGATTGGCGTCAAAAGGTAGTCCGTGGCCCCGCAACACGAGCCATGCCGCTTCGGCATGGGCATTGTCGGTGCCATGACCGTAGAAGAGCGGGGCGGCCGACAAGCGCTGCTCGACGCGGGCGATCAGCTCAGCGAGCGTCAAGCAGCGCGCGCAGCGTGTCCAGGTAGATGAGCGGCAGGATCTCGAGCTCGGCGAGCGCGATGTGCTCGTTCAGCTTGTGGATGCTGGCGTTGGTCGGCCCGAGCTCGATGACCTCGGGGCAGATATCGATGATGAAGCGCGCATCGGACGTGCCGCCCGTGGTCGAGAGCTCGCCATTCGAGCCCGTGTGACGCTTGCCGGCCTCGAGCACAATGTGGGCAAGGCGCCCGCGCTTGCTGAGGAATGGCTTCGCGCCGAGCGTCCAGTCGATGGCGTAGTCCAGAGCGTGCTTCTTCAGGATGGCCTCGACCCGCTGGCGCAGCGAATGGTCGGTGCTCTCGGTCGAGAAGCGGAAATTGAAATCGAGCTCGATCGAGCCCGGCACGACGTTGCCGGCGCCGGTGCCCGCATGGATGTTCGAGGCCTGGAAGCTCGTCGGCGGAAAGCTCTCGTTGCCCTTGTCCCACTGTGTGCGGGCCAGCTCCGCGAGCGCGGGTGCGAGGAGGTGGATCGGGTTCTTCACCAGGTGCGGGTAGGCGACGTGGCCCTGCACGCCGCGCACGGCGAGGTGCGCGGACAGCGACCCGCGACGCCCGTTCTTCAACGTGTCGCCCAGCGTGTCGACGGAGGTCGGCTCGCCGACGATGCAGTAATCGACCAGCTCATTGCGCTTTTTGAGGACTTCGACGACACGCACGGTGCCGTCAACGGATGGTCCTTCCTCGTCGGAGGTGAGCAGAAGGGCAATCGAGCCGGCATGGCCAGGGTGTTCCGCGACGAAGCGCTCGGCAGCGACGACGAAACCGGCGATCGACGACTTCATGTCCGCGGCGCCGCGGCCGTAGAGCTTGCCCTCGCGCACCGTCGGCACGAAAGGATCTGAATGCCACTCCGAGAGGGGACCGGTCGGCACCACATCGGTGTGGCCGGCAAAGCACACGACGGGGTGGCCGGTGCCGCGGCGCGCCCAAAGGTTCGCGACTTCGCCGAACTTCATGGGCTCGCACTTGAATCCGGCACGCGAAAGGCGCTCGGCCAGGAGCTCTTGGCAGCCGGCGTCTTCCGGGGTGATCGACCTGCGGGCTATGAGCTCCTTGGCAAGCTCGAGGGTCTGGCCTGCCTCGAGGGTCTTGCCATCAGGCATCGATCTTGATTTCGTTGAAGGAGGCGTTGCCGGCGGAGAGAAGGCCCTTCTTCTCCTCGCCGCCGGATTTCTCGGCCGACTTCTCGGGCGGGGGCGGCGGCTTCGGCTGGCCGCTGATCTCGCCGGCGGTGGCCTGGTTGATAAGCCACAGCATGTTGGTGGCGGAGTCGGCGTTCGCCATGGCCTCTTCCTGGGTGATCTTGCCTTCCATGAAGAGCTTGAAGAGCGCCTGCTCGAAGGTCTGCGAGCCCGGCGACATGCTCTTCTCGAGCGCGTCCTTGATCTCGTTGATTTCGCCCTTCTCGATGAGCTCAGCGATGTGCCGTGTATTGAGCAGCACTTCAACCGCGGCCGAGCGCTTGCCGTCCTTCGTGCGCACAAGGCGCTGGGAAATGACCGCCTGGAGGGCGGCCGACAGGTCGAGCAGCAGGCTCGGCCGGTTCTCCAGCGGATAGAAATTGATCACGCGGTTCATCGCGTGGTAGCTGTTGTTCGCGTGCAGGGTAGCGACCGCGAGGTGGCCCGACTGCGCATACGCAAGGCCCATGGCCATCGTCTGCTTGTCGCGGATCTCGCCGATCAGGATCACGTCCGGCGCCTGGCGCAGCGCGTTCTTCAGCGCGATCTCGAAGGCCTTGGTGTCGGTGCCGACCTCACGCTGGTTCACGATCGATTTCTTGTTCTGGAAGATGAACTCGACCGGGTCCTCGAGGGTAAGGATGTGGCCGGACTTGCGCTCATTCCGATAGTCGAGCATCGAGGAGAGCGAGGTCGACTTGCCCGATCCCGTCGCGCCGACCATGAGGATCAGGCCGCGCTTCTGCATGATGATTTCCTTGAGGACCTCCGGAAGCCCGAGCGAATCGAGCGGCGGGATGCTGCCCGGGATGAAGCGTACGACGACGGCGGGAGACCCTTTCTGGCGGAACGCGCTGATACGGAACGCGCCCACGCCTTCCAGCGCGTAGGCCGTGTTCAACTCCATTTCCTCTTCGTACTCTTTCTTCTGGCGCTCGTTCAGGACTTCGTAGATGAGCGTCCTGACCGTCTCGGCCGTCATGACGGTCTGGTTGACCGGCATGGCGTTGCCGTTGATCTTGATGTTGATCGGCGCGCCTACGGAAATGAAGATGTCCGACGCCTTCTTGTCGGCCATGACCTGAAACAGCCGCGTCATTGCACCCATGCTGCCCCCCTGAATCCCTGAGTGCGCCTAGTTTAATCGCCCCGCAGAAGTTCGTTCAGGCTAGTTTTCGCCCGCGTCTTCGCATCGACCTTTTTTACAATCACCGCGCAATAGAGGGCATATTTGCCCTCCGGCGAGGGTAGCGTCCCGGAAACGACTACCGAGCCTGCCGGGACGCGCCCATAGATGACCTGCCCGGTCGTCCGGTCGTAGATGCGGGTGCTTTGGCCGAGGTAAACGCCCATCGAAAGCACGCTGTTCTCCTCGACGATGACGCCCTCGACGACCTCGGAACGCGCACCGATGAAGCAGTTGTCCTCGATGATGACCGGATTCGCCTGCACCGGCTCGAGCACGCCGCCGATGCCGACGCCGCCCGAAAGGTGGACGTTCTTGCCGATTTGCGCGCAGGAGCCGACCGTGGCCCACGTGTCCACCATGGTGCCTTCGTCGACGTAGGCGCCGATGTTCACGTAGGAAGGCATGAGCACTGCGTTCTTCGCAATGTAGGCGCCGCGCCGTGCGATCGCCGGCGGCACCACGCGAAAGCCGGCGGCAGCAAAGTCGAATGAGGGGCCGAACTTGCTCGGCACTTTGTCGTAGTAGCGAGTGGCGCCTGCCTCCATCACTCGGTTGTCCTCGAGGCGGAACGAGAGCAGGACCGCCTTCTTAAGCCACTGGTGGGTGATCCATTCGCCGCCCACCTTTTCCGCGACGCGTAGCTTTCCGCTGTCGAGGCCGGTGATCGCTTCCTCGACCGCGCCGCGCAGCGCCTTGGGTGCATTCGACGGGGTAAGCGAGGCGCGGCCTTCCCAGGCCGATTCGATGGTGTCCTTGGCGCTCATAGCGAGGCAGCGAAGCGCATGATGCGCTCCATTGCCTCCACGCATTCGGCGAGCGGCGGCACGAGCGCGATACGCACGTGGCTTGCGCCGGGATTTCCGGCTTTTGTGTTGCGGGCGAGAAAGCTTCCGGGAAGCACGAGCACATTGTATTGGCCGTGCAGGCGCCGGGCGAACTCGGCGTCTTCGATCGGCGTACGCATCCAAAGGTAGAAGCCGCCGTCGGGCATTTCCGTGTGCAGCGGTGCTCTTACGATGGGCAGCACTGCCGCGTACTTCTCCCGGTAGAGGCGACGGTTGTCCTCCACGTGCCGCTCATCGTTCCACGCCGCTACCGAGGCCGCCTGCACGGCGAGGCTCATGGCGGAGCCGTGATAGGTGCGGTAGAGCAGGAATTTCTTGATGAGCTCGGCATCGCCTGCGACGAAGCCCGAGCGCATGCCCGGCGCATTGGAGCGCTTGGACAGGCTCGAGAATGCGACCAGGCGGTCATACCGGCGGCCGAGCTTGTGAGCGGCCTGAAGAGCGCCCAATGGCGGCGCGCCGCAGTAGATCTCCGAATAGCACTCATCCGACGCGATGACGAAGCCGTATCGATCGGAGAGCTCGAAGAGCGCACCCCATTCGTCCAGCGTCATGACCTTGCCGCTTGGATTGGCGGGTGAGCACGCGTAGATGAGCTGGACGCCGTCCCAGCTTGCCGGCTGCCCATAGATCGGCGTCGCGCCCGCGAGCAGCGCCGCGCCTTCATAGATCTGATAGAACGGGTTCGGGCACACCACCTTCGCGCCGCGCGTCGGATCCAGAACCGTTTGGGCAAAGGCGAAAAGCGCTTCCCTCGACCCGTTTACCGGCAGCACCTGGGTCTCGGCGTCCGGCTGCGGAATGCCATACCTACGCGCGAGCCAAGCGGCAATGGCTTCGCGCAGTTCGGGCGTGCCAGCGGTCAGCGGATAGGCCGCCAGGCCGTCCAGCGCCTTGGCAAGGGCGTCCTTGACCAGCGCGGGTGTCGGGTGCTTGGGCTCGCCGATCTGCAGGTTGATCGGACGCAGACTCGCCGGGGGCATGTTTCCCGCAATGAGCGCGCGCAGCTTCTCGAACGGGTAGGGCTGGAGCTTCGCCAGGAGCGGATTCAGAGGGCCGGCCTCATTTGTCCGGCATGGCTCCGCGCCAGCCTTTCTTGCGGTGCTCGGCTACGACGGTGGTGTAGATCCCGCCGCGGACGTTGAAGCGAGCCTCCAGGCGCATGAGGCGCGGCTGCGTCGCGCGGACGAGGTCGGACAGGATCTTGTTGGTGACCGCCTCGTGGAAAGTGCCGACATCGCGGTAGGACCAGATGTAGAGCTTGAGCGATTTCAGCTCGACGCACATTCGGTCGGGGACGTAGTCGAGCACGAGCGTGGCGAAGTCCGGCTGGCCGGTCATCGGGCAGACGCACGTGAACTCCGGGATCTCCATGTGGATCCGGTAGTCGCGGTCGCGCGCTGGATTCGGAAAAGTCTCCAGCTTCCGGCTGGGACGAGAAGGCACTGGCGGAAAGGAATGCGAAGGAGGCGCGCAAATGTTATCACGCCCCCCACCTACCGCCCCTGCGGACGAAAGGGAGCCTGACCACTAGATATGGTGTATGGGCGGCCAAATCGCGGTTTCGGCCTACCCCTTGGGGTCGCGGCGCCGAAGATTGAACCTCATGCGGTTTGTCAACGATTTTCTGTGCTCGGCGAGCGTTCTACAGCGGCACGTAAGACGCTATTATTTTCGCGTGCGGTTAACTCAGATCAAGCTCTCTGGTTTTAAGTCCTTCGTAGATCCCACAACGATTCATGTGCCCGGCCAGCTGGTCGGCGTGGTGGGCCCGAACGGCTGCGGCAAATCGAACGTGATCGACGCGATGCGCTGGGTGCTCGGCGAGAGCCGCGCGGGCGCGCTGCGCGGCGACTCGATGCAGGATGTGATCTTCAACGGCTCGGTCAACCGTCAGGCGCTCGCACGCTGCTCGGTGGAGCTCAGCTTCGACAACTCGCTCGGCCGGGCCGCCGGGCAGTGGTCGCAGTATGCGGAGATATCGGTGAAGCGCGTGCTGCAGCGCGACGGCGAGTCGAGCTACTTCATCAACGGCATTCACGTCCGCCGGCGCGATATCACCGACATGTTCCTAGGCACGGGCCTTGGGCCGCGCGCCTACGCGATCATCGAGCAGGGGATGATCTCCCGCGTCATCGAGGCGAAGCCGGAGGAGCTGCGCGTGTTCCTCGAAGAGGCTGCGGGAATCTCCAGATACAAGGAGCGCCGCAGGGAAACGGAATCGCGGCTCGCCGACACGCGAGAGAACCTGGCCCGCATCACCGACATCCGGCTGGAGCTCGGGACCCAGATCGAGAAGCTCGATGCGCAGGCGCAGGTTGCTACCCGCTACAAGGAACTGCAGGACGATCTGCAGCTCAAGCAGCACCTGCTCTGGTACCTGCGCCGGCGGGACGCCGCGGCCGAGCGCGAAAAGCACACGGCGGAGGTGACCCGGGTCGGCAACGAGCTCGAGGCCGAGAACGCGCAATCCCGGAGTCTCGAGAGCCGGCTGGAGACCGCGCGAGCCGCGCATTATCAGGCCGGCGACGCCATGAACGCCGCGCAAGGGGCGCTCTATGCCGCAAACGCCGAGGTCGCACGCCACGAATCCGAGCTGCGCCACGCCGAGGAGACCCGTTCCCGCCTCGAGAGCCAGCATACCGAGCGGCGCACCCAGCTCTCTGCGTGGCGCGAGCAGCGCTCGCAGCTCACGCAAGCGCTTCACATGTGGGCGAGCCGCGCGGGCGGAGCGAAGCAGCGCGTCAGCCAAACGAAGGAAAGACTGGAGGCCGAGAACGCCCGCCTGCCTGAGGCCGAGCAGGTATTCCGCATGGCGCAGGAGCGGCTGAGCGAGGCGCGCAGCGAGCTCATGCAGGCGGAGAGCCGGCTGCAGCTCGAGCAGGCGAACCGTGCCCACGTCGAGCGCGCCGCCGAGGCGTTGGCGCAACGCCGCGAGCGACTCGATGCGGAGTTGCAAGCCCTCGCTGAACCCGATGCGAGCGCGCTAAAGGACATCGAGGCGCGCGCCGCCGAAATCGACGCTTCGCTCGACAAGGCGCGCCGCGCGCTCGAGACGCTGCAGGGGGAATGTGCGGCGCTCCAGGAAGCGAGCGCCCAGGCGGCGGAGCAGGTCGGCAACGCCCAGCGCGACCACGCCGCCGCCGAAGCGCAGCTCTCCACGCTGCGCCAGATCCAGGCCGATGTCGAAAGCAATGCGCCGCTGCGCGAATGGATCCAGCGCCAGGGGCTCGGCAGCGCGGCACAGTTGTGGCAGAAGCTGCGCATCGACGCCGGCTGGGAAACCGCGGTCGAGGCAGTGCTGCGCGAGCGGCTGCATGCACTTCTTTCCGGGTCGATCGACGCAACGTTCTCCGAGCGCCCGCCGGCGAAGGCAAGCCTTTTCGAAGCGTCGGGCGATGCCTCGACGGCTCCGGCGGCCGGATTGCCGCTCGCATCGAAGGTGCATGCGCTTGACGAGGGCATCCGCGGAGCGCTGGCCGATTGGCTCGCTTCGGTCTATGTGATTGAAGGACGGCCCGAGGCAGCGGCGCGGGCGCGGCTGCCTGCCGGCGCCGTGCTCGTGAATCGCGACGGAGATCAGTTCACCCGCCATACGGTCAGCCTGCATGCGCCGGATGCCGCGGATGCAGGGCTTCTCGCGCGCCAAGCGGAAATCGAAGCGCTCGAGGTGCGCTGCACGCAGCTCGGCGCGCAACTCGAGCGACGCCAGCGCGAGCTCGAGCGAGCGGAAAGCGAGCGGGTCGCGCGTGAGGCCGGCCTCGAAGATGCGCGCCAGGAGATCGGGCGGCAGGAGAAGGCGCGGCACGACGCCCAGATCGAGCAGCTGAAGCTTGCGCAGGCCCTGGAGCGCTATCGCGAGCGCAAGGCGCAGGTGGAAGCGGAGCAGGCGGAGCTTGCCGTGGAAGCGGATCAGGGACGGGCGGCTCTCGCAGCGTCCGAACGCGCAGCGATCACGATCAGCGAGGAAATCGCAGCGGCGCGGCGCAGGGTAGAGACGAGCCGGGGCGAGCACATCGCCGCGGAGAGCGCCTTGGCGGAGCAGCGGCGGACCGTCCAGCAGGCCGAGCGCGAAGCCCAGGATGCGGTCTTCGGCGAGCGCGAATGCAGCTCGAAGATCGCGGAGATCGACCACTCGGTGCGCGTGATCGACCAGCAGATCGAACGCGCCGACGCGGAAGTGGTGAAGCTCACCGAAGAGCTGGCGGCAGATCCGATCCCGGCGGTGCGCGAGGCACTGGAGGCGGCGGTCGAGGCCCGCATCAGCTGCGAGAAAACGCTTGCCGAGGCGCGCAATACCGTCGAGGCGGCTGCCGGCGCGCTGCGCGAAATCGAAGAAGCGCGCCTTGCGATCGAGGCAAAGGTGGCGCCGCTGCGGGAACGGCTCGGGGAGCTCAAGCTGAAGGAGCAGGCCGCGAGCTTGAACTTCGAGCAGTACGCGTCGCAGCTGCGCGACGCGGGAGCGGACGAAGCGAGGCTCACCACCGAGGCCGAAGGCGCGCCTCGTCCCTCGACGCTGCAGGGCGAGATCACGCGCATTACTCAATCGATCGGCGAGCTGGGCGCCGTGAACCTGGCGGCGGTAGAGGAGCTGCGCACGAGCCGCGAGCGCAAGAGCTATCTCGATTCGCAGACGAGCGACCTCGATGAAGCGGTGAAGACGCTCGAGGATGCCATCCGCAAGATCGACCGCGAGACGCGCGAGCTGCTGCGCGAGACTTTCGACAGCGTGAACCGGCACTTCGGCTCGCTCTTCCCCACGCTCTTCGGCGGCGGCGACGCGAAGCTCGTCATGACGGGCGAGGAAATCCTCGACTGCGGCGTCCAGGTGATGGCGCAGCCTCCGGGCAAGCGGAACAGCAGCATCCACCTCCTGTCAGGCGGTGAGAAGGCGCTCACGGCGATCTCGCTCGTATTCTCGCTCTTCCAGCTCAATCCGGCGCCGTTCTGCCTGCTTGACGAGGTCGACGCGCCGCTCGACGACTCGAACACCGTCCGTTTCTGCGAGCTCGTGCGCAAAATGTCGACGCAGACCCAGTTCCTCTTCATCAGCCACAACAAGATCACGATGGAGCTCGCCGAGCAGCTGATCGGCGTGACCATGCCCGAGTCCGGCGTGTCGCGCGTCGTCGCCGTCGACATCGACGAGGCGCTGCGTATCCGGGAGGAGCTCGCAGCGTAGTGACCGATCTCCAAATCGGTCTGGCGGTGATCGGCGGCGTCGCGGTTGTTGCAGTAGTGGTCTACAACCGCTGGCAGGAGCGCCGCGTTCGCCGCACTGCCGAGCGTGCCTTCGGGTCGGGTCATGCGGATGTTCTGCTGGATGAGCGGCGCGAGCCGACGCTTGCGCCGCTGCCGTCCCGGCGTACCGAGGTGCCCGCCGGAGCGCTGCCCGCCGAGCGGGTGGATTACGTGATCGAGCTCGCCCTGCCCGCGGGCGGCGGCGTCGTCGTACCCGAGGCCTGGGCGCCCATCGAGCAGCGATTCGCCCGGCGGGTGCTTCTCGTCGAGGAAACACCGAAAGTCAGGGCAGCGCTTCAACTCGTGAGCCGCAACGGCGTGGCGAGCGACGCGGAAGTCATCGAATTTCGTTCGATGGTCGAGACTATGGGCGCGCAGCTCGGTGCGACGGTGCACGCGCCGGAGATGCGCGAGGCCCTCGACGCAGCGCGCGAGCTCGACAGGATCTGCGCCGACGCGGATATCCAGGTCGCACTGCACGTCGTCGGCATCGGCTTCACGCCGGCGCAGTTCGACGGCCAGCCCTTCCAGGCCGCGCCCCGAGACGACGGCGTGACCCTTACGCTCGATGTCGCACGCACCGCCGAGCCTGCGCGCGGCTACGAGGCCATGGCGCGAGCGGGAAGGAGCCTTGCGCAGTCGCGCGGCGGGCGGCTTGTGGATGATGCCGGCCGGGAGCTCGACGAGCGCGCGCTCGCCTCCATCGGTGCCCAGCTCGATGCCGTGCGCCAACGCCTCGCCGCTTGCGGCATCGAGCCCGGCAGCCCCCTCGCGCTTCGCGTCTTCTCATGACGAGCCCGCGGGAGCGGGTCGCGGCTCTCAGGGCCGAGATCGAGCGTCACAACCGCCTTTACTACGTCGAAGACGCGCCTGAGATCACCGACGCCGAGTATGACCGGCTGTTCCGCGAGTTGCAGGCGCTGGAATCGGCGCACCCCGAGCTGGCGGCCCCGGATTCACCGACGCAGCGCGTGGGCGGGGCGCCCGCCAAGGACCTCGCCCCGGTGCGCCACGAAATGCCGATGCTCTCCATCCGCACGGAGACCGATACCGGCGACACGGGAGCGGCGAACTTCGACGCCCGCATCAGGCGCGAGCTGGGCCTCCAGCCGGGCGATGCGCCCGTCGAATACGCGGCCGAGCTGAAGCTCGACGGCCTTGCGATCAGCCTGCGCTACGAAAACGGCGCGCTGGTCCGTGCCGCTACCCGCGGCGACGGTGAAGTCGGCGAGGACGTCACCGCCAACGTGCGGACCATCCATAGCATTCCCCTTCGGCTGAAGGGCAAGGCGCCGGAGGCCCTCGAGGTGCGCGGAGAGATCTTCATGACGCGCGCCGCATTCGAGAAGCTGAACCGGCGGCAAGCGGCGGCGGGGGAAAAGCTCTTCATCAATCCGCGCAACACCGCCGCGGGCGCGGTGCGCCAGCTCGATCCGAAGATCACGGCGCAGCGGCCGCTTTCGTTCTTTGCCTACGGCTATGGCGTCATGCGCGGCTTTCGGGTTCCGCGCCGGCACAGCGAGCTCCTGGATGCGATCGAGGCATTCGGCGTTCCGGTGAACGGCGAGCGAAAGGTCGTGCGCGGGGCCGAAGGCTTGATCGCCTACCACGGCGCGATCGCAAGAAAGCGCGAGTCGCTGCCGTTCGACATCGACGGTGTGGTGTACAAAGTCAATGACCTCGATACGCAGCGCGACCTCGGTAACGTCGCCCGCGAGCCGCGATGGGCGGTGGCGCACAAGTACCCGCCGCAAGAGGAGGTCACGGAGGTCCAGGCCATCGAGGTCCAGGTCGGCCGGACCGGCACGCTGACCCCTGTCGCCAAGCTAAAGCCGGTGTTCGTGGGCGGCGTGACGGTCAGCAACGCTACGCTGCATAACGAGGACGAGCTGCGCCGCAAGGACGTATGGGTCGGCGACACGGTGGTGATCCGCCGCGCGGGCGATGTGATCCCCGAAATCGTCGGCGTCCGCAAGCCCGGTGCGCGGCGCGCCGAAGACCGGTTCGAGATGCCGATGAAGTGCCCGGAGTGCGGGTCGCCGGTCGTTCGCGTGGCGGGCGAGGCTGCGACGCGCTGCACCGGCGGCCTGTACTGCAAGGCGCAGCGCAAGCAGACGCTCCTGCACTTCGCCGGCCGCCGCGCCATGGACATCGAGGGACTCGGCGACAAGATCGTCGATCAGCTGGTGGAACGGGATCTCGTCAAGAGCCCGGCCGACCTCTACCAGCTCGAAGAGGCCACGGTGGCAGGGCTCGAGCGCATGGCGGAAAAGTCGGCCGCGAACCTCCTTGCCGGCATCGAGAAATCGCGGCGTACCGAGCTGCATCGCTTCATCTACGCCCTGGGGATGCCGGGCGTGGGGGAGGAGGTCGCGAAGATCCTGGCGCGCCATTTCGGGTCGATGGACGCCCTGCTCTCCGCCGAATGGAGCGCGCTCATGGCTGACAAGGAAGCCGTGCGCAAGGACAATGCACAGCGTAAGAAGCGCGGCGAGGCACAGGCCGAGGTGCCGCTCGAGGGAATCGGGCCGGAGCTTGCCGAAGGCATCGGCAAGTTCCTCTGCGAGCGCCACAACCGCGATGTCATCGAGCGCTTGACCCGGGCGGTAGCGATTGCGGCACCGGCGCAGGGGAGCGGGCAGGGCGGCAAGACGTTCGTGCTGACCGGCTCGCTCTCGGGCATGACGCGGGACGAGGCGCGCGAGGCCCTCGAGGCTCGCGGGCACAAGGTTGCAGCATCGGTGTCGAAGAAGACCG
This sequence comes from Burkholderiales bacterium, assembly GCA_035632415.1. GTDB lineage: Bacteria > Pseudomonadota > Gammaproteobacteria > Burkholderiales > SG8-39 > SCGC-AG-212-J23. Next base: position 28,510 of record DASQGW010000096.1, on the reverse strand, counting down.
ACTATGTCGTCGCCGGCGCCGATGCCGGCAGCAAGCTCGACAGGGCCCGCAGCCTTGGCGTGCCGGTGATCGATGAAAAGCGGCTCATGGATCTGCTAAAGGAGCGCTGATGCCGAAGCTGAAGAAGGCCGTCTTTCCCGTCGCCGGGTTCGGCAGCCGGTTCCTGCCGGTGACGAAGGCGAGCCCCAAGGAGATGATGCCGATCGTCGACAAGCCGCTCATCCAGTACGCGGTGGAGGAAGCCGCGGCGGCGGGGATCACCGACATGATCTTCGTCACGGGCCGGAACAAGCGCGCGATCGAGGATCACTTCGACAAGGCGTACGAGCTCGAAACGGAGCTCGAGCGCAAGGGAAAGGATGCGCTTCTTGCGCAGGTGCGCTCAGTCCTGCCGGAGGGCGTGCGCTGCGTCTATATCCGCCAGGCGGAGCCGCTCGGGCTCGGCCACGCGGTGCTCTGCGCCCAGCCGGTCGTGGGCACCGATCCGTTTGCCGTGCTGCTTGCCGATGACCTGATGGACTCCAACCCGCCCGCGATCGCACGCATGGCCCAGGTGTTCGAGAAGGAAGCGTGCTCCCTGCTTGGCGTGGAAGAAGTGCCGAAGGATCAGACCCAAAGCTATGGCATCGTCACCATCGAAAGCATGCAGGGCGACGTGGCGCGCATTCATAGCATCGTCGAGAAGCCCAAGCCGGCCGACGCGCCGTCGAACCTGGCCGTGATCGGGCGCTACGTGCTGACACCGCGCATCTTCGATCTGCTCGCGGAGGTGACCCCCGGTGCAGGGGGTGAAATCCAGCTCACCGACGCCATTTCAGCGCTGCTCAAGCATGAGCGTGCCTTGGCGGTGCGGCTGCCCGGACGACGCTTCGACTGCGGCTCGAAGCTCGGCTATCTGCAGGCAACGGTGGAGTTCGGCGTGCGTCACCCCGAGTTTGGAGCGGCTTTCGCGAGCTATCTCAAGTCACGCTAGACTCGACTGCATGACCGACCTGCAGCGCGCCTGGCGCTTTCTCGAGGAGTCGGACCGCATCGCGAGCGCCGAAGAAGTGCAGGCGGCGCTGAAACGGGTCGCAACCCAGATCAACGAGCGGATGGCGAAGAGCTATCCGCTGGTGCTCGTCGTCATGGGCGGTGCCGTGGTGTTCGCCGGGCAGATCCTGCCGCTCCTGAAGTTTCCGCTGGATCTGGACTACATCCACGCGTCACGCTACGGCGTGGAGACGCGCGGCGCCAGGATCGATTGGCGCGTGAGCCCGCCCGCCAATGTGAGAGGCCGCGCTGTTCTGGTCCTGGATGACATCCTTGACGGTGGCGAGACGATGGCGGCGATCCGCGACCGGCTGCTCGAGCTCGGTGCAGCGAGCTTCCAGTGCGCCGTGCTGGTCGAGAAGCGACTCGCGCGGCAAAAGCCGATCAAGGCCGATTTTGTCGGCCTCACGATCGAGGACCGCTTCGTCTTCGGCTGCGGCATGGATGCCAAGGGATTCTGGCGCAACCTGCCGGAGATCCGCGCCATGCGCGAGTCCTGATTCCGGTGCTGGCGATCATCGGCGGCAGCGGGCTCGCCAAGTTCGGCAGCCTCAAGAGCACGCGGCGCCAAAGCGCGCGCACGCCTTACGGCGCGCCGTCCGGTGCGCTGACGTTCGGGCGCATCGGGCGGCGCGAGGTCGTATTTCTTCCACGCCACGGCTACGGTCACACCATCGCGCCGCATGAAGTGAACTACCGCGCCAACTTGTGGGCGCTGAAGAAGGCGGGGGCGCGCGAGGTTGTATCGGTCGCGACCGTCGGCGGCATCGGCGCTGCGATGGCGCCTGGCGTGCTTGCCGTGCCCCACCAGATCATCGATTACACGTCGGGCCGGCGATCGACTTATTTCGAGGGCAAGGCCGCGCCGGTGCGTCACATCGACTTTACCGAGCCGTATTCGCACGCGCTGCGGAAGAAGCTGCTCGCCGCCGCCCAGGCATGCCGTCACGCCGTGAAGGACGGCGGCGTCTACGCCGCGACCCAGGGGCCACGCCTGGAAACCGCGGCGGAGATCGAAAGGCTGGCGCGCGATGGTGCCGATCTCGTCGGCATGACCGGCATGCCGGAAGCGGGCCTCGCGCGCGAGATCGGCCTCGAGTACGCCGCCATCGCGGTGGTCGCCAACTACGCCGCGGGCCGGGGCGACAGCAGGCGCGCAATTCCGCTGGAGAAGATTTCCGCCGTGCTCGACGAAGCCATGGCGCGCGTGCGGCGCATTATCGAGGAGCTCTGCAAATGATCAAGGAAGTCCTGCGCATGGGCGACGCGCGCCTGCTCCAGCGTTCTCAGGAGATGAGGCAGTTCGGCACCGCCGAGCTGCAAGCGCTGCTGCAGGACATGCGCGACACGATGGCGCACCTGGACGGCGCCGGCCTCGCCGCGCCGCAGATCGGAGTGGCCTTGCGAGTGGTGATCTTCGGCGTGCATGCCAACCCGCGCTATCCCGATGTCGAGGAAGTCCCCGATACGGTGCTGATCAATCCGGTGCTCGAGCCGCTCGGGCCGGAAATGGAAGAGGGCTGGGAGGGCTGCCTCTCGGTGCCTGGGATGCGCGGCGCCGTCCCGCGCTACAAGCGGCTGCGCTACCGCGGGTTCGACGAGGCGGGCAAGCCGTTCGAGCGGGAAGTCTCGGACTTCCATGCCCGGGTGGTGCAGCACGAGGTCGACCACCTCGACGGCATCCTCTACCCGATGCGGATCCGCGACTTCTCCAAGTTCGGCTTCAACGAGGCATTGTTCCCGGGGCAGGAGTTGCCGCGGGAAGACTGAGCTCGGCGAGAAGCTCCTGCTCGAGGTGCAAGACCGTCTTCGGCACGGTGAGCTCCTCGCCGGAGACGAGAAACACGTCCTCCGCCCGGTCGCCGAGCGTATTGATGCGCGCCGTCTGAAGGTTGATGTGGTGGCGCGCGAGTATGCGCGCGACGCCGTAGAGCAGGCCCGGCCGGTCGCTCGCTACGATCGACAGCACCTGGTAGGCGCCGCGCTCGTCCGGGCGCACGTCGACGGAAGGCGAGATCGGGAAGTGGCGCACGCGGCGCGACAGGCGGCCGCCGCGCGACGGACCGAGCGGCGCGTCCGAGCGAAGCTCCTCGGCGAGCTCGGCCTCGATCATGGCGATGCGATCCTGGTAATGGGCGTCGCGACCCTCGCCCATGATGACGAAAGTGTCGAGTGCGTACCCGTTGCGCGTGGTGTGGATCTTCGCCTCGGCGATGTTGAATCCGGCGCGCTCGAAATATCCGCAGATGCGGGCGAAGAGCGCCTCGCGGTCCTTCGTGTAGATCATCACCTGCAGGCCCTCGCCAAAGGGCGCGAGGCGCGCCTTGACGACCGGCTTCTCGCCATCCACCCGATAGTGCAGGTTGCGCGCGTGCCAGGCGATCTCCTGCGCGTCGTGGCGCAGGAAGTAGCTGATATCGAGGCTCGCCCACAGGCGGTCCTTGACGGCGTCGGAAAGCGCATAGAGACGCAGGAGCCGCGTCGCCTCCGCCTGCTTTTCCGCCAGCGCGGCATCGCGCGCGAGCGGCTCGCCGGTGAGAACGCGGCGCGTCGCCCGATATAGATCCTCCAGCAGCTTCCCCTTCCACGCGTTCCACACCTTGGGACTCGTGCCGCGCACGTCGGCAACCGTAAGGAGGTAGAGCGCGACCAGCCGCCGCTCCGTCTTCACGCGCTTGGCAAAGGCCGCCACGACCTCCGGGTCGTAGACGTCCTGCTTCTGGGCGACGTGGGACATCGCGAGGTGGTTCTCGACCAGGAACTCGACGAGCGCCCGGTCCTCTTTCGCAAGCCCATGGCGTCGGGCAAAACTGCGTGCATCGGAGGAGCCGAGGTGGGAGTGGTCGCCGCCGCGGCCCTTCGCGATGTCGTGATAGAGCGCCGCCACGTAGAGCAGCCAGCGGCGCTCGAACCCGCTCGAGAGCTCGCTGCACAGCGGGAACTCGTGCGCGAATTCGAGCTGCGTGAAGCGCCGCAGGTTCCTCAGCACCATCAGGATGTGCTGGTCGACGGTGTAGACGTGGAAGAGGTCGTGCTGCATCTGGCCGACGATGCGGCCAAACTCCGGCAGGTAGCGGCCGAGGATGCCGTACTGGTTCATGCGGCGGAACTCGTGGACGATGCCGCGCGGCTGCTGGAGGATATGCAGGAACATGAGGCTCGCCAGCGGCTCGCGCCGGAAGCGGGCGTTGATGCGGCCGCGGGCGCGATACAGCGCACGAAGCGTGGGCGCCGTCATGCCGCGGAGCTGGTGGTGTTGCATGAGGAGCAGGAAGCTCTCCAGGATGGCGAGCGGTTGCCGGTCGAACAGATCGTCGATCGCCGCTTCGAGGAGCTCGCCGCGAACGCGAAAGCGCTCGTTAAGCGGCCGAGGCTCGACGTCGGGCTCGGGCGCAAGGCGTGCCGCGAGGTTCTGCAGCAGGATCGTATTGAGCTGCGTGACGCCCTTCGCCGTCTGGTAGTAGCGCTGCATCATCGCTTCGCTCGCCCGGCGATGCGCGCCGTCCTTGTAGCCGAGCTGCGCCGCGAGCGCCGTCTGGACGTCGAAGACGATCCGATCCTCGCGGCGCCCGGCGAGGTAGTGCAGGCGGATGCGGAGGTCCTGCAGCAGCATTTCAGCTTTCGCGAGCTGTCGCGCCTCGTCGCGCTCGATGAGCCCCTGAGCGACGAGCTGGCTCCATGTCGCGCCGAGGCCCGCGGCGCGCGCAATCCACTGGATCACCTGCAGGTCGCGCAAGCCGCCCGGCGCTTCCTTGAGGTTCGGCTCGAGGGAGTAGGGGGAGTCCTGATGCTTGGCATGGCGCTGCTCCTGCTCGAGCTTCTTCGCCTTGAAGAACGCGGCCGCGTCCATCTGCTCGCGCAGCGACGCCTCCATGCGCCGGAAGAGCCCGCGGCTGCCGGCGAGGTAGCGCGATTCGAGGAGCGTGGTGCGCACGGTGACGTCGTCGTTTGCCGCCTGCACGCAGCCTTCTACGGTACGCACGCTGTGCCCGATCTCGAGGCCAATGTCCCACAGCGTGCCGATGAAGCGCTCGAGCGACTCGCGCTCCGCGGCCTCGGGTTCGCGTGCGAGCAAAACCAGGAGGTCGATGTCCGAGCTCGGATAGAGCTCAGCCCGGCCATAGCCGCCGGTCGCGATCAGCGCCGCGCCTGCCGGCAGCCCGGGCACGGTCTTGATGGTCCGGTCGATGAGGGCGGCGTGCGCCTTCAGGAGCCGGCGCGGATTCGGTTGAGCGAGATAGCGTGCGCGGAGCGCCGCGCGCTCTGCAGCGACGCGCTCGCGCAGGCTCGCGGCCGTCACTTCGATGCGGCCTCGGAGCCCACTGCGGGCGCCGGCTGGACGCCCGCCGAAAGCGTCAGCACTTCGTAGCCCTCTTCGGTCACGGCGACCGTGTGCTCCCATTGTGCCGACAGGCTGTGGTCCTTGGTCACGATGGTCCAGCCATCGGCCAGCTCGCGAATGCCGGGCTTCCCGGCATTGATCATGGGCTCGACGGTGAAAGTCATGCCCGGCTGGAGCGCGAGGCCGGTGCCTGCCTTGCCGTAGTGCAGGACCTGGGGCTCCTCGTGGAACTTGCGGCCGATGCCATGGCCGCAGAATTCCCGCACCACCGAGAACCCATGCCGCTCGGCGTGGACCTGGATCGCTGCGCCGATGTCGCCGAGGCGCGCGCCGGGTCGCACGGCGCGGATGCCAAGCCACATGCATTCGAAGGTCACGTCCACGAGCCGCCGCGCCTGGATCGAAGGCTCGTCGACGTAGAACATGCGGCTGCAGTCACCGTGGAACCCATCCTTGATCACGGTGATGTCAATGTTGAGGACGTCCCCGGACTTCAGGACCCGGTCGCCCGGCACGCCGTGGCAAACCTGATGGTTGACCGAGGTGCAGATCGATTTGGGAAAGGGCTTGTAGCCGGGTGGCGCGTAATTGAGCGGCGCGGGCACCGTGCCCTGGACCTTCACCATGTAATCGTGGCAAAGATCGTTCAGCTTCCCCGTGGTGACGCCGGGCTTCACGTGCGGGGTGATGAAGTCGAGCACTTCGGAGGCGAGCCGGCCAGCGATGCGCATGCGCTCCAGCTCTTCGCCGGTCTTCAGAACTACGGGCATTAGCCTGATTATGCTAGAATTTCAGGCTCGCTTGGCCCCACGGTCGAGCGAAAATTATCCCGCTGGGCCATTAGGGTGCCTCGAGAGAGGTTCTGGGCCTCGCGGCAGACCTAACCCTAATCAGGAGACAGTAAGTGTCGGTCACGATGCGTCAGATGCTGGAAGCCGGCGTCCATTTCGGACATCAGACCCGGTATTGGAATCCGAAGATGGCGCCGTTCATCTTCGGCCACCGCAACAAGATTCACATCATCAACCTCGAGAAGACCCTGGCGATGTACCAGGAGTCGCTCAAATTCGCCCGCCAACTCGCCGCGAACCGGGGAATGCTTCTCTTCGTCGGCACCAAGCGCCAGGCGCGCGACATCGTCCGCGAGGAGGCGCAGCGTTGCCAGATGCCCTTCGTCGACCACCGGTGGCTCGGCGGCATGCTGACGAACTTCAAGACGGTGAAGCAGTCGATCAAGCGCCTGAAGGAGATGGAGGCCCTGCAGCAGGAAGGCGGCCTCGAGCGCATCTCGAAGAAGGAAGCGCTCGGCATCACGCGCGAAATGCAGAAGCTGCAGCGCTCGCTCGGCGGCATCAAGGAGCTGAGCGCGCTGCCCGACGCGCTCTTCATCATCGATGTCGGCTACCAGAAAGGCGCGGTCGCCGAAGCGAACAAGCTCGGCGTGCCGGTGATCGGAGTGGTGGACACCAATCATTCTCCCGAGGGCATCGACTACATCATCCCGGGTAACGACGATTCGAGCCGCGCGATCCGGCTCTATGCCCGCGGCATGGCCGATGCCGTGCTCGAGGGCCGCACGCAATCGCTCGAGGAAGTGGTCGCGGCATCGCGCGACGAGTTCGTCGAGGTGGAAGAGGATGAAGCGGCCAAGTAGCTTCTCTCATACCCGAAACCCCAAAAGGGGCCCTCGCGTTTCATGAGGCCCCTTTTTTTCAACCTGAAGGAGCAATAAGGAATGGCAGAAATCAGCGCCGGCCTGGTGAAGGAGCTGCGCGAGCTCACCGGCCTGGGAATGATGGAGTGCAAGAAGGCGCTGTCGGAATGCGCGGGCGACCTCAAGAAGGCCGAGGAGCTGCTGCGCATCAAGAGCGGCGCCAAGGCGAGCAAGGCCGCGAGCCGCATTGCGGCCGAAGGCGTGATCGGCGCGTGGCTCGCCGCCGATGCGAAGGTGGGCGCGCTCGTCGAGCTGAACAGCGAGACCGACTTCGTCGCGAAGAACGACGATTTCATCGCCTTCGCAAAGACGCTGGCTGAGCTCGTGGCGACGCGCAATCCCGCGAACGTCGAGGAGCTCGCGTCGATCGACACGACTGGAGGCAAAGTGGAAGCGAAGCGCCAGTCGCTGGTACAGAAGATCGGCGAGAACATCAGCATCCGGCGCTTCAAGCGCCTGCAAGCGAAGGGCAAGCTCGCGCTCTATCTCCACGGCACGAAGATCGGCGTGCTGGTCGACTATGAAGGCGCAGAGGAAGTCGGCAAGGATGTCGCGATGCACATCGCGTTCGCCAAGCCGGCTTACCTTACCCGCACGGAGGTACCTCAGGAGGTCATCGCCGATGAGCGCAGGATCCAGGAGGCACGCGCGAAGGAATCCGGCAAACCCGCGGAGATCGCGGCGAAGATGGTGCAAGGTGCGGTCAACAAATGGGTTGGTGAGAAAACGCTGCTCGGCCAGCCTTTCGTGAAGGACGACAAGCAGACCGTCGAAAAAATGCTGGCGCAAAAAAAGGCCAGGCTGAACGGCTACACGTTCCTCGTGGTGGGTGAGGGCATCGAGAAGAAGACGACCGACTTCGCTGCTGAAGTGATGGCCACGGCAGGGAAGGCCCACTGACGCCCAAATACAAAAGGATCCTCCTCAAGCTGTCAGGCGAGGCCCTGATGGGCGAGGATGCTTTTGGGATCAACCGGCAGACGATCGAGGGGATCGTGGCCGAAGTCGCGCAGGTATCGCGCCTCGGCGTGGAGATCGGGATTGTCATCGGTGGCGGCAACATCTTCCGCGGTGTCGCCCCCGGAGCGGCCGGCATGGACCGCGCCACGGCCGACTACATGGGAATGCTCGCGACCGTGATGAACGCGCTCGCGCTGCAGGACGCGATGCGCCAGGCGGGCATTTCGAGCCGGGCGCTTTCGGCGCTCAACATCGAGCAGGTCGTTGAGCCTTACATCCGCGGCAAGGCGATCCGATACCTCGAGGAAGGCAAGATCGTCATCTTTGCGGCAGGCACCGGCAACCCGTTCTTCACCACCGACACGGCGGCAGCGCTGCGCGGCAGCGAGATGGGCGCCGAGATCGTCATCAAGGCGACCAAAGTCGACGGCGTCTACACGGCGGATCCGAACAAGGATCCGCGCGCGCAGCGCTACACGCGCATCAGCTTCGACGAGGCGATCGTGCGCAATCTCAGGGTGATGGACGCTACCGCGCTCACGCTCTGCCGCGACCAGAAGCTGCCGATCAACGTGTTCAGCATCTTCAAGAAGGATGCGTTGCGGCGCGTGGTGCTCGGCGAGGACGAGGGCACGCTGGTTCACGTATGATCGCTGCGGGAGGGCGCCATGGCCATACAGATCGCTGAGCTCCAGAAGACGACCGACCAGAAGATGGACAAGACCATCCAGGCCTTCAAGGCCGACCTGGCGAAGGTGCGCACCGGTCGTGCGCATACCGGGCTGCTCGACCACATCCAGGTCGACTACTACGGCACGCCGACGCCGCTCAATCAGGTGGCGAAGGTGACGCTGCTCGATGCGCGCACGATCGGCGTCGCGCCGTTCGAGAAGAAGATGATCCCGGTCGTGGAGAAGGCCATCCGCGACTCCGACCTCGGCCTGAATCCCGCGAGCCAGGGCGACACGGTGCGCGTGCCGATGCCGGCGCTCACCGAGGAGCGTCGCAAAGAGCTGATCAAGGTGGTGAAGCACGAGGCGGAGAACGCCCGCGTCGCCGTGCGCAACCTGCGGCGCGACGCGATCCATCACCTGAAGGAGGGATTGAAGAAGCACGAGGTTTCGGAAAATGATGAACGCCGCGCGCAGGACGAGGTCCAAAAGATGACCGACCGGCACGTGGCCGACATCGACCGGCTGCTCGCCGAAAAAGAAAAGGAATTGATGGCGGTATGACGCACGAGAGCTCCACCCAGGAGATCCCCGCGCACGGCGACGTGCCGCGCCACGTCGCCATCATCCTGGACGGCAACGGGCGCTGGGCGCGCAGTCGCCTGCTGCCTCGGATCGCCGGGCACCGGCGCGGCCTGGAGGCGGTGCGCGCGACGATCGAGAACTGCGCCGACCGCGGCATCGAATTCCTCACGCTCTTCGCCTTCAGCTCCGAGAACTGGCGCCGGCCGGCAGAAGAGGTGGCGCTCCTCATGCAGCTCTTCCAGCTCGCGCTGACCAGCGAAGTCGAGCGCATGCACAAGAATGGCGTGCGCCTGAAGGTGATCGGTGACATCGAGCGTTTCGATCCCAAGATCCGGAAGCTGATCCAGTCCGGCGAGCGGCTGACTGCCGAGAACCGCCGGCTCACGCTGACCATTGCCGCGAACTACGGCGGCCGCTGGGACCTCCTGCAGGCGCTGAACAAGATCGGCGAGCGGCCGATCGACGAGGCCGCGCTCGCCGCGCACCTCTCGATGAGCTACGCGCCCGAGCCGGATCTGTTCATCCGCACGGGCGGCGAGCAGCGCATTTCCAACTTCCTCCTCTGGCAGCTCGCGTACACGGAGCTCTATTTCACCGACACGCTCTGGCCGGATTTCGACGCCGCGGCGCTCGACGCGGCGATCGCGTCATACCGCAGCCGCGAACGACGCTTCGGCCGCACGAGCGAGCAGGTCGCAGAGTCGAAAAGGGACAAGGTCGCCTGAGCGGCGCGCTCGCCGCGCGGATCGCCACGGCGGCCGCTCTCATCGTGGTGTTTCTCGCAGCGCTCTTCCTTCTGCCGAGAGCCTGGTGGGCAGCGCTTTCCGCGTTGATCGTCGCAGCCGGCAGCTACGAGTGGGCGCGGCTTTGCCAGTTCGGCAAGGCGGGCGCATGGCTCTACGCCATGGCGCTCGCCGCCGTGTTCGGCGTCGTCTTCGTCCTCGGCCGGCCGGTCGCTTTGATCGCGATCGTGGCGGCCACGGTTTTCTGGGTCATCGCGGCGCCGTCTTGGCTCGCGCTCGGCGTCGCCGCGCAGCACCGGCCGGCCTTGATCGCTGCCGGCATCGTCGTGCTGGTACCCGCGGGATACGCGCTCGCGGTGCTCGAGCCGCGGCAAGTGCTCGCCGCGCTGCTCCTCGTCTGGATTGCGGATACGGCGGCCTATTTCGCGGGGCGCAAATGGGGCCGGCGGAAGCTTGCGCCGAAGATCAGCCCCGGAAAGACGTGGGAAGGCGTGTGGGGGGGAGTCGCCGCCGCCGTGGCCTACGCTATCATCTGCGGCACATTTCTATTGGGACCCGCAGGGTGGCTCGCCAACGCGGTAACTGCGGCGGTCACGGCAGCGCTGCTCGCGGCGATCAGCATAGTGGGCGATCTTTTCGAATCGGCGGCGAAGCGGCAGGCCGGCGTCAAGGACAGCGGAGCGCTACTGCCCGGGCATGGTGGCATCATGGATCGCATCGATAGCGCGACCGCCGTGCTGCCCGTCGCAGCGCTTCTTCTCGCGCTAGCGCGGCCATGAATCTCGCCATCCTCGGCGCTACCGGCTCGATCGGCTCGAGCACGCTGGATGTCGTCTCGCGTCACCGCGGACGCTATCGCGTTTTCGCGCTGACCGCCAACGGCAAGGTGGAAGCGCTGCTCGCGCTCTGTCGCGCTCATCGCCCGCTCTATGCGGTGCTTTCGTCGGCTGCGCCGGAAGCGAAGCTCGCTCGCGCGTTCCGCGAGTGTGGCACCGAGCTCCTCTTCGGCGCGCGCGCGCTCGAGCAGGTGGCCGCCGACAGCCGCACCGACATCGTGATGGCCGCGATCGTCGGGGCCGCGGGCCTTCCGTCGACGCTCGCGGCGGCGCGCGCCGGCAAGCGCGTGCTGCTCGCGAACAAGGAAGCGCTGGTCATGGCCGGACCGCTCCTTACGCGAGCTGCGCGAGACGGCGGCGCGACGCTGCTGCCCGTGGATAGCGAGCACAATGCCGTCTTCCAGTGCCTTTCCGACATCAAGGCCGTGCGCCGCATCGTGCTGACCGCCTCGGGCGGGCCTTTTCGCGCCACCGCGCTCGATACACTGGACGGCGTCACCCCGGAGCAGGCTTGCGCGCATCCGAACTGGGTGATGGGCCGCAAGATCTCGGTCGACTCCGCGACGATGATGAACAAAGGCCTGGAAGTGATCGAAGCCCGCTGGCTGTTCGACGTTCCGCCCGCGGCGATCGAGGTGGTCATCCATCCGCAGAGCATCGTGCATTCCCTCGTCGAATATGTCGACGGCTCGCTCATCGCGCAGCTTTCGAACCCGGACATGCGCGTGCCGATCGCCCATGCGCTCGGCTATCCCGAGCGCATCGCCTCGGGTGCGCGTTCCCTGGATCTCACTACCATGAAGGATCTCACCTTTGAGCGGCCGGACGAGCGGCGCTTTCCATGCCTGCGGCTCGCCTACGCTGCGCTCGAGCGCGGCGGTACGGCGCCCGCGATCCTGAACGCCGCGAACGAGGTCGCTGTCGAGGCGTTCCTGGGCGGGCGGCTGGCGTTCACAGGCATTGCGCGCGTAATCGCGGACGTCCTGGAAGCCGTGCCCTCCGGGGAGGCGGCGTCGCTTGAGGCGGTCATGGCGGCTGACGGCGAGGCGCGCAGGCGAGCGGGCACGAGAGTCGCTGCGCAAACGCCGGTGCTCAGCTCATGAACATTGTCCAGACCATGGTCGCGTTCATCGTGGCTCTCGGCGTGCTGATCGTGGTGCACGAGTATGGCCACTACATCGTCGCCCGGCTGTGCGGCGTGAAGGTATTGCGCTTCTCGGTCGGCTTCGGTCGGGCGCTCCTTACGCGGCGGGTCGGTCCTGACCGGACCGAATGGGTGATCGCCGCGATCCCGTTCGGCGGCTACGTGAAGATGTTGGACGAGCGCGAGGGCGCCGTCGCGCCGGCCGAGCTCGACCGCGCGTTCAACCGGCAGAGCGTATGGAAGCGCTTCGCCATCGTCGTCGCCGGGCCGCTCTTCAACTTCGTTTTTGCAGTGCTCGTGTACGCAAGCCTATTCATGTACGGCCTGCCCGAGGCGCGGCCGGTGCTCGGCAACCCGCCCGCCAATACGGTCGCTGCGATGGCGGGCTTGCGCGCCGGCGAGACCGTGCGCGCCATCGACGGCGAGCCCATCACCACCTGGCAGGAGCTGCGCTGGCGCGTCCTTCAGGCGGCGATACAACGCGAGCCGGTGAAGCTCGAGACGATCGATGACCGCGGACATATCGAGATGGCGACGCTCGACCTGCGGCGCTTTCCCGCCGCGGATGTCGAGTCCGACGTCCTGGAGCGAATCGGGCTGCGGCTCTATCGGCCGGCGCTTCCTCCGGTGCTCGGCCAGATCGTGCCGGGCGGGGCGGCCGAGCGCTCGGGCCTTGCATCGGGCGACCGCATCGTGCGGGTGGACGGCGCACCGGTGGATACCTGGGAGACACTCGTCAACGCCGTGCGCGCCCATCCCGGTACGAGGATGGCACTCACCGTGGAGCGCGCCGGCGCGGCGCGGAGCATCGAGGTTGTGCCCGATGTGGTAGGTGCCAATGGCGCGCGAATCGGACGCATCGGCGCCGGCCCGCGGCAGCCCGAGGGCTACGCGGAGAAGCTTCTCATCCGCGTGCAGTACGGCCCGTTCACGAGCCTCGGCAGAGCGGTGACAAAGACCTGGGACATTTCGGTCTTCAGCCTGAAGATGCTCGGCAAGATGCTGATCGGCGAAGTGTCGTGGCGCCATCTCTCCGGCCCGGTGACGATCGCCGACTACGCCGGCCAGTCGGCGAGCCTCGGGTGGATTTCGTATCTCACGTTCCTCGCGCTCATCAGCATCAGCCTCGGCGTGCTGAACCTGCTGCCGATCCCGCTGCTCGACGGCGGGCACCTGATGTACTATGCGATCGAGATAGCCAAGGGGAGGCCGGTGTCCGAGAGGTTCATGGAGCTCGGACAGCGCGTGGGTCTTGCGCTGCTGCTGGTCATGATGGCCTTTGCCTTCTATAACGACCTGAACCGCCTGATTACCGGTTGAAGATTTGCGCGGGACGGCGCCTCCTGTGGCGCTGAAAGAAACAAGAACGGACACAGATCGTTGGTCACCGATTGTTACAACTTCCGCGGCGAGAGCTCGTCCACAATCCGGGAAGAGATGCGCCGCCCGCTGATCTCCTGATGATTCGCAGAAGCCTGGCCGCCGTCGTCGCGGCGTGCATGCTCGCCATGGCGGCCGCGGCGCACGCGCAGTCGTTCCGGCCGTTCGTCGTCAAGGACATCCGCGTCGAAGGGCTGCAGCGCACGGAGCCCGGCACGGTGTTCAGCTACCTGCCGGTGAAAGTCGGCGAGACCATGACCGAAGAGAAGGCCCAGGCCGCGTTGCGGGCGCTCTATGCCACGGGGTTCTTCAAGGACGTGCGCCTCGAGATGGACAACGACATCCTGGTCGTCTTCGTCGAGGAGCGTCCCGCCATCGCGCAGATCGACTTCTCCGGCATGAAGGAGTTCGAGCCCGAGACCGTGCGCAAGGTCCTGCGGGAGATCGGCATGGCGGAGGGGCGCATCTTCGACCGGGCGCTGCTCGAGCAGACCGAGCTCGAGATGAAGCGCCAGTATCTCTCGCACGGCATGTATGCGGCGCAGGTGCAGACCACGGTGACGCCGCTCGAGCGCAACCGCGTCGGCATCAACATCGCCGTCACCGAGGGTGAGACGGCCAAGATCCGCGGCATCAACCTGGTCGGCGCGCACACCTTCCCGGAGAGCGAGCTGCTGAACGAGTTCACGCTGCGCACGCCCGGCTGGCTCACCTGGTACACGAAGAACGACCGCTACTCTCGCGAGAAGCTTTCCGCCGACCTCGAGAACCTGCGCGCCTTCTACCAGAATCGCGGCTATCTCGACTTCGCAATCGAATCGACGCAGGTCTCGATCACGCCCGACCGGCGCGACATCTACATCACCGTCAACCTCAGCGAGGGCGAGAAGTACACGGTCTCGCAGGTGGAGCTTTCGGGGCAGCTGGTGGCGCCGCGCCAAGAGCTGCAGAAGCTCGTCCAGCTCAAGGCGGGCGACGTGTTCTCGCGCGAGAAGCTCACGGCGACCACCAAGGCGATCGCGGACCGGCTGGGCAACGACGGCTATGCGTTCGCCAACGCCAACGCGATTCCGGAGGTGGACAAGGAGAAGCGCACGGTGTCGTTCAACATCGTGGTCGACCCCGGCCGCCGGGTGTATGTGCGCCGCATCGACGTGACGGGCAACCAGAAGACGCGCGACGAGGTCGTGCGGCGCGAGATGCGCCAGCTCGAAGGCGCGTTCTACGACGCATCGAAGATCCAGCTTTCGCGCCGGCGCATCGACCGCACCCAGTACTTCAACGAGGTCAACGTCGAGACCCAGCCGGTCGAAGGCAACCCCGACCAGGTCGACGTGATCTACACGGTGAAAGAGAGGCCGACCGGCGCGCTCCTCTTCGGCTTGGGCTTCTCCAGCGTGGAGAAGCTGGCGATCTCCGCCTCGCTTACGCAATCCAACGTTTTCGGCACCGGCAAGTTCCTGTCGTTCAACGTGAGCCACGGCACGGTGAACCAGGTGTATTCGCTGTCCTACGTCAATCCGTACTACACGATCGACGGCGTGAGCCAGGGCTTCGACATCTACCGGCGCAAGACCGACGCTTCGAACCTCGCGGTGGGGCCTTACGCGACCGATGCCCTTGGCGGCGGTATCAAGTTCGGCTACCCGGTCTCGGAAGTGAGCCGGATCGATGTCGGCCTCAGCGGCGAGGACGTGAACCTGCAGGTCTTCGACACGAGCCCGCTCAGCTACCTCAGCTTCGCCTCGCAGTTCGGCAACAGCTACCGCTACGCGGCCGGTACTCTCGGCTGGACGCGGGACACTCGCGACAGCCTGATCACCACGCGATCGGGCACCGTGATGCGCGCCTCGAGCGAGATCGCGGGCGGCGACCTGAAGTACGGTCGCCTCGGCTACCAGCACCAATGGTACTACCCGGTTACGCGCAACCTCACGTTCCTCGCCGCGGGCGAGCTCGGCATGGCGGCCGGCCTCGGCGGCCAGCCGCTGCCGTTCTTCAAGGCCTTCTTCGCCGGCGGCCCCGGCTCGGTGCGCGGCTATCGCTCCTTCTCGCTCGGGCCGCAGGACGAATTCGGCAACGTGCTGGGCGGCAACCGCAAGGCGGTGGGCAACCTGGAGCTGCTTTTCCCCATGCCCGGCGCAGCCACCGATCCGACGCTGCGTCTCTCGGCCTTCATCGACGGCGGCAACGTCTTCGCGCAAAGCTACCAGTTCAACGATATGCGGTACTCGGCGGGGCTGTCGTTCTTCTGGACCTCGCCCTTCGGGCCGCTGCGGCTGTCGTACGCGCAGCCGCTCAACCCCAAAGCCACGGACCACATCCAGAAGCTACAATTCACCTTCGGTACGGGTTTCTAATAACGCCATGAATCGCATTCATTTCCTTGCGCTCGGCACGCTGCTCCTCGCATTTGCCGCCGCCGCGCAGGACAAGCCTGCCGCTACGGCCGCGGCGCCCACGGGTCGGTTCGGTTTCGTCAATACCGAGCGCATCCTGCGCGACGCCATACCGGCGCAGCGCGCGCAGAAGAAGATCGAGGCCGAGTTCCAGAAGCGCGACCAGGAGCTCGCGCGCGTCGCCGATCAGTTGAAGCGCATGCAGGACGACCTCGAGAAGAACTCGGTGACGATGAGCGAGTCGCAGCGCCGCACCAAGGAGCGCGAGTTCGGCGAGCTCAACCGCGACTTCCAGAGGAGGCAGCGCGAATTCCGCGAGGACCTGAACCAGCGCAGGAACGAGGAGCTTGCCCAGGTCGTGGAGGCGGCGAACCGCGTCATCCGCCAGATCGCCGAGCAGGAGAAGTACGACATCATCTTCCAGGACGCCGTCTACGCCAGCCCGCGGATCGACCTCACCGACAAGGTGATCAAGGCGCTGGACGGCAAGTCGACGGCCAAGTGACCGCCCGGTAGGCGCCATGGCCGGGCCGATGACGCTCGCGCAGATCGTCGCCCGCCTTGGTGGCCGTGTGGCCGGCGCGACCGGGACCGTCATCCACCAGGTGGGCTCGCTCGAGTCCGCAACAGAGCGGCAGATCAGCTTCTATACGGGCAAGCGCCACCGCGCAAAGCTCGACGCCACGCGCGCCGGCGCCGTGGTCCTTGCGCCGCAATGCGAAGCCGACACCGATCGACCGCGCATCGTCGCCGAAAATCCTTACCTGTATTTCGCTCGGGTCTCGCAGCTCTTCAACCCGCTCGTGCGCCAGGCTCGCGGCGTGCATGCCGCCGCGGTCGTCGCTAAGAGCGCAAAGCTCGGCGAGCGCGTGTCCATCGGCGCGGGCTGCGTGGTGGGCGACGACGTCGTGATCGGGGACGACAGCTGCCTCTACCCGCGCGTGGTGATCTATCCGGGATGCAGGCTCGGCAAGCGAGTCATCGTCCATTCCGGCGCGGTGATCGGCGCCGACGGCTTCGGCATCGCCGAGGAGCAGGGCCGCTGGGTCAAGATTCCGCAAATCGGCTCCGTGCGCATCGACGACGACGTGGAGATCGGTGCCAATACCACCATTGATCGCGGCGCACTCGACGACACCGTGATCGAGGAGGGCGTGAAGCTCGACAACCAGATCCAGATCGGCCATAACACCCGCATCGGCGCCCATACGGCGATTGCCGGCTGCGTCGGCATCGCCGGCAGCGCCGACATCGGCCGGCATTGCACTTTCGGCGGTGCCGCCATGATCCTCGGGCATCTGCGTATCGTCGATCATGTCAATATCTCGGCCGGCACATTCATCTCGCGCTCGATCCTCAAGCCAGGCACGTATACGGGCATCTACCCCGTCGACGAGCACGAGGCCTGGGCGCGGGGAGCGGCCTGGCTGCGCCGCAAGGGAAAAAAACATGAATGAAATGGACGTCAACGAAGTCATCGCGCACCTGCCGCAGCGCTTCCCGTTCCTCCTGATCGACCGCGTCAGGGAGCTCGAGCCGGGCAAGCGCATCGTCGCCTTGAAAAACGTCTCGGTGAACGAGCCGTATTTCACGGGGCACTTCCCGCACCGGCCCATCATGCCGGGCGTGCTGATCCTGGAGGCGATGGCGCAAGCCGCGGGCATCCTTTCGTTCAAATCGCGCGGCGTGCGTCCCGACCAGAGCACGGTCTACTACTACGTCGGCATCGACAACGCGCGCTTCAAGAAGCCGGTGCTTCCCGGCGACCAGCTCGAGCTCGAGGTGCACATCGAACGGGAGTTGCGCGGCATCGCCAAGTTCAACTGCTGGGCGCGCGTCGAAGCACAGGTCGTCGCCGAGGCGACCATCCTCTGCGCCATGCAGACAGCCCCGGGCAAATGAGCGAGGTGCATCGCACTGCGCTGGTCGACCCTGCGGCACGTCTCGCCAAGGGGGTTGTTGTCGGGCCCTATAGCGTGATCGGGCCGAAGGTCGAGGTTGGTGAGGGCACCTGGATCGGCGCCCACGTGGTCCTCGACGGGCGCATCAAGATCGGCCGCGACAACAAGATCTTCCATTTCGCCTCGCTCGGCGCGCCGCCGCAGGACAAGAAGTACGGCGGCGAGGACACCGCGGTCGAAATCGGCGACGGCAATACCATCCGCGAGTACGTCACCATCAATCGCGGTACGGCGCTCGATGCAGGCGTTACCCGCGTCGGCAATGAGAACTGGATCATGGCGTACGTGCACTTCGCGCACGACTGCCAGATCGGCAACCATACGATCTTTGCGAATGCCTGCCAGCTCGCAGGCCATGTCACGGTGGGCGATTGGGCGATCTTCGGCGCGACCACCCTGGTCCACCAGTTCGTCCATATCGGCGCCCACGCCTTCACGGGGATGGGCACGTACCTGCCGCAGGACCTGCCGCCCTATGTCACCGCCGCGGGCAACATGGCGCAGCCCTACGGCATCAACAGCGAAGGCCTGAAGCGCCGCGGCTTCTCACCCGAGGCGATCGCGGGGCTGAAGCGGGCCTACCGCACGCTCTATCGGAGCGGACTCGGCCTGGAGGAGGCGCGCGGCCAGCTTCGCGAGCAGATGGCGGCTTGCTCTCCGGTGCGCGAAATCGTCGAGTTCCTCGACCGCAGCAAGCGCGGCATCATCCGCTAGGGCGATGGCGAAGCAATTGCGCGTCGGCATGGTGGCCGGCGAAGCCTCGGGCGATCTCTTGGCTTCGCATCTCATCGCGGCGCTGAAAGCGCGCCGGCCCGGCATCGAGTTCGCCGGAATCGGGGGTCCGCGCATGATGGCGGAAGGCTTCGAGTCGCATTTCCCGATGGAAAAGCTCTCGGTGCGCGGCTACGCGGAGGCACTGTTCCACTACCGCGAGATCATGGGCATCCGCCGCCGCCTGGCGAGCGGCATGCTGCGCGACCGGCCGGATCTCTTCATCGGCGTCGATTCCTCGGACTTCAACCTGGGCCTCGAGCGCAAGCTCAAGGAGGCCGGCATCCCAACGATCCACTACGTGAGCCCTTCGGTCTGGGCCTGGCGGCGCTGGCGCGTGCGGCGCATCGCGCGCTCGGTGGACCGGATTCTGGTCATGTTCCCTTTCGAGGAGCCGCTCTACAAGGCGGCGGGCGTCCCGGTCACCTATGTAGGCCATCCCCTCGCCGACATGATCCCGTTCGAGCCGCCGAAGGACGATGCGCGCACGCAGCTGCGGCTGCCGTCGGGCAAGCTCATCGTCGCGCTCCTGCCGGGCAGCCGCCGCTCGGAGCTCAAGTACATGGCGAGCGCGTTCGTGCTCGCGGCGCACCGCTTCCGGCAGGAGGTGCCCGACGTGCACTTCGTCGTGCCGATGGTGACGCGGGAGACGCGCGAGATCTTCGAGCGCGCGATCCACGAGAACCAGCGCACCGACCTGCCGCTCACGCTCCTCTTCGGCCACAGCCATGAGGCGCTCGCCGCCGCCGACATCGCGCTGGTGGCGAGCGGCACGGCGACGCTCGAAACCGCGCTCTTCAAGACGCCGATGGTCATCGCCTACCGGCAGTCTCCGATAACATGGGCGTTGATGCGCCAGATGATGTACCTGCCGTATGTCGGCATGCCGAACATCCTCGCGGGCGAGCGTCTGGTGCCCGAGCTCCTGCAGGACGAAGCGACGCCGGCGAATCTCGCCGGCGCGCTGCTCACGCTCCTGCGCGACACGGAGGCGCGCAAGCGCCAGGTCGAGCGCTTCCGCGAATTCCACCAGATCCTGCGCCAGAATACCGCCGAGAAAGCGGCCGATGCGATCCTCAGCCTCCTTGGCTGATGCGCTGGTCTGCGGGGTCGACGAGGCGGGCAGGGGTCCGCTCGCCGGGCCGGTCTACGCGGCCGCGGTCATCCTCGATCCGGCGCGGCGCATCAACGGTCTCGCCGATTCGAAGGTGCTCACCGCCGAACGACGCGAAGTCCTCGCCGAGCGCATCAAGGCGCGCGCGAGCGCCTGGTCAGTCGCCTTTGCCACCGTGGAGGAGATCGACCGCATGAACATCTTCCACGCCTCGATGCTTGCCATGCGCAGGGCCGTCGAGGGCCTGTCCGTGCGGCCGCACTCGGCCATCATCGATGGCAACTCGTGCCCGCCGGGGCTCGGCTGCCCGGCCCGAGCGATCGTGGACGGGGACGCTACCCAGCGGCCAATCTCCGCGGCTTCCATCCTCGCGAAGACGGCGCGCGACGCCGAGATGACCTCGCTGCACGACAAGTACCCGGAGTACCGATTCGACCAGCACAAGGGCTACGCGACCGCCGAGCACCTGCAGGCCCTCGGCCGCGTCGGTCCGTGCGAGATCCACCGCCGCAGCTTCCATGCCGTGGGCATCTTCTCCCAGAAAGACCTCTTCGCGGACCCGTGGGCCCTGATGCAGGAAGAGCTGCGGATGCGCAGCTACCGCATGTACTGCGACGCCTTCAAGCTCGCTGCGTATAGACCCGGCGTAAAGCTCGCCCAGTTCGATTCACAGCGCAAGCGACTGCATCGCACGTACGCCGATGTGCGCGCAACGCCCGGCGCCGCACCGCATGTCGATCTCGTCGACGACATGCTGCGCAAGGCACGGCAGGAACTTCGCGGCAAGCGCAGCGCCTGATCTCGTCTCGCGCCAATCCACAGGTCAAACGCTGGGCGAAGCTCGTTCGTGACGGCCGCCTCCGACGCAGCGAGCGCCGCGTCGTCATCGAAGGCGTGCACCTCGTAGCCGCGGCTTTGAGCGCCGGCATTCGGCCGGCGGCAGTCATCGCGACCGAGGCTGCACTCGGCAAGCCGGAAGTGAGCTCGCTCGTGCGCCAGTCGCGGCTGCAGCCGGTAGTTCTCTCGGCGAGCGCGTTCGACGCCATTGCGGACGCCGAAACGCCACCGGGCGTTGCCGCGGAAATTCCGCTGCCGGACTTGAAGCGCGAGGGTCCTGCGGTTTTTCTCGAGGGCATCCAGGACGCCGGCAATGTCGGCGCCATCATCCGCAGCGCGGCCGCATTCGGCGTGGGTACGGTCACGCTCGACCGGCATTGCGCCGATCCGTGGTCGCCCAAGGTGCTGCGCGCGGGGATGGGTGGACACTTCGGGGTCGGCATCCGGCAGGTCGACGACCTCGCCGCCGCGGTGTCCGGCATGCGGCTCATTTGCACCGTGGTGCACGGCGGTCGCCCTCTGCGCGAAGCCGATCTCTCCCGCCCCATCGGCTGGGCGTTCGGGGCCGAGGGTGCCGGCCTCAGCGCGCGGTTGGTCGCACGAGCGGCCGAACGGGTCACGATCCCGATGGCGAGCGGCGAGTCGCTGAACGTTGCGGCGGCAGCAGCAATCTGCCTGTACGAAAGCTTCAGTAGACCTGGCGCTGGATCCTGAGCTCGCGCAGGATCGTCGTAGCGATCTCTTCGATGGACTTGGTGGTCGAGTTGATGCTGTGGATGCCTTCCCGGCGCATGAGCTTCTCGGCCTCTTCGACCTCATAGCGACAATTGTCGGGCGCCGCATAGGTGCTGCCGGGCCGGCGTTCCTTGCGTATCTCGTGCAGGCGCTCCGGCGCGATGGTAAGCCCGAAGAGCTTGCGCTTTTGCTCGCGCAGCGCCTCGGGCAGCTTCATGCGGTGGAAGTCCTCGGGGATGAGGGGATAGTTCGCCGCCTTCACGCCGAACTGCAGGGCGAGATATAGGCTGGTCGGCGTCTTGCCGCTGCGCGACACCCCGATCAGGATCACGTCGGCCTGGCCAAGCTCGCGGTGCGACGCCCCATCGTCGTGGGCCATGGCGAAATTGATGGCCTCCATGCGCTGCTGGTACTCCTTCTTGTCCATCGCGCTGTGGGAGCGGCCGATCGTATGGCTCGATTTCACGCCCAAGCCCGCCTCGAGCGGGTCGATGAACGTCTCGAAAAAGTCGAGGAACAGCGCTTTCGCGCGCCGCACGACGGCGCGCACCTCCTGGTTCACGAGCGTCGAGAAGACTATCGGCTGGGTGCCGCCCGCGCCTTCGGCCTCGATACGCTGGAGGCACTCCTCGGCTTTCTCGGCGCTGTCGATGAAGGGCAGGGTGACCTGGTTGAATTCGACTCCCTCGAACTGGGTCAGCAGGCTGTGCCCGAGCATCTGCGCGGTGATGCCGGTTCCGTCCGAGACAAAGAAGACCGTGCGGCGCTGCGTCATAGGAAATAAAATACTAGGTCAATGCGAGTAGCCTGGCTAAAGGATCTGCGTCTCGCGGATCTTCCTCAGGTCGGCGGCAAGAACGCCTCGCTGGGTGAAATGACGGCTGCGCTCGCGAGCGCGGGTATCCGCGTTCCCGGCGGCTTTGCCACCACGGCCGACGCCTTTCGCGAGTTCCTCGGCGCGAGCTCCCTCGGCGAGCGCATCGACGAGCGCCTGAAAGGCCTCGATACCAGTGATGTGGCCGCGCTCGCAGCCTGCGGCAAGGAGATCCGTTCATGGATCGAGAAGGCTCCGCTTCCGCCGGATCTCGAGCGAGAGATTAAGTCTTATTATCAGCAGCTTGAGGCTCAAACCTCAGGCGATACGTCATTCGCCGTCCGATCCTCCGCCACGGCCGAGGATCTACCCGAAGCCTCCTTCGCCGGGCAGCAGGAGACCTTCCTCAACATCCGGGGCGCGGACAACGTCCTCGCTGCCATCCGTCACGTGTTCGCCTCCCTGTACAACGACCGCGCCATTTCATACCGGGTGCACCAGGGCTTTGCCCACGGCGATGTCGCCCTGTCGGCGGCCGTCCAGCAGATGGTGCGTAGCGACCTCGGCGCGAGCGGGGTGCTCTTCACGCTCGACACCGAATCCGGCTTCCGGGATGTCGTGTTCATCACCTCGGCCTACGGCCTGGGCGAGATGGTGGTCCAGGGGGCGGTGAACCCCGACGAGTTCTACGTGCACAAGCCGCTTCTCGAGCGCGGCAAGCCTGCGATCGTGCGCCGGGCGCTAGGGTCGAAGCTGCAGAAGATGGTCTTCGGCTCTGCGCGCGAGGCGGGCAAGTCCACCCGCACGGTCGATGTGCCGGAGAACGAGCGCCAGCGCTTTTCGCTCGCCGATGCCGAGATACTCGAGCTCGCGCGCTATGCGGTGGCGATCGAGCGTCATTACGGCCGCCCGATGGACATCGAGTGGGGCAAGGACGGCAACGACGGCAAGCTCTACATCCTCCAGGCGCGTCCGGAGACGGTGAAGTCGCGCAAGCGCGACGTGGAGGAGCGCTTTGCGCTCAAAGGCCGCTCGAAGGTGCTGGTGACCGGGCGCGCCATCGGCCACAAGATCGGCAGCGGGACGGTACGGATCATCCCGGACGCTTCGCAGATGCAGCGAGTGAAGAAGGGCGACGTCCTGGTCACGGACATGACCGACCCCAACTGGGAGCCGGTGATGAAGCTCGCGGCGGCCATCATCACGAACCGCGGCGGACGCACATGCCACGCCGCGATCATCGCGCGCGAACTGGGCATCCCGGCCGTGGTCGGCAGCGGGGATGCGACGCATAAGCTGAAAGAGGGCCAGCAGGTGACCGTGACTTGCGCCGAGGGCGACACCGGCGCGGTGCTCGAAGGGCTGCTGCCCTTCGAGGTATCGAGCCGCGAGCGCGGCGACATGCCCGAGATTCCGGTCAAGATCTCCATGAACGTCGGCAACCCGCAGCTCGCGTTCGAGTTCGCGCAGTTGCCGAATGCCGGCGTCGGCCTCGCCCGGCTCGAGTTCATCATCAACAACGAGATCGGCGTGCACCCTCGCGCCTGCCTCGACTATCCGAGGCTCGACGGCGCGCTCAAGCGCAAGGTCGAGGAGGCGACGCGCGGCTACCCCGATCCGCGCACCTTCTTCGTCGAAAAGATGGTCGAAGGAATCGCCACCATCGCCGCGGCGTTCTGGCCCAAGCCGGTCATCGTGCGATTGTCGGACTTCAAGTCCAACGAGTACCGCAAGCTCCTCGGTGGCGAGCGCTACGAGCCGGAAGAAGAGAATCCGATGCTCGGCTTCCGCGGCGCGTCGCGATACATCGCGGCCAGTTTCCGCGAATGCTTCGAGCTCGAATGCGCCGCGCTGCGCAAGGTCCGCGAGACCCTGGGGCTCACGAACGTCGAGCTGATGGTGCCTTTCGTGCGCACGATCGGCGAGGCAAGGCAGGTCCTTTCGCTCATGGAAGCGAACGGCTTGAAGCGCGGCCAGAACGGCCTGCGCATCGTCATGATGTGCGAGCTGCCGTCCAACGCCGTGCTGGCGGACCAGTTCCTCGAGCTCTTCGACGGCTTTTCCATCGGCTCGAACGACTTGACCCAGCTCACCCTCGGCCTCGACCGCGACTCGGGCCTGGTCGCCGAAGGCTTCGACGAGCGCGATGCGGCGGTCAAGGCCATGCTCGCCATGGCGATCCGCGCTTGCCGCAAGCAAGGGAAGTACGTCGGCATCTGCGGCCAAGGACCGTCGGATCATCCGGACCTCGCTCGCTGGCTAATGGAGCAGGGAATCGAAAGCCTTTCGCTGAATCCCGATACCGTGGTGAGCACCTGGATGGCGCTGGCGGAAGACACGCCCCCGAGCAAGAAATCAGCGGCTGCGTAGCAGGCGCTGCTTCTCCCGGTTCCATTCCTTTTCCCGCTGGTCGGCGCGCTTGTCGTGTCCGAGCTTGCCTTTCGCGAGCGCAATGTCGAGCTTGATGCGGCCCTTCGAGTAATGCAGGTTGAGCGGGATCAGGGAGTAGCCGCGCTGCTCGACCTTGCCGATCAGGCGCCGGATTTCCTCGGCGTGCATCAGGACCTTGCGCGTGCGCGTCGGATCCGGGACGAAGTGCGTAGATACGGTGGGCAGCGGGCTGATGTGGCAGCCGATCATGAAGAGCTCCTGCCCGCGGACCATGACGTAGGCGTCGGCGATCTGGGCGCGACCCGCGCGGATGGCCTTCACCTCCCAGCCGCGCAGCGCAAGTCCCGCCTCGTAGCGCTCCTCGATGAAATAATCGTGGGACGCCTTGCGGTTGTCGACGATCGACATGACGAATTCTAGTGTATGAAGGAAATCAGCCGGTCCGCGATCGTGGAGCATTCGGCCGCGCAAATGTACGCGCTGGTCGACGACATCGAGTCCTATCCGCATTTCCTGCCCTGGTGCCAGGGCGTCCACGTCGAGACAGTCGGCGGGAAGAAGCGCGCGAAGCTGAGCGTGGGCCTGCGCGGCATTCACCAGTCCTTTACGACCCTGAACGACAACCAGCCCGGATCATCGATGGACATGCGCCTGGTCGACGGCCCGTTCAAGGAATTCAGCGCGGCCTGGCGCTTTACGCCGCTCGCGGAGAATGCCTGCGAGATCGCCTTCACGATGCGCTACCGGTTCGCGAGCCGCGCGCTCGGCAAATTGCTCGAGCCGCTCTTCGACGAGATTGCCGACACCATGGTCGACGTCTTCACGCGCCGCGCCGATGAGCTCCATCCGCGTTGAAGTCGTTCGCGCGCTGCCCGACCGCGCCGAGGTCGTCACCGTCGAGCTGCCGGCAGGCGCCCGCGTGCGCGATGCGCTCAAGGCGAGCGGCATGAAGGCCGATGCCGTCGGCATCTATGGAAGGCGCGTGGAGAAGGACGCGCGGCTGGCGGCTGGCGATCGCGTCGAGATCTATCGGCCGCTCGTTCTCGACCCGAAGGAACGGCGCCGGCAGCGCGCCCGGGATCGCAAGAAACGCGGAGGAAAAGCGGCTCGCGTATAATGCCGCTTTGCGAGCGAGCATTCCATGCGGGTGATCCAGAAGGCGCTGACCTTCGATGACGTTCTCCTCCTTCCCGCCCACTCGCGCATCCTGCCGCGCGACGCCTCCCTCAAGACCCGCCTAAGCCGCAAGCTCGAGCTCAACATTCCGCTCGTGTCCGCGGCGATGGACACGGTCACCGAGGCACGCCTGGCGATAGCCATGGCGCAGGAAGGCGGCATCGGCATCATCCACAAGAATTTCAGCCCCCAGGCGCAGGCCGCCGAGGTCGCCAAGGTCAAGCGTTTCGAGTCGGGCGTGCTGCGCGACCCGATGACCATCCCGCCCGAGATGACGGTGCGGCAGGTGATGGCGCTGCAGCAGCAGCACAAGATCTCCGGCTTCCCGGTGCTCAAGAACGGCGGCAAGGTGGTCGGCATCGTCACGAACCGCGACCTGCGCTTCGAGACCGAGCTCGACCAGCCGGTGAAGAACATCATGACGCCGCAGAAGAAGCTCGTGACCGTGCGCGAGGGCGCGAGCCGCGAGGAGGCGATGAAGCTCATGCACCAGCATCGCCTGGAGCGCGTGCTGGTGATCGACGACGAGTTCCACCTGAAGGGCCTCGTCACCGTCAAGGACATCCTGAAAGAGAGCGAGAACCCCAACGCCTGCAAGGACGCGCACGGCAAGCTTCGCGTCGGTGCCGCGGTCGGCGTGGGCGATGACACGGACGAGCGCGTTGCAGCCTTGGTCGAGGCGGGTGCCGACGTCCTCGTGGTGGACACCGCCCATGGCCACGCCCAGGGTGTGCTCGATCGCGTGAAATGGATCAAGACGCGATATCCGAAGATGGAAGTCATCGGCGGTAACGTCGGCACCGCAGACGGGGCCAAGGCGCTCGTCGATCATGGCGCCGACGGCGTGAAGGTCGGCATCGGGCCGGGCTCGATCTGTACGACGCGCATCGTGGCGGGCGTAGGCGTTCCGCAGATCACCGCGATCCAGAACGTGGCCGCGGCGCTCGAAAGGAGCGGGATACCGCTCGTCGCCGACGGAGGGGTGCGCTATTCGGGCGACGTGGCCAAGGCTCTGGCGGCTGGCGCTCATGCGGTGATGCTGGGCTCGCTCTTCGCCGGCACCGACGAATCGCCCGGAGAGATCGAGCTCTACCAGGGCCGCTCGTACAAGGCATACCGCGGCATGGGCTCGCTCGGCGCCATGCAAAAGGGCGCCGCCGACCGCTACTTCCAGGACTCCGACATGAACATCGACAAGCTGGTCCCGGAAGGCGTTGAGGGCCGCGTGGCGTACAAGGGCAGTGCTGTGTGGGTCGTCCAGCAGCTCACCGGCGGGCTGCGCGCCAGCATGGGCTACACCGGCTGCCCGACGCTGGACGAGCTGCGCGCGAAGGCGCAGTTCGTCGAGATCACCACGGCGGGCATGCGCGAGTCGCATGTCCATGACGTCCAGATCGTCAAGGAGGCGCCGAATTACCGGGTCGAGTAATCACCAGAAAATACTGATCCTCGATTTCGGCGCTCAGTACACGCAGCTGATCGCGCGCCGCGTCCGCGAAGCCAAGGTCTACTGCGAGATTCACCCCTGCGATGTCAGCGACGGATTCGTTCGCGAATTCGGCGCCGCGGGCGTCATCTTGTCCGGCAGCCACATGTCCGCGTACGAGGAATCGACCGCTCGGGCGCCGCAGGCCGTATTTGGTTTGGGAGTGCCCGTGCTCGGCATCTGCTACGGCATGCAGACCATGGCGCAGCAGCTCGGCGGACGCGTCGAGGCGGGAAGCGTGCGCGAGTTCGGCTATGCCGAGGTCCGCGCCCGCGGCCATACAAGGCTCCTCGACGGGATCGAGGATTTCCGGACGCCCGAAGGCTACGGAATGCTCAAGGTGTGGATGAGCCACGGTGACAAGGTGGCCGAGTTGCCGTCCGGCTTCAAGCTGATGGCCTCCACCGAAGCCTGCCCGATCGCCGCGATGGCGGACGACGCGCGTCGCTTCTATGCCGTGCAATTCCACCCGGAAGTCACCCACACCCGTCAGGGCACGAAGATCCTCCACCGGTTCGTGCGCGACATCTGCGGCTGCCGCGGCGACTGGAACATGCCCGACTATGTCGACGAAGCCGTGCGCCAGATCAAGGAGCAGGTCGGGCGCGAGGAGGTGATCCTTGGCCTCTCCGGTGGCGTCGATTCCTCGGTCGCTGCAGCGCTCATCCACAAGGCGATCGGCGAGCAGCTCGCCTGCGTCTTCGTCGACCATGGGCTCCTGCGCCTCAACGAGGCGGCGCAGGTCATGGAAACGTTCGCGAAGCACCTGCAGGTCAAGGTCGTGCACGTGGACGCATCGCAAGAGTTCTATTCCGCGCTCCGCGGTGTCGCCGACCCCGAGCAAAAGAGAAAGATCATCGGCAAGCATTTCGTCGACGTCTTCCAGCGCGAAGCCGGCAAGGTCCGCAACGCCAAGTGGCTCGCGCAGGGCACGATATACCCGGACGTGATCGAGTCGGCCGGAGCGAAGACGAAGAAGGCGCAGACCATCAAGTCGCACCACAACGTGGGCGGCCTTCCCGAATCTTTGCATCTCAAGCTGCTGGAGCCCTTGCGCGAGCTCTTCAAGGACGAAGTGCGCGAGCTCGGGCTCGCGCTCGGCCTGCCGCGCGAGATGGTGTTCCGCCATCCGTTTCCCGGCCCGGGGCTTGGCGTGCGCATCCTTGGCGCGATCGAGAAGCGCGAAGTCGATCTCTTGCAGCGCGCCGACGCGATCTTCATCGACGAGCTGCGCGCCTCGGGCTGGTACGACAAGACCGCGCAGGCGTTTGCCGTCTTTCTGCCCGTGCGCTCGGTCGGCGTCATGGGCGACGGCCGCACCTATGAAAACGTGGTCGCTTTGCGCGCCGTGCAGACCACGGACTTCATGACCGCCGACTGGGCGCCGCTGCCGCACGAGCTCCTCGCCAAGGTTTCCAA
>DASQGW010000095.1:0-8895 GCA_035632415.1 Burkholderiales bacterium | reverse complement strand
AGGTTGGCGAGGCGCGGCGTCATGGGCATTTCATTCATTCCGCCCAACGCGTTACGTTACGGCCAGTGTATCCGCAAGAGCTTGCGCCTGACGCCGGTCGTCCCATGGGCGCCCGGTGAGGCGGAGGGCGAGTTGCCGATTTGTCCTGTATAATTCCTTTCCAAGCTTCTGTTACGCGTAATCCGGTTAGCGTTTCAGTCCGTTGTAAGCAGGCCATCCTGGCCTGACGATAACAAGCCCAACGCATCTGCCTGAACCGGTTGAAGGCTCCCGCCTTCTCACAGGCCGAAAATGCAGGAGAAATTCCTATTAGTACGTTTGACTCGCTCGGGCTGAAGCCTGAGCTCCTCCGCGCAGTCGCGGAACAGGGCTATACCACGCCCACCCCCATCCAGGCGCAAGCCATTCCCGTTGTACTCGCCGGCAAGGACCTCCTGGGCGCGGCCCAGACCGGCACCGGCAAGACCGCCGGCTTCACGCTTCCGCTCCTCCAGATCCTGAGCACGAAGGCGAACGCCAGCCATTCGCCGGCACGCCATCCGATTCGCGCGCTGGTGATCACGCCGACGCGCGAGCTGTGCGCCCAGGTCGAGGACAGCGTGCGCACCTACGGCAAGCACATCCAGCTCAAGTCGATCACCGTCTACGGCGGCGTCGGCATCAATCCGCAGATCGACGCCCTCCGGCGCGGCGTGGACATCCTGGTCGCCACGCCGGGACGGCTGCTTGACCACGTCGAGCAGAAGACCGTCGACCTGCGCCAGGTCGAGATCCTGGTGCTCGACGAAGCCGATCGCATGCTCGACATGGGCTTCATCCACGACATCCGCAAGATCCTGGCGCTGCTTCCGGCAAAGCGGCAGAACCTGCTCTTCTCGGCGACCTTTCCCGAAGAGATCCGCAAGCTGGCGCAGTCGTTCATGCATGACCCGGTGACGGTCGAGGTGGCGCGGCGCAATACGCCGGCCGAGCTCGTCGCGCAGGTCGCGCATCCGGTCGATGCACATCGCAAGCGCGATCTGCTCACGCATCTCGTCAAGACCAACGACTGGAAGCAGGTGCTGGTCTTCTGCAAGACCAAGCACGGCGCCAATCGGCTCGCGCAGCAGCTGGCGCGCGCCGGCGTCAACGCCGATGCGATCCATGGCAACAAGAGCCAGAACCAGCGCGAGCGAGCGCTCGATGAATTCAAGGAAGGCAAGGTCCGTGTGCTGGTCGCGACCGACATCGCGGCGCGCGGCCTCGACATCGAGGCCCTGCCGCATGTCGTGAACTACGACCTGCCGCACGTCGCCGAGGATTACGTGCACCGCATCGGCCGCACCGGCCGGGCGGGCGCCGAAGGCGAAGCGGTGTCGCTCGTCAGCGCCGAAGAGCTTCCGCTGATGGCCGCCATCGAGCGCCTCATGAATCGCAAGGTCGAGAGCCGCGTCATCGCGGGCTTCGAGCCAGGTACTGGTCCGCGACAGCCGCAACAGCAACGGTCGCAGCAGCACCATCAACGCCCGAGCCAGCAGCAGCAGCAGCCGCGGCACAACGGCCAACGTCATCCGCGCGCCAATGAAGGCCGCCGCGGCGGCCAGCCGCAGCGCCAGCAGCAGCCGCAGCGCCAGCAGCAGCAGCCGCAAGCCGCGCACGACCCTCGCGAAGACCAGATTCGCGAAGCGCGGGCCCGCATGGCAGCCGAAGGGGAGAAGGTGCCCCCTCGCCCGCAGCCGAGCGGACCGCGCGGGAATGGACAAGGCCGCAATGCGGGACAAGGCCGCAATGCAGGACAACGCGGGAATGCACAGCGCGGGAATCGAGGGGGGCGGCGGCACGAGCGATCACCGCAATGGGATCCGCGCCGTTCCGAGCCTCGCGAGCCGGCCTACGCGCAGACCCCGAAGCCCGACGCCCCGCGTCCCGTCGTGATCCAGAAGAAGCGCAGCTTCACCGGCTTGGTGAACGCGCTCCTCGGACGCAAGCGCGAGACCGAGGAGTAGCAGCCGGATAGCGACCGCGGCACGCGCCTTGCACGGGTAGCCAAACCACCCATAGGAGGCGCGAGATGAGGAAGCAAACCCGCAGCGGTTACAGCAGTGCTTACAACACGGCGCGTGAATATCCGGGAACGATAGCCGCGGTGATCGTCGGCATCGGCATCACCGCAGCCCTGCTCTGGGCGGTGCGCCGCTCGGGCGGCTGGACCGAATTCCAGACGGACGCGAAGGATGCGCTGCGCCAGGGCTACGACTACGCCCGCGAAGGCTACGACCGCATCAGGAACCGGCAGGAGTCGCTGACGGAATAAGCGACTCGAGCATCACGCCGGAGACCAGCGCATAGGCTCGCTGCCATGCGACCCGCACCTCCGGCGTGAAAACATCGATCAGCGCGTGCTCGAGCGCGAAGAGCAGCGCGTCCTCGAAGTTCGCGAAGTCCTTTGGCGTCACGCCATAAGCGGCGTGACGCTTGCCCAGGCTCCGCAGCGCCACGGTGATTCGCTCGACCTTGCCGATGTTCGCGGACGCGACGCTTAGCATCGCCGTCAGGTTACGGCCCTGCTCCGCCATGTCGTCGCGGAACAGCTTCTTCAGCGTCGGATCGAGCGCGAAAAGGCGGCCGTAGAAGAGCTCGGCGAAGGTGCCACCGACCGGGAGGACGGCCCGCCATGTCGATTGCACGATCAGCGCTTGCTCGGGCGTCATGCGCCCCTCCCCTCGTCAGGAAAGCCAGCGCCGGCGCCGCCATCAGAGAAAAGCAGCGCCGACGCGTTTGCCTAAGCGCAAGCACTGTGCCACCGGCTGCCCGTTCATTTGGCCGCATCTTTCGATCGATCGCGCACCAGCCGGGAGCGTAGCGCCCTGGTGATGCACCTTAAAATTGCGCTCATGCGCGAACCACAGCCCAAGACGATCTACCTCAAGGACTACACGCCGCCCGCTTTCCGGGTGGAAACGGTCGACCTCGACGTCGACATCCGCGACGACCATGCGATCGTGCGCGCCAGGCTGGCGATCAAGCGGCTCGCTCCCGGCCATCTGGTGCTCGACGGCGACGAGCTCGAGCTCGTTTCCGTATCGGTGGACGGCAGCAAGGCAAGACATGAAGTAACGCCGGACAAGCTCACGGTCTACGACGTGCCCGAGCGCTTCATGCTCGAGACGGTGAGCCGCATCGTGCCGCAGAAGAACACCAAGCTCGAGGGCCTGTACGCGACGAAGAACGGATTCGTCACCCAGTGCGAGGCCGAGGGCTTCCGGCGCATCACCTGGTTCATCGACCGCCCCGACGTGATGGCGACGTACACCACCACCATCCATGCCGACAAGAGGCGCTATCCAGTGCTTCTGTCGAACGGCAACCTCGCCGGTTCCGGTGATGAAGCGGGCGGCAGGCACTGGGCCAAGTTCCACGATCCGTTCCCGAAGCCGTCCTACCTCTTCGCGATGGTGGCGGCGGAGCTCGAGCACATCACCGAGACCGTGCAGACGCGGTCGGGGAAGAACAAGCAGCTGTATGTGTACGTCGAGCCGGGCAAGCTCGACCAGGCCGGCTGGGCGCTGGACTGCCTGAAGCGCGCGGTGAAGTGGGACGAGGCGCGCTTCGGCCTCGAGCTCGACCTCGACGAGTACCGCATCGTGGCGGTGGGGGACTTCAACTCCGGCGCAATGGAGAACAAGGGCCTCAACATCTTCAACACCAAGTACGTGCTGGCGCGCGCCGATACGGCAACCGACGCCGACTACTTCAACATCGACCGCGTCGTTGCCCACGAGTACTTCCACAACTGGACCGGCGATCGCGTCACCTGCCGCGACTGGTTCCAGCTCTCGCTGAAGGAAGGGCTCACCGTATTCCGCGACCAGGAATACGGCGCGGATCTTTATTCGCCCGCGATGTGCCGCATCCAGGAAGTGCGCGGGCTGCGTGCGGGGCAATTCCCCGAGGATGCCGGACCGATGAAGCACCCGGTGCGCCCGCAGTCCTACATGGAGATCCGCAACTTCTACACGATGACCGTGTACGAGAAAGGCGCCGAGGTCGTGCGCATGCAGCACACGCTGCTCGGCGAGGAGAAGTTCCAGGCCGGCATGCGCCTTTACTTCAAGCGGCACGACGGCCAGGCCGTCACCTGCGACGACTTCGTGCGGGCGATGCAGGATGCCTCGGGCGTGGACCTCGCGCAGTTCAGGCGCTGGTACGACGTCCCCGGTACGCCGGTGCTCGACTGCGCCGGCGATTATCGCGACGGCACGTTCACGCTGACGACACGGCAATCGATGAACCCGCCGTTCCACATCCCGCTCGCCGTGAAGATCGGCGACCGCGAGCAGATGCTGAACGTGCGGCAAACAGAGGAGCGCTTTACGTTCAGCGGTCTCAAGGGGCGGCCGGTGCCGTCGCTGCTCCGGCGCTTCTCGGCACCGGTGATCCTCAACTACCCGTACAGCGAGGCCGACCTGCTGCATCTCCTCGCAAACGACGACGATCCGTTCAATCGCTGGGAGGCGGGCCAGCGCGTTGCGGCCTCCACCATCCTCGAGAAGAAAGGCCAGCCTTCGCCTGCGTTCGTCGAGGCGATGGGCCGCATGCTCACCGAGCAGGACCGGATCTTCGCCGCCGAGGCGCTGATGCTGCCCTCCGAGACGTTCCTCGCCGAGCAGTTGGACGTCGTGGATCCCGATGCGCTGCACGAGTCGCGCAATACGCTGCGCCGCGCCATCGCATCCGCGCTCAAGGATGAGCTGCTGGCGACCTACAAGCGGCTCGAGAGCCGCGAGCCGTACAAGCCCGATGCGGCTTCGATCGCGCGGCGCTCCCTGCGCAACGCCTGCCTCGGCTTCCTTTCCGAGCTCGGCATGTCGGCGCTCGCCTACGAGCAGTTCAAGCGCGCGGACAACATGACCGATTCCATGGCTGCGCTCACCTGCCTCGCGCAGCTCGACTGCACAGAGCGCGACAAGGCGCTGGAGGAGTTCTACGCGCGCTGGAAAGACGAGCCGCTGGTGGTCGACAAATGGCTCGCGGCGCAGGCCGGCTCGCGCCTAACCAGTACTTTGCAGAATGTAAGAACCTTGCTGACGCATCCGGCGTTCAACCTGAAGATCCCCAACAAGGTGTACGCGTTGATTCGCACTTTCAGCGCCAACCACGTGCGCTTCCATGGCGCCGATGGCGGCGGTTACGCGTTCCTAGCAGACCAGATCATCGCGCTCAACGCGCTCAACCCGCAGGTGGCGGCGCGCATGGCGCGCGGCTTCGATCGCTGGACGAAGTTCGACGCGGCGCGAAAAGCCAAGGCGCGCGCCCAGCTCGAGCGCATCCGCGACGCGAATGGCCTTTCAAAGGATGTCGCGGAGATCGTGACGAAGGCCCTCGCGGGCTGACCCCCTGACAAGGGGGTCGTGAGCCGAAGGCGCAGCGGGGGGTTTTGCTAAGATCGGTAGCGCTCCCGCAGCTTCGCCTTCCAGAACTTGCCGGTCGAGGTGCGCGGAATCTCGGCGATGAAGTCGTAGCGCTCGGGCAGCTGCCACTTGGCGAAGCTCTTCGAGAGCAGCGCGTCGAGCTCCTCCGGCGTCGCCTGCTTTCCCGGCTTGAGGACCACGCAAGCGAGCGGCCGCTCGCCCCATTTCTCGTGCGCAATCGCGATCACCGCGGCTTCCGCCACCGCCGCGTGCCCCATGAGCGCGTTCTCGAGGTCGACCGAGCTGATCCATTCGCCGCCGGACTTGATGAGGTCCTTCGTCCGGTCGGTGATGCGCACATAGCCGTGCGGGTCGACCGTGCCGACGTCGCCGGTGCGCAGCCACAGGTTGTGATGCGCATCCTCGGCAAAGCGGCTCGGGTCGTCGACGGCGTGGTAGCGCCCGGTAACGAAAGGGCCGCTCACCTGGATCTCGCCCACTTGCTTGCCGTCCCAAGGGGCGACGCCCTTGTCGCCCACGATGCGCAAGTCGACGAGCGGCACCGGAACGCCGGCCGTCGCGTTGCGCTTGAAGCGCTCGTCCGGGGTCGCATCGCGGAACTCCGGCTTCTCATAGGCGATCGTGCAGACGGGCGAGGTCTCGGTCATTCCCCAGCCCTGGTCGACGCGCACGCCGTGCTTCGCATAGGCGCGGATCAGCGCTTCCGGCACGGCGGCGCCGCCCACGAGGGTGCGCAGGCCCGGCGGGAAGCGCCAGCGCCCGGGCTCGCTTTCGTAGGCCTGCAGCATGCCGAGCCAGATCGTCGGCACGCCGATCGCGAGCGTCGGCGACTCCGACTGCATGAGGTCGAGGAGATCGACCGGATGCAGATGCGGTCCGGGGAGCACCAGCTTCGCGCCGAGCATCACCGCGCCATAGGGAATGCCCCAGCAATTCGCGTGGAACATCGGCGTGACGGCGAGCACGCAGTCGCGCCCCGAGAGGCCCCAGTTATCGGGCAGGCTCGCGACGAGCGAATGCAGCACGGTCGAGCGATGCGAATAGACGACGCCCTTCGGCCGTCCCGTGGTGCCGCTCGTGTAGCACATCGCGATCGGGTCATCTTCGGCGTGCGGTGCGTAGTCGAAGTCGCCGCCGCCTTCGAGCAGGGCTTCGTAGTCGTCGAACTCCTGCGGCACCCGCGCGCCGCCGAAGGGAACGACGATCACGCGCTCGAAGCGGTGCAGCGGCGCGAACTGGCGATAGAGCGGCAGCAGCACGTCGTCGACGACGAGGAAACGGTCCTCGGCGTGGCTTGCGATCCAGCCGATATCGTCGGGGGCAAGGCGCAGGTTGAGCGTATGCATGACGCCCCCGGCCGCCGGGATGCCGAAATAGCATTCGAGGTGCGCGTAGTGGTTCCAGCTCAGCGTCGCCACGCGCTCGCCTTTCCTGAGGCCGAGGCGCGCAAGCGCGGCGCCGAGCGCGCGAGCCCGGCGATGGAAATCGGCGTACCGAAGCCGACGCAAGCTCTTGTCAGGCAGCCGCGAGACGATCTCCGACTCGGGAAAGAGCACTCCCCCGCGCTCGAGCACGTGGTTGAGCGACAGCGGCACGCGCATCATCGTCGACTGCATGGCCTCTCCTCCTGCTGGATAATGGTAGCTCCATGACGGCGCTCGTCGCTGCTACCGCCGCATTCCTCCTCACCCATTTCGTGACCAGCACGCCGCTCAGGCCGAAGCTGGTCGCCGCCATGGGCGAATGGCGTTACCGCGGCCTCTATTCGCTCGCCGCGTTCGCCACGCTGGGCTGGATGATCTACGCATACGCGCACACGCCGCGCGAGATCCTTTGGAGCGGGATGCGCGAGCTGCCGATCTTCGTGATGCCGTTCGCGTTCATCCTCATCGCCTGCGGCTACTTCCGCAATCCGACGATGGTCGGCGCCGAGGGGCTGCTCAGGAGCGAAGATCCGGCGCGCGGCATCATCCGCATCACGCGCCATCCGATCATGTGGGGCCTCATGCTGTGGGCCCTTGCCCATCTCCTCGCGCGTGGCGACACCAAGTCGCTCGTTTTTTTCGGCGGCTTCCTCGTGCTCGCTCTCTTCGGCACGCTCGCCCTGGATCGCCGCAAGCGCGCCAGTGCCGACTGGAGCCGCTTCGCGGCGGCGACCTCGCACATCCCGTTCGTCGCCATCGCCCAGGGCCGCAACCGCCTCGACGCTCGCGAGATCGGCTGGAAGCGGCCGCTCATCGGCCTCATCGCCTTCTTTGTCTTCCTCTGGATCCATCCGTGGCTTTTTGGCGTGTCGCCTTACTAACCGCGGTATTGACCGCGCCCCTCGCGCAGGCGCAGACCTTTCCGTCAAAGCCGCTGCACATGCTCGTGGGCTTCGCGCCGGGCGGGGCGAACGACATCCTGGCGCGCATCGTGAGCGCGCGCATGGCCGAGGGCCTGGGACAACCGGTGGTGGTCGAGGACCGCCCGGGGGCGGCCGGATTGATCGCTTCGGAGGCGCTCGCCAAGAGCCCGCCCGACGGCTACACCCTCATGCTCGGCTCCACGGGCACGCAGACCATGGCGCCGCACCTCTACCACCTGAATTTCGATGCCGTGAACGGCATCACGCCGGTGTCGATGGTCGGCTCGACGCCGAGCGCGCTCGTCGTGCGGCCGACGCTGGAAGTGCAGAACGTCGAAGACCTGATCGAGCTGGCGAAAAAGAAGCGCGGCCTCTTGAGCTACGCCTCATCTGGCAAGATAGAAGGTGTTGCGTTGATCGATTGAAACCGCCGCCGAAAGCAGGACATTCGGAGGATGTCACAAAATTTCCACTCCCTAGCTCCAGGCCCTGAAGATAGGCGGGCTACGACGGATTGAAGGTCCGCTATCGGCCACAAGCGGGACCATACGGCGCTCGGCTGCTACGCTTGGCGCGCGCGCGGCCTTCAGTCAGCTAACCTTGACCAGCCGAGTCTGCCGACAGCCCATCGACAGTGGCACGTGCCGCACCGAAACACGTCTCCTCGCCCATCTGAATTCTTCGCCAGTGAAAGAAGTGCGTCATGCGGTTTCTTCGACGGACCGGCGGCAACGAGACCTATGCAGTCTTCACAAGGCAATTCTTCTTTGTTCATCGGGCCTCCGATTACACCAAGATTAACTAATACTTGGCCCGCCCGAATTTTGTGTTCGCCAGCGCACATACAGCGCGAGCGTAGATCGCAGGTGTAGGCTGGCAGTCTGTTGGCAGACAGGGGCCGCGATGTCTATTAAGCGTGGCAAGCCTCAAGGTCGGCTGGTCAATATCAAGAAGCCCGGCGAGCTTCGTGCCTGGGCGAAATACTGGGACTGCACCCAGCAAGATGTTCGCGATGCCGTACAGGTGTCCGGCACCGTGGTCGAGGATGTCCAGGACTGGTTAAGGATCAATGTGGTCCGCTGAGCCACAACCCCCTCGCCAAAACTCTTGCCATTTCAGGTATGCGGCGAATGTCCG
>DASQGW010000094.1:0-28647 GCA_035632415.1 Burkholderiales bacterium | reverse complement strand
CGAGATCTACGCCGACGAGAAGCGCCAGACGACCCTCGCTACTTGGCACAACCTGCGCCAGCAGAACCACAAGCCCCAAGGGCGGGCGAATCTCTGCCTGGCGGACTTCGTCGCGCCGAAAGCGACCGGCGTTGCGGATTGGATCGGGGCCTTCGCCGTTTCTGCGGGCGGGATCGACGAGCGCGTGCGGGAGTTCGAGGCGAACCACGACGACTACAACGCCATCATGCTGAAGGTGCTGGCGGACCGGGTGGCAGAAGCCTTCGCGGAGCGCCTGCACGAGCGCGTGCGGCGTGAGTTCTGGGGCTATGCCGCCGGCGAAACCCTTTCGAAGCAGGACCTGATCGCCGAGGCCTATCGAGGCATTCGCCCGGCGCCCGGCTATCCCGCATGCCCGGATCACCGGGCGAAAGCTGCGCTCTTCCGCCTGCTGGACGCGGAGCGAAACGCGGGCATGCGCCTCACAGAATCGTTCGCCATGCTGCCCGCATCCGCCGTCGCAGGCTTCTATCTGTCGCATGCGCACTCGAGCTATTTCGCCGTGGGCAAGGTCGGCCGCGACCAGATGGAGGACTATGCGAGACGCAGCGGCACATCGCTCGTCGATGCGGAGAAATGGCTCGCTTCTGTGCTCGCCTATGAACCGCAGGCGAGCGCCATCGGCGCCTCGCTATAATTCCCGCATGGGAAAAGGTGACAAGCGAACCCGGCGAGGCAAGATCTACAAGGGCAGCTACGGCAAGACGCGGCCCCACCGGCAGAAGAAAAAGGCCAAGAAGCCGGCCTGATTACTCCTCGCGGCGGCCGACCGGCAGCCCGAGCGCCTTCAGCTTGCGGTAGAGGTGTGTGCGCTCGAGCCCCGAGCGCTCGGCGACGCGCGACATGCTGCCGTGCTCGCGCGCAAGCAAGTTCTCGAAGTAAACGCGCTCGAACGCTTCCCGCGCTTCACGATAAGGACGATCCAGCGCGATTT
Source organism: Burkholderiales bacterium (assembly GCA_035632415.1). GTDB lineage: Bacteria > Pseudomonadota > Gammaproteobacteria > Burkholderiales > SG8-39 > SCGC-AG-212-J23. Next base: position 27,674 of record DASQGW010000094.1, on the reverse strand, counting down.
CCGGCAGCGGCGCGGGGGAGCCGCGGGCGCCGAGCACGCGCTCGACATCGTGCAGCTGGATTTCCTCCTCCAGCGTCGTAAAGGCGAGGTCCTTCACCACGCTTTCCAGCTCGGCCAGGTTGCCGGGCCACGAATGATGCCGCAGCGCATTGAGTGCGGCGATCGAAAGCCTGCGTGGCGGACAGGCGCGGGCCTCGACGAGCTGGGCGAGCATGAGCGAGGCGAGATCCGGCACGTCCTCGGCGAAGTCGCGGACTGCCGGCAGCTTGAGCGTCAGCTCCGCGAGGCGAGTGCACAGCTCCGGGTCATATTCATGCTTGTCCACGAGCGTACGGACATCCAGGGGCGAGAACGACACGACGCGTGTCCTGTACTTGTCCGCGCGCGGCAGGAGGAATTCGAGATGGCGCTGCTCGGCGCGTTCCAGCCGGCTGAGGTCAGGCAGGAAGAGCACGCCGCCGGCCGCCTTGGCGAGGAGCTCGGAAGGGGGCTCGGCGAGCGTTTCCGCGCCCGCCACGAAAGGTGCCCCATTCGGCACGAGCAGGCGCGCGAAGAGCTCGGCGCGCATGCCGCGCTCGCCGCGCAGCATGAGGGGTGCGGCCAGCTGCGCGAGCTGCGCGAGCCGCTTCTTGGTATCCGCCAGCACGCCGGAACGCCCGACCGCGGCGAGCGTCAGCTGCGGCGCCGGAGTTGCCTCGGGATTGCGCAGCGCGCGCTTCACGGTCGCGAGCAGCCTTTGCAGCGCGATCGGCTTCTCGAGGAAGTCGAGGGCGCCGATGCGGGTCGCTTCCACCGCGGTTTCGATCGTGGCGTGACCCGACATCATGACTACCGGCATCGTCAGCTGGCCGCTCGCCGCCCACTCCTTGAGAAGGGTGATGCCGTCGGTATCGGGCATCCAGATATCGAGCAGCACAAGGTCCGGACGGGCCCGCTCGCGGATACGGCGGGCGTCGCCGGCGCTCTCCGCGAGCGCCACCTGGTGCCCTTCGTCGGCCAGGATTTCCGAGAGGAGCTCGCGGATGCCGACTTCGTCGTCGACGACGAGGATCTGCGCCATCCTAGGCCGCCTTCGCGAGCGGCAGCAGCACGGTCACCGACGCGCCGCGCGCCGGCTGGTTCTCGATCGCCACGCTGCCGTGGTGCTCGTCGACGATCTTCTTGACGATGGCGAGCCCCAGGCCCGTGCCGCGCGGCTTGGTGGTGACATAGGGCTCGAAAATTCGGGCCATCAGTTCCTCGGGAAATCCGGCGCCGTTATCCGACACGGCGAGCTTTACGCCGTCTTCGGCGAGCTCGGTGCGCACTTCGATCGCCGGCGCACCGGTATTACCGCGCACGTTCTCGAGCGCGTCCTGGGCATTCTGCACGAGGTTATGGATCACCTGGCGAATCTGCGCCCCATCGGCCCATACTGGCGGCAGTTCCGATGCCAGTCGCTTGCTGATCGGCACCCGTGAATTCTCGTACAACGCGAGCACCTCTCCCACCAGAAGATTGAGATCCAGCCGCGTCGGCTGCGGAGCCGGCAAGCGCGCGTAGTCGCGGAAGTCATCGACCATCGCCTTCAATGCCGTCACCTGGCTGACGATCGTGCTGGTCGAGCGCCGCAGGGTCTCGGCGTCGTCGGCAGAAAGCCGGTCCCCGAGTTTCATCTCCAGCCGTTCCGCCGAAAGCTGGATCGGCGTGAGCGGGTTCTTGATTTCGTGTGCGAGGCGCCGTGCGACTTCCGCCCAGGCCGTGGCGCGCTGTGCATTGATGAGCTGTGTAACGTCGTCGAACACCAGCACGTAGCCGCCGCCCGTCGAGTGCGGCAGGCGTGCGCCGCGCGCATGGACGGTTTTCGCCGTGCCTTTGAGCTGCAGCTCGAGCTGCCACGGCTTGTCACCGTGACTGCGGAACTCTTCGCGCATCAGATCGGCAAACCGCTCAAGCTCACCGCCGAGAATTGCGCTCGCCCCATGGTTGGAGATCGATAGCGCGAGCTGATGGTCGAAAACGAGGACGCCGGCGGAAAGGTTTGCAAGGATGTTCTCGAGTCGCGCCTTCGCCGATTCCAGGGCGGCGCGGTTCATGTCCAATATGCGACGTGCCTCGTCGAGCTGGCGTGTCATGGAATTGAACGATTCGGTCAGCACGCCCAGCTCGTCCCGGCTCGTTACCGGTGCCTGGCGCGAGAAGTCGCCGCGCGCCACCGCCTGCATGGCTTGGGCGAGCGTGGCGAGAGGCTCGGCGAGAAGGTTGGACTGCGTCACGGCAACCGCCACTGCGACGAAGAGCGCCATGAGGAGCGCAAAGCTCAGCGTCACCACGTAGATCCGCTTCAAGCCCTCCCGCGCCAGCGCCAGCTCGCGATAGTCGCGATACGCGGCTTCGACCGCTTCCGCATTGCGAGCGAGGCTCGGCGGCACGGGAGCACGCAGCTGGAGGAAACGCGGCTCGCCCGCTAGAGTCAGCGACTCGATCGGCACGATGGTTCGCAGGCCGAGCGCTCCGCCCGACAACGCATCGATCGTGGTGTAGCCGCGCTGCAGGCGAGCGGTGCGTAAGAGCGACGGACTCGGCAATTGCGGCACCAGCTTCGACACTTCGTCCGACGCGCTGGCCTGGAGGCTGCCATTCGCGCCGACCACCAGCGCCTCCTTCACGCCGGCCTGCAGGCGCAATCGCTCCAGGCGCGGCACGACTTCGGGGCCGCGGCTGTCCGCGAGCTCAAGCGCCATGGCACGTGCCTTCGACTGCAATTCCACCAGCATCTGATCGATCGCCTGCTGGCCGAGGTTGATGCCGCCCTCGAGCGCGGCATCGACCTTGACGTCGAACCACGACTCGATCGAGCGCGTGATGAACTGCACCGATACGGTGTAGACGATGAGGCCCGGCAAGACAGCGAGCGCCGCAAAGCGAAGGAAGAGGCGCAGCGTGAGGCGCGTGCCGAAGACCCGCGCGCGATAACGGCGCGCCATCACCAGGAGCTGGTAGCTCACTACGCCGGCGAGCAAGGCGGCGAGCGCCGCGTTGAGCGCAAGGAGCAGCGGGTACTGCTGGGCGAAGAAAGTCGTATCGCTGCTCGCCGTGGCGAGAAGGTAAAGTCCGACCGCCGCAACAGCGCTGCCGATGATGAGGAGGAGCTTCATTTTTCGGGCGCCTTCGGCTCGCGGCTTTCGACCGGCGCCGGTAGCTGCCGCGGCGAGCGCACTGTGAAGCGTTTCCACGGCGAGTCGAGCTGCAACTCCCGGCTGGTGAGCGCGCTCAGCTGGAAAGGCTTGGGCAGCAAAGTCGAATCGAGACGCATGCGCACCGCCGCCTCGTAATCCGCGTCGTCAAAAGTCTCGGTTCGATCCACTACCAGCCAGCTGCGCAGGTGCCTCAATACATTCAAGGCGTCGTCCAGCGTGGCGAAGCTCTGCTGCAGCAGTCCGGTCGAAAGGCGGTACTGCCGCGAGAGCGCATGGTAGGACAGACGCAGCTCGAGCTTCTTTGAAGCCGCTGTCTCGTCGAACCAGTACCAGCGGCGTCGCGTCAGCTCGAAATCGACGCGAAAATAGAGCGGCACGCCGTTCGCCACCACCTCCGACAATCGCGGACTAAGCTCGAAGGCGAAGTCCGCATCGAGCACCAGACCTTCCTCTGTAGCCCGCAAATCCGCGCTTTGCACGTGGATCTCGTCGGCGCGCGCCGGAAAGACGGCGAAGACCGCAAGCCATGCGGCAACGACGGCGACGGCTCGCATTGCTCTCACCGTCAGGCCTGCTTTTGAATCAGCGCGTAATAGAAACCGTCGTGCTCGGCATCGGGCAGCCACTGCGCGCGCGCGCCGTCCGGCAGCGCAAGCTGCCGGGCCGTATTGTCACCTTCGACAAAGGCTGCCACAACCGCGTCGTTCTCCTCGGGAAATATCGAGCACGTGGCATAGAGCAATTTACCACCCGGGGCAAGCACGCGCCAAAGCGCGCCCAGCAGATTGCGCTGTTGGGCAGCGAATTGCGCCACATCGTTGGCACGACGCAACCATTTGATGTCCGGCCGGCGTCGCGCAATGCCTGAGGCGGAGCACGGTACGTCGGCCAGGATGCGATCGAACTCGCGGCCATCCCACCACCGCCGCGGCTCTAGTGCGTCGCCATGAACAATCACGGCACGCAGTCCAAGGCGCTCGAGCGTTACGCCGATGCGCGCAACGCGTGTCGCATCGGCGTCTAGCGCCGTCATCGCTACGTCGGCGAGCTCGAGCACGTGGGCCGTCTTGCCGCCGGGTGCTGCGCACGCGTCGAGCACGCGCTGTCCAGGCGCAAGATCGAGGCAGTGCGCCGCACGCTGCGCGCCGATGTCCTGGACGGAGACCTCGCCAGCCGCGAATCCCGGGAGTCGATCCACCGGCAGCGGGTGCTCGAGCAGCAGTCCTTCCGGGCCGCAGCGATGCGCCAGGATGTTTTGCGTCGCTAGGCGTGCCGCATAGGCGGCAACGTCGACGCGCCGCCGATTCACGCGGATGGCCATCGGCGGATGCGCGTTTCCCGCGGCGAGAATGCTCTGCCAGTCGCCGGGATAGGCACGACGCAGCCGCTCGATCCACCACAGGGGATGCTGGTAATGCGCTTCGGGTTCCTTATCGAGTTGCGCCTCGAGCTTGCTTCGCTCGCGAAGGAAGCTGCGCAAAAGGCCGTTGACGTAGCCTTTCGCTGGCCATTGCTCGATCAATCCGCAAGCTTTGACGGCTTCGTCAACCGCAGTGTGCTCGCTATAGCGCTCCGATTCGAGGGCATAAAGCGCCGTCCAGAGAAGTGCTTCGACGAGCGCGTGGGGCCTGCCCCGCCTCGAAAGATGCGCGACGATCGCCTGTACTCTTCCGTAGCGTCGCAGCGTGCCGTGCGCAAGGTCGATCAACGCTGCGCGCGATGCAGCCGGCGGGCGGTCCATTACTTCGGCCAGGCTGCGGCCCGCGGCCACCTGCGCCAGGATGCGCGCTGCCTCTGCGAGCTGTACCGCGAGTGTCGCGGACTGCTTCACTCGAAGCGCATTCCGCTTTCGACTCGATGCCCGCGGAGAAAGTCGCTCGCCGCCATGCGGCGGCCGCCGGCCGGTTGCAGCTCCTCTATGCCGAGCACGCCCGAGCCGCAGGCCACCCGCAGCGTCCTAGCGTCGATGATCGTGCCCGCGTTGCCGGCGCCATTCTCAACGCGCACGCGCCAGATTTTCATCGGCTGCCCTTCAAAGCGAGCGAGCGCGCCCGGCGCAGGCCGAAACGCGCGCACCGCGCGCTCGAGTTCCACCGCGCTCTTCTCCCATCGCAGCCAAGTCTCATGCTTGTCGATTTTGGCGGCGTAGGTCGCGCCGGCGAGTGGCTGCGGCGTGCTTCGGGCACTGCCCTTTTGCACGGCGGCCAGAACCTCGAGCAGCAAGCTGGCGCCGATGTCGGCGAGCTTATCGTGCACGCTGCCGAAATCATCGTTCGGGCCAAGAGCAATCGGGCGGGAAGCGAATACCGGGCCGGTATCCAGGCCTTCATCCATCTGCATGATGGAGACCCCGGTTTCGGCGTCGCCGGCGAGCAGCGCACGCTGGATCGGCGCTGCGCCGCGCCAGCGCGGCAGGAGCGAGGCGTGGATATTGATCGCGCCATGCTTCGCCGAGCGCAGGAGGGGCCCCGGGAGGATGAGCCCGTAGGCAGCGACGACCATGACGTCGGCGCCGAGCGCCTTCAATCGCATTTCGACGCCCGGCGAGCGGAGGGATTGCGGCTGCTCAACCGGGACACCGCGGCTCAGCGCAAGCTTCTTGACGGGGCTTGGCGCGCTTTGCATGCCGCGGCCCGAGGGTCGATCGGGCTGCGTCAGCACCAGCGCTACTTCATGGCCGGAGTCGAGGAGCCGCCCGAGCGCGCGCTCTGCGAAGGCCGGTGTTCCCGCGAAGATTAGACGCAGGAACGCGGAGCGATCAGGCGGACTTGCGCAGCTGCTTGGCGAGCTTTGCGCGGATGCGCTGCTGCTTCAGCTGCGAGAGGTGCTCGACGAAAACCTTGCCCTGCAGGTGATCCATTTCGTGCTGGATGCATACGGCGAGCAGCCCTTGCGCTTCCAGCGTAAACGCGTTGCCGTTCCGATCGTAGGCGCGGACCTTTACGCGCTCGGCGCGCGCCACGAGCTCGTAAATCCCGGGCACGGAAAGGCAGCCTTCTTCGATGTCCGACTCGCCGGTCGCTTCCAGGATTTCCGGATTGACCAGCACCACGAGCGAGTCCCGGCGCTCGGAGACGTCGACCACGATGACTCGTTTATGGATGTCGACCTGGGTCGCCGCAAGGCCAATGCCGGGCGCGGCATACATGGTTTCCGCCATATCGGCGACGAGCTTCTTCAACCCCTCGTCGAAGACGGTCACGGGTGCCGCAAGCTTGTGGAGCCGGGCGTCGGGGTAGCGGAGGATGTTCAAAATCGCCATCTGAAGACAAATTTATTTGCAAATTGAATAGATTATATGGAGAATCTCAGGCGCCATATAAGCTATTGGAAAAAACGGCCGATCCAGGAGCCGCAAACGGGCGGGGTCACCATGGTCCAGCAATTACGTAAGTCTATCACAACACTCGCTTTCTTCGCGATCTCGGCCACCGCCAGCGCCCAGGCCCCGACCGCTCCGCTCACCCTCAAACCGGATGCTCCCGACCGCTACGTCGTCGTGCCTGGCGACACCTTGTGGGGAATATCTCAGCGCTACACGGATTCGCCGTGGCGCTGGCCCGAGCTTTGGGGGATGAACAAGGAGCAGATTCGCAATCCGCACCTTATCTATCCGGGCTACGTGATCCTGCTGGATCGCGCGAAGGGCCAACTCACCATCGGCGAGAAGGGAACGGCACCCGCTGCCACAGGCACAGAACCGGGCGCCGTCAAGCTTGGCCCGCGCATCCGGGCCGAGTCGGTAGCGGCCGAGCAGATTCCCAGCATTCCGGCGTCGATCATAGAGCCGTTCCTTAGCCGGCCGCTCATCGTCGAGCCCGATGGCCTCGACAGGGCGCCGACCATCGTCGGTACGCAAGCCGACCGGGTGATCCTCGCCGAAGGCAACGCGGCCTACGTGAGAGGCATGGGCGGCTCCAAGGAAGAATCATGGTACGTATTCCGGCGCGGCGGGCCGCTCGTCGATCCCGATACGAAGCAAACGCTCGCCTATGAGGCGATCTACCTGGGCACGGCGCGTCTCGATAGGCCCGGCGACCCCTCGACGGTCGTCCTGACGAGCGCGGTTCAAGAAGTCGGCGCAGGCGACAAGCTGGTCGCCGCCGGCCGCCCCCAGCCGATCAGCTACGCGCCCCATGCGCCCGCGAAGCCGATACGCGGTCGCGTCATCGCCATCTACGGCGGGCTCGGCCAAGTCGGCGAAGCGGGCCCCCAATCGATCATCAGCATCAACCGCGGCGCGCGCGACGGCCTCGAAGTCGGTCATGTCGTCGCGCTTTATTCGCTCGGCGGCAACGTGCGCGACGTCTCGAAAGCGAGCGATGCCAAAGACGCGAGCATAAAGCTGCCCGACGAGCGCGCAGGTCTCGCTTTTGTCTTCCGCGTCTTCAATCGCGTCTCCTACGCCCTTGTGATGAAGGTGTCGCGACCGGTGGCGCCGCTCGATGTCGTGCAGAATCCCTGACGCATTAGCCGCGGCATGACGCCCGACCCGGGACTTGCGAGCTGGCTGCGCCTCTCGCTCACCCCCGGTCTCGGCGCTGCAACGGTCCGCAGTCTTCTTAAGCAGTTCGGCCTGCCTCAAGCGGTGCTTGCCCGGCGCGACGCCGAACTCCGCCCGACCGTCGGTCAGGCAGCATTGGAGGCGATGCGCTCGCCTCGCGTCGACGAGGCGGTCGAGCGCGCCCTCGTCTGGGCGCGGGCCGACGATCACCATGTCCTCACACTCGCCGACGACACCTATCCGCGCGGGCTGCTCGAAATCGGCGATCCGCCACCGCTTCTCTACGCGCTTGGACGCTTGGATTTGCTCCAGGCGCCCGGGCTCGCCATTGTCGGCAGCCGGAACGCTTCGGCTCAGGGCGCCCGCAACGCCGAGCAATTCGCGCTCGCGCTCGGCGAGGCGGGCCTGACCATCGTGTCCGGCCTCGCGCTCGGCATCGATGCGGCCGCACACCGCGGAGGGCTCGCGAGCCGCGCGTCGACCATAGCGGTCGTAGGTACCGGCATCGACGTCGTTTATCCAGCACGGAACGCCGAGTTGGCGGCGGAGATCGCCCGGCGCGGATTACTGCTGTCGGAATTTCCGCTCGGCACGGCGGCCATCGCGCACAACTTCCCGCGACGCAACCGCCTGATCAGCGGGCTTGCGCGCGGTTGCCTGGTCGTCGAGGCGGCGCTGGAATCGGGTTCCCTGATTACCGCGCGGTGTGCCGCGGATCAGGGACGCGAAGTGTTCGCCATCCCGGGCTCGATCCACTCGCCCCTGTCGAAAGGTTGCCACGCGCTCATCAAGTCCGGCGCGAAACTGGTCGAATCGGGCGAAGATGTCCTTGCCGAGCTCGCGGGATTCCGCGCCAGCGGCTTTGCGAATGCTTCGTCGGCGACGACGAACAACGCGCCGGATACGGGCGTGCTTGCCGTCATGGGACACGACCCGGTCGATGTGGACTCGCTTTGCGCACGAGCGGGCATGTCCGCCGAGCAGGTCGCCTCCGAGCTTCTTCGGCTCGAGCTTGACGGACGGGTAACCGCTTTGCCCGGAGGGCTTTACCAGCGCCTTGAAAAGGCGCAACGCGGGTAAACGCGAATCGTGCGGCCGCGTTGATAAGAAAGGAGCGCTATGTACGACGTCCTCGTCTATCTGTTCGAGAACTGCCAGCAGGCCGAGCTTGCCGACGATCGCGAGCGGGTGGCCCGCAAGCTGTCGGCTGCGGGATTCGAAGATGCCGATATCAGCGAGGCGCTGCACTGGCTGGCGGGCGTGCTGCGCGTGCCGCGCACGACACACGCTCCTCTGCCCGACGCGCGCACGAGCTTTCGCGCCTTCGCGCCCCGCGAGCTCGCGAAGCTGGACGCGCAGTGCCGCGGTTTCCTGATCACGCTCGAGCAATCGGGCATCCTGAGCGCAGAGACGCGCGAGCTCGTTCTTGAGCGCTCGCTCGCTGCGTCCGGTCCTTCGCTTTCGCTCGACCAGCTGAAGCTCATCGTCCTGATGGTGCTCTGGAACCAGAAGACGGCCACCAGCCAGCTGGTGGCCGAGGACTTGTTCAGCCCAGCGCAGCCTCGCCTGCCGAACTGAACCCTACGCGCGCTTACGCGCGCGTAGGTTGAAGCGCCCGCAGCTTTGCACTTATCATCTGCGGCCTTTCGCCGCCCATGAGCAAGAAACTGATCATCGCAGAGAAGCCATCGGTAGCCGCAGACATTGCGCGCGCGCTTGGCGGCTTCACACGCAAGGGCGACTACTTCGAAAGCGACAAGTACGTGCTTTCGTCCGCAGTCGGCCATCTCCTTGAGCTCGTCGTGCCTGAGGAATTCGATGTCAAGCGCGGCAAGTGGTCGTTCAAGCATCTGCCGGTCATCCCGCCGCGCTTCACTTTGTCTCCGCTGGAGAAGAGCGAACAGCGCCTGAACGTCCTTCTGCGGCTCATGAAGCGCAAAGACGTGACCTCGCTCGTGAACGCTTGCGACGCGGGGCGCGAAGGCGAATTGATCTTCCGATACATCGTGCAGCACGCGAAGAACAAGAAGCCGATCGAGCGCCTGTGGCTGCAGTCGATGACCCCGCAATCCATCCGCCAGGGGTTCTCCAGCCTAAGGCCGGACAAAGAGTTGCTGCCGCTCGCAGACGCGGCGAAGAGCCGCTCCGAGGCCGACTGGCTCGTGGGTATCAATGGCACGCGAGCGATGACGGCCTTCAACTCGAAAGAGGGCGGCTTCTATCTGACTACCGTCGGCCGCGTGCAGACACCGACGCTTGCGATTCTCGTGGAGCGCGAGGACAAGATTCGCGCATTCACCGCGCGAGACTACTGGGAAGTGCACGCCCGCTTCGGCGCCAAGGCCGGCGAATACGCCGGTCGCTGGTTCGATCCGAAATTCAAGAAAGACGAGGACGCCGAACGCAAAGCCGAGCGCCTGTGGACGCTGGATGATGCTGCCGCGATCGTCGCCGCCTGCCGCGGCAAGGCCGGCAACGCCACCGAGGAAACCAAGCCCTCGACCCAGCTTTCGCCGCTGCTCTTCGATCTGACGAGCCTGCAGCGCGAGGCGAATGCCCGCTTCGGCTTCCCGGCGCGCATGACGCTTTCGCTTGCGCAGGCCCTCTATGAGAAGCACAAGGTCCTGACCTATCCGCGCACCGACTCGCGGGCCTTGCCCGAGGACTACCTGCCGACAGTGAAAGACACGCTCGAAGAGCTGGCCGACACGAATGCTTTCTCGGCGTTTGCCAAGCAGATCCTCAAGCAAGGCTGGGTGAGGCCCAACAAGCGCGTCTTCGACAACACCAAGATCTCGGATCACTTCGCGATCATCCCGACGCTGCAGACGCCCAAGCACCTGAACGAGGCGGAGCAAAAGCTCTACGACATGGTGGTGCGTCGCTTCCTGGCCGTGTTCTACCCGCCGGCTGAACATCTGCAGACCACCCGTATCACCCAGGTGGGTGAGCAGCATTTCAAGACCGAAGGGCGCGTGCTTCAGACGCCCGGCTGGCTCGCGATTTATGGCCGCAGCGCAGCCGATGAAGAACAGAACCTGCCGCCGATCGAGCAGAACGAAAAGGTCCGGGTGCTGGAGGTCGGCGAGCGCGCAAACCAGACCAAGCCCCCGCCGCGTTATACGGAGGCGACGCTCCTCTCCGCGATGGAGGGCGCCGGCAAGTTGGTCGAGGACGACGAGCTGCGCGAGGCGATGGAAGCCAAGGGTTTGGGCACGCCGGCAACGCGCGCGGCCATCATTGAAGGCCTCATCCGCGAGGAATACGTGCACCGGGAGGGCCGGGAGCTCGTGCCGACACCCAAGGCGTTCTCCCTCATCTTCGCGTTAGGCATGCTGCACATCGTGGAGCTCGCTTCGCCGGAGCTCACCGGCGAGTGGGAGCACAAGCTGCGTCTGATCGAGCAGGGCAAGCTGACGCGTGACGACTTCATGCGGGAGATCTCGGGGCTGGTGCGCAAGGTGGTCGGCACCATCAAGACCGGCGAAATACCTGACGTAGTCTACGCGACGGTGCAGGCACCGTGCCCCAAGTGCGGCGGCGGCGTCCAGGAGAACTACCGCAAGTTCCAGTGCCAGAAGTGCGACTTCGCGATCTGGAAGGTCACCTCCGGCCGCGAATGGTCGCCGGAAGAAGTCGCTGAGCTCATCACCAAGCGCGTCGTCGGACCCCTCACCGGCTTTCGCAGCCGCATGGGCAAGCCGTTCGCCGCGCTCGTGCGCCTAACCGATGACTTGCGACCGGAATTCGACTTCGGGCAAACCGCAGGGCAAGGCGACGAAGCGCCAGACTTCAGCGGTCAGGAGCCGCTTGGCGCATGCCCCAAGGACAACGCCCGGGTCTTCGAGCACGGCATGGCGTATGTATGCGAGAACGCGGTCGGTCCCAATAGAAAGTGCGACTTCCGCTCGGGCCGGATGATCCTGCAGCAACCGATCGAGCGCGAGCAGATGAAGAAACTCCTTGCGAGCGGGCGAACCGATCTGCTCACCGGGTTCGTCTCCAAGAAGGGACGGCGCTTTAAGGCATTCCTCGTCAAGACGCCCGGCGGCAAGATCGGCTTCGAATTCCAGGCGCGGACCACGAAGGAAAAGCCCGACAAGAAACGCCGCGCTGCCTGATTGAAGCGGGGGGTGAGATTCACCTGACCCCCGCACCCCCTTAGACGTCCAGGTTGCGCACACCGAGCGCGTTGGTCTCGATGAAGGCTCGGCGCGGCTCGACTTCGTCGCCCATCAGCCTGGTGAAGATCTCGTCGGCCGCAATGCCGTCCTCGATCTGCACCTTGAGAAGGCGTCGCGCTCCGACGTCCATGGTCGTTTCCCACAACTGCTCGGGATTCATCTCGCCGAGGCCCTTGTAGCGCTGCAGGCTCATCGATTTCTTCACTTCGCCGAGGAGCCAGCGCACCGCTTCGGAAAAATCGTTCACGGGCTGCTTCTTCTCACCGCGGCGCACGTAGGCGCCTTCGCGGATCAGTCCGCCCAGCTTGGCCGCTGTCTGCTGGATCTGGGCGTAGTCGCCGGAGTGAACGAATTCGGTATCGATCGTGCTCATGCGCACGTTGCCATGGCGTGTTCGCTCGATGCGCACTTGATAGCGGTCGGTCTTCTGATCGAAATGCGGCGCCACGGCGATCGCATCGCCGCCGATGGCGCGCTCGAGCGACTCGGCCGATGCTTCGGCCGTCTCGCGGCGTGTGAGATCGATGGCAACCCCGCGCAGCATGGCTTGCAGCGCCTCGCGGTCGATGATGCGCGAAACGCGATCGATCACCGCTTCCGATAGCAGATAGGACTTCGCCAGCTCGGCGAGAGCTTCCCCTGTGATGGGCTCCGCGCCTGCGGCCGGATGAAGCGCCGCGTCGACCAGCGCTTGCCTGAGCATGAACTCGTTCAGCTCATGCTCATCCTTGAGGTAGCGCTCTTCCTTGCCCAGCTTTGCCTTGTAGAGCGGCGGCTGCGCGATGTAGATATGGCCGCGCTCGACAAGCTCGCGCATTTGCCGGTAGAAGAAGGTTAGGAGCAGGGTCCGGATATGCGAGCCATCGACATCTGCGTCGGTCATGATGATGATGCGGTGGTAGCGCAGCTTGTCGGGGTTGTATTCCTCCGTGCCGATACCGCAGCCGAGAGCCGTGATGAGCGTGGCGATCTCGGCGGAAGAGAGCAGCTTCTCGAAGCGCGCGCGCTCGACGTTCAGGATCTTGCCCTTGAGCGGCAGGATGGCCTGGAATTTCCGGTCGCGTCCCTGCTTCGCCGAGCCACCGGCCGAATCGCCCTCGACCAAGTAGAGCTCGCACTTCGCCGGGTCACGCTCCTGGCAATCGGCGAGCTTGCCGGGAAGCCCCATGGAGTCCAGCACGCCCTTGCGGCGGGTCATCTCGCGCGCCTTGCGCGCGGCCTCTCGCGCGGCAGCGGCCTCGACAATTTTTACTGTGATCGTCCGCGCGTCGGACGGGTGCTCATCCAGGAATTCGCGTAGCTTCTCTGCAACGACCTCCTCGACGACCGGGCGCACCTCGGAAGAGACGAGCTTCTCCTTGGTCTGCGAGGAGAACTTTGGCTCGGGCACCTTGACCGAGAGCACACACGCCAGTCCCTCGCGCATGTCATCGCCGGTGGTCTCGACCTTCGCCTTCTTGGCGATCTCGTTTTCCTCGATGTATTTGTTGAGGGCGCGCGTCATCGCCGCCCGCAGGCCCGTCAGGTGCGTGCCGCCATCTTTTTGCGGAATGTTGTTTGTGAAGCAGAGGACATTTTCCTGATAGGAGTCGTTCCACTGCATGGCCACTTCGACAGTAATGCCGTCCTTGATGGCGTCGCTGACGAAGACGTTGGAATGCAGAACGTTCTTCGCCCGGTTCATGTACTCGACGAACCCTTTCACGCCGCCGGAAAACGCGAAGTTCTCTTCCTTGCCCGCGCGCTGGTCGATCAGCACGATCTTCACGCCGTTGTTCAGGAACGAAAGCTCGCGCAGCCGCCGGGCGAGGATGTCGTAGTGGTAGTCGACCGCGCCGAACGTCCCGCGAGAGGCGAGAAAATGGACTTCCGTGCCGCGGCGCTCGCTGGTGCCGGTGACCTTCAGCGGCGCGGTCGCAACGCCGTTGCGGAATTCCATCTGGTGGACCTGGCCGTCGCGCCAGATGGTAAGGCGCAGCCATTCCGAGAGCGCATTCACGACCGACACGCCGACCCCGTGCAAGCCTCCCGACACCTTGTAGCTATTGGAGTCGAACTTGCCGCCCGCGTGCAGCTCGGTCATCACGATCTCGGCCGCGGAACGGTGCAGGTCGTCGTCCGCCTTGATGCCCGTCGGAATCCCACGCCCATTGTCGAGCACCGAGATGGAATTGTCGGTATGCACCGTGACGACGATCTCGTCGCAGAAGCCCGCCAAGGCCTCGTCGACGGAGTTGTCGACGACCTCGAACACCATGTGGTGCAGCCCGGTGCCGTCGGACGTGTCGCCGATGTACATCCCGGGGCGCTTGCGCACCGCCTCCAGGCCCTTCAGGACCTTGATCGCATCGGAGCCGTATTCGTTCGGGTTTGCGGCCAACTCAGATCCTCATGGGCATGACGACGTACTTGAAGCCCTTTTCGCTCGCATAGCTGATGAGCGCGCTTGACGACGAGTCGCCGAACGCGCATTCGATCTCATTACCGGCCACGTTGTTCAGCACGTCGAGCAGATAGTTCACGTTGAAGCCGATATCGAGCGCGTCGCCGGCGTACTTCACGTCGAGCTCCTCCTGCGCTTCCTCCTGGTCGGCATTGGAGGAAACGATCTTCAAGCTACCGTCGGTGAGCACCCAGCGAACGCCACGGAACTTCTCGTTGGAGAGAATGGCCGCACGCTGCAGCGCCTGGCGCAGCGGCTCGCGCTGCGCCAGCAATTTGTTCTTGTGCGCCGTCGGAATGACGCGCGTGTAGTCCGGGAACTTGCCGTCAATCAACTTAGACGCGAGCTGGATCGTCCCGAAGGTGAAGCCGGCCTGGGTGGGCGAGAGCTCGATGCGCACCTCTTCGTCGCTGTCGGCAAGGAGCTTGGTCAGCTCGATCACCGTCTTCCGGGGAATGATCGCCTCCTGTCGCACCGCGTTCGCCTGCACGGGCATCGATGCGAACGCGAGCCGATGTCCGTCCGTCGCGACGAGCTTCAGCTCTCCGCCCTCCAAGACCATGAGAAGCCCGTTGAGGTAGTACCGGATATCCTGCTGCGCCATCGCATACTGCACGAGCCCGAGCAGCCGGCGCAGCGCCTTTTGCGCGAGATTGAACTGGACGGCATCGCCCGCCGCCTTGGCCAGGCGCGGAAAATCTTCGGCGGGCAGTGTCTGGAGGTTGAACCGGCTCTTGCCTGCTCTCACCATGAGCCGCTTGTCCTGCGGCTGCAGGCTCACGTCCACATCTTCCGGTAGCGCGCGCAGGATGTCGAGCAGCTTGCGCGCGCCCACGGTGAGCGACTTCGCATCTTTGCCAGCACCGAGGGAGGTACGTGCACTGATCTGGATCTCGATATCGGTCGCGAGGAACGTAAGCGACTCGCCTGAGCCATCGATCAGTACGTTGGACAGGATCGGCAGCGTATGGCGCCGCTCGATGATGCCGCTCACCGCGGATAACGGTGCAAGAAGCTCGTCGCGCTTTGCTTTAATCATTGTTCTTTACCTAACTAGTAGTAACTAATAGAGCGCACGTTTTCTTGGGACAACCCGCAAAAGCCGTTGCTGGCCATGCGGTTGGAACTTCCAGTTGCACCGGAGCAAGCTGTGGATGAAATGTGAGACCGTGGGGACAGCTTGCCGAATATTTTCAGCACGCCGATTTATCCACAGATTGCGCTCTCGGCGCACACAGCTTGTTGCATCGCTCAACCCTTAAGGACCTGCTCGAGCACAAGGTAATCGCGGTTCAGTGATGTATCGCGCGCACGCAGACTCGCGATCGTGCGGCAGGCGTGCAGCACGGTGGTGTGGTCGCGGTTGCCGAATGCCTCGCCGATCTCAGGCAGGCTCATTTGGGTCAAGTCCTTGGCGAGCGCCATCGCAACCTGCCGCGGCCGCGCCACGTTGCGGCTGCGTTTCTTGGAGTGCATGTCCGAGATCTTGATCTTGAAGTACTCCGCCACCGTCTTCTGGATACCCTCGACGCTGACCTGGCGGCTGTTCAGGTTAAGGATGTCTCGCAAGGCTTCTTTTGCGAGGTCGAGAGACAGGTCGCGCCCGGTGAAGCGCGCGAACGCCAGGACCTTCTTCAACGCGCCTTCCAGCTCTCGAACGTTGGAGCGGATGTGCTTCGCGATGAAGAACGCGATTTCCTCGGATACTGCCACGGCATCGGCCTCGGCTTTCTTTAGGACGATGGCTACCCGCATCTCAAGCTCCGGCGGCTCGATCGCCACCGTCAGTCCCCAGCCGAAGCGCGAAATGAGGCGCTCCTCCATCCCCGCGATTTCCTTTGGGTAGGTATCGCAAGTGATCACGATCTGCTTATGCGCCTCCACCAGGGCGTTGAAAGCGTAGAAGAACTCTTCCTGCGTGCGGCCCTTGTTCGAGAAGAACTGGATGTCGTCGATCAAGAGCAGATCGAGCGAGTGGTAATAACGCTTGAACTCGTCGAACGACTTCTGCTGATAGGCGCGTACCACGTCGGTGACGTACTGCTCGGCATGGATGTAGCGGATGCGCGCTTGCGGGCGCCTATCCGCCACCTGGTTGCCGATGGCCTGTACGAGATGCGTCTTACCGAGGCCCACGCCGCCATAGACGAAAAGCGGGTTGTACGAGATGCCTGGATTCTCCGCGACCTGAATGGCGGCGGCCCGGGCGAGCTGGTTAGCCTTGCCGGTGACGAAGCTGTCGAACGAAAAGCTGCGGTTAAGGCGCGAGCGTTCCTGCAGGATGGGCTCGGCGGGCGTGCGCACGGTGCTCGGCGCAGTCCGGGCGGGGGCCTCGGCACCGCGGGCAAGCACGAGCCTCACGCCCAATTCCCGTCCGGATGCTTCGGTCACCAGCCGCTCGATACGCGAAGCGAAGCGTTCGCGCACGAGCTCGAGAACGAAGCGGTTTGGCGCAGCCAGAATCAGCGTATCGTTGGGTGCGCCACTTTCCGGCGCAAGCGGCCGGATCCAGGTATTGAACTGCTGCGCGGGGAGCTCCTGCTCGAGCCGGCGCAGGCAGGCGTCCCAGAGGTTTTGCATCTTTTAGTGGGCCTAAAACGAGCCGAAATTTTACCCGCTTCGCGATGGGTTATCCACAGCCAGTTGCGCGAGATTTTCTGATTTGACAATGCATTCAGGCGCACGCTCTAATACCGCCCTTTTTCGCACTCGGGGAAGAAATGAAGCGCACTTACCAACCGTCCAAGACGCGTCGCGCGCGGCGTCACGGCTTTCTCGTGCGCAGCAGGACGCGGGGTGGACGCAAGGTTCTGCGCAACCGGCGTGCGCGCGGGCGGCGTCGCCTCGGGTTGTAGCCGTTGTAGCGCGCGCGCAGAAGCGTTTCGTCCTGGACGCCGCGCGCAGGCTGCGGCAAAAGGTGCAGTTCGAGCGGCTGCTGCGTCAAGGCGAGCGGCGTGTCCTGGACGGATACACCTTGTATGTCGAGCGACGCGCCGCAGGGAACGCGCGGCTCGGCATATTGGTCTCTCGCAAGCATGCCGCAGCTGCCGTCGAGCGCAACCGCCTCAAGCGATGCATTCGCGAAGCTTTCCGACTCGAGCAGGAGAATCTGGGGCCGTTGGACATTCTGATTCGGCCCCCTTATGGACGCCTTGCTTCACCAGACATGGTCTTGCGTGTGCGTAGCTTGCTCGCACGCCTGAACGCATGATTCGCCGTCTGCTCATCTATTTTGTCCGCGCCTATCGCTGGGTCGTCAGCCCGGTGCTGGCGCCTGCCTGCCGTTTTCACCCGAGCTGCTCGAGCTATGCGGAAGAAGCGCTCGCGCGCCATGGCGCGTTGCGTGGCGGATGGCTGGCAGCGCGCCGCATCTGCCGCTGCGGTCCGTGGAATGCGGGCGGCTACGACCCGGTCCCCTGATATGGATACGCAGCGGCTCATCCTGCTCTTCATTTTCGGATTCTCGGTGCTCATGCTTTGGGAAGCGTGGGAACGCGAGCATCGGCCGAAGCCCTCACCCGCTCCCGTCACGCAGCAAGTTGCGCCGGCGGCGCCCCAAGGCAAACCGGCCGCTTCGACGCCCAGTGCCGGCCCGATTGCGGCAGCCGGTCCGGCGGAGCCCGGCGAAATCATCCGCGTCACGACGGATCTCGTCATCGCCGAGATCGATACGCGCGGCGGCACGCTGAAGCGGCTCGAGTTGTTGCGGCACAAGGATTCCAGCGACCCCGACAAGAATCTCGTGCTGATCAGCCCCGCCCATCAGTACGAGGCGCAAAGCGGCCTCGCGGGCGAAGGCGGACCGAACCACCGGACGCTCTGGAAGGCAGAACCGGGAGCGCGAACCCTTGCGCCGGACGCTGAAACGGTCGAGGTCAAGCTCACCGCCGAAGGCAACGACGGCGTTGCAGTGCAGAAGGTCTTCACGTTCCATCGCAATAGCTACGTCATCGACGTCGCTCTGGAACTGCGCAATGGTGGCGCCACGCCCCTCAACACCTACGCTTATTTCCAGTTCACCCACGACGGGAAGCCGGAGGGCAATCGCAACTCGGTGGCGGAGACTTTCGGCGCGCGCAGCTTCACTGGATTAGCGGTGTACACCGACGAGCACAAGTACCAAAAGGTGCATCCGGAGGATCTCGACAAGGGGAAGGCCGACCATGTGAAGGAGGCG
Source organism: Burkholderiales bacterium (assembly GCA_035632415.1). Classification (GTDB taxonomy): domain Bacteria; phylum Pseudomonadota; class Gammaproteobacteria; order Burkholderiales; family SG8-39; genus SCGC-AG-212-J23. Next base: position 9,187 of record DASQGW010000094.1, on the reverse strand, counting down.
AAAGATGGTTGGCTCGCTCTAGTCCAGCACTACTTCGTGTCCGCATGGATCGAACCCCAGGGCGTGTTGCGCGATTACGTGATGGAAAAGCGCCAGGACGGCACTTACGCCGGCAGAATCCTCGTGCCGGTCAGCGTCGCCGCGGGTGCGTCGACGAATGTCAAGGTCGAGCTCTACGCCGGCCCGCAGGAGAAGCGGCGTCTGGAGGCCGCGGCTCCGGGGCTCGATCTCGTGGTCGACTACGGCTGGCTGGCGATCATTGCCTGGCCGCTCTTCTGGCTGCTCGAGCACCTGCACGCGCTTACGGGCAACTGGGGAGCGGCGATCATCCTGCTCACCGTGCTCATCAAGCTCATGTTCTTCCCGCTCTCTGCGGCGAGCTACAGGTCGATGGCGAAGATGAAACTCATCACGCCGCGCCTCACCAAGATCCGGGAAACGTACGGCAACGACCGGCAGAAGATGAACCAGGCGATGATGGAGCTCTACAAGACCGAGAAGATCAATCCGCTCGGCGGCTGCTTCCCGATCCTCGTCCAGATTCCGGTCTTCATCGCGCTCTACTGGGTGCTGCTTGCGGCCATTGAGCTGCGGCATGCGCCCTTCATCCTCTGGATCCACGATCTGTCGGCGCTTGATCCCTATTTCATCCTTCCGGTCCTCATGACGGTGACGATGGTCCTGCAGACACGCATGAACCCCACGCCGCCCGATCCGGTGCAGGCGAAGGTCATGCAGTTCATGCCCTTTGTCTTCAGCATCTTTTTCTTCTTCTTCCCGGCCGGCCTCGTGCTCTACTGGCTCGTCAACAACATCCTTTCCATCCTGCAGCAATGGCAGATTCAGCGGATGTTCAACCGCGACAAGCCTGCCCATGCCAAGCGGTGAAGAATCGCGCGACACGATCGCGGCGGTAGCGACACCGCCGGGCCGCGGCGGAATAGGCGTCGTGCGCGTCTCGGGGCCCCGGGCTCAGAACATCGCTGAGCAGGTGACGGGACGCGTGCCGCGCCCGCGGGTCGCGACGCTGGCGGGATTCAAAGACAAGCACGGCGTGCCCATCGATGAGGGGATAGCGCTCTACTTTCCTGGCCCCGATTCGTATACCGGCGAAGACGTGGTTGAGCTGCAAGGGCACGGCGGACCGGTCGTGATGGGTATGCTGCTCTCGGCGTGCCTGGACGCGGGTGCGCGCATCGCCGAGCCGGGCGAATTCACTCGACGCGCATTTCTCGAGGGTCGACTCGACCTTGCCCAGGCCGAGGCGGTCGCCGATCTCATCGACGCATCGAGCCAGGAAGCCGCGCGCAGCGCGCTGCGCTCGGTCAGCGGAGAATTCTCCGCGGCGATCGATGCATTGCGCAGACAACTCGTCGAATTGCGCGCGCTAACCGAAGCGCAGCTCGACTTCCCCGAAGAAGAACTGGATGGTGTTCATCGTGACGACGCGGCGAATCGATTGACTGGCGTCCAAGCGGCGTTGGATGACGTCCTCGCCCGGAGTCGCCAAGGCAGCCTGCTGCGCAGCGGCGTGCATGTCGTGCTTGCGGGCCCGCCGAACGTCGGCAAGTCGAGCCTCCTTAATCGGCTTGCCGGCGAAGAAAGGGCGATCGTTACGCCGATCCCGGGAACAACGCGCGATGCCCTCCGCGAGTCGATCCATGTCGACGGTGTTGCGGTGGTGCTGGTCGATACCGCGGGGCTTCGCGAGTCCGGCGACGAGCTGGAGAAGCTCGGCATGGCTCGCACGCAGTCGGAACTTCAGCGCGCCGACGTCGTAGTCGCCGTGCACGATGCGACCGGCGATAGCCTTACAGCGCCGGCGGCGGCAGCAGGCGCAGATCGCATCGACGTCTACAACAAGGCGGACCTGCGCCCCGGCTTCGCGCCCCCAGCCGGCGCGATCGCCGTTTCGGCCAAGACCGGGCAAGGCATGGGGGACCTGCGCGCTGCGATTGCCCGGGCTGCGGGCTGGTCAAGCACCGGCGAATCGGTCTTTTTGGCTCGGGAGCGGCACCTGCGCGCTCTGGCGGCCGCGAAGGGCCACCTGGCGCGGGCGGCCGCGGAAAAGGGTCGCTGGGAGCTCTTCGCCGAAGAGCTGCGCCTTGCGCACGACGAACTCTCCGCGATCACCGGCGCGTTTACGGCCGACGAGCTGCTCGGCGAGATCTTTGGCAGGTTCTGCATCGGGAAGTGAGCGTTTCGCCATGTCATAAGTAGGTGACTTTTAAAGATTTAAGCGAACAAGGAGCCATACGGCACGGGGGCGGTTCCGCGACCCCGGTGCTAGAATCGGACCCCCTGATTCATTTCCCATTCCAACGGCCCAGCATCGCTGGGCTTTTGAGTTTCTGGAGTCAGAGCAGATGAACGCTCCCGTAACAGGCACTAGGGACCAATCGAACGCACCGGCTTGGGTACGACACCCGGGTCTCCGGCAGTGGGTATCGGAGATCGCGCGGCTCACCAAGCCGGAGCGGATCGTGTGGTGCGACGGCTCGCCGGCCGAGTACGACCGGCTCTGCGACGAGCTGGTGGCCAAGGGCACTTTCATCCGCCTGAATCCGAAGCTGCGCCCGAACTCGTTCCTCGCCCGCTCGCATCCGAGGGACGTGGCGCGCATGGAAGACCGCACTTTCATTTGCAGCCGCTCGAAGGAAGACGCGGGGCCGACGAACAACTGGATCGACCCGCGCGAGATGCGCAGCACGCTCGGCCGCCTCTTCGACGGATGCATGCGCGGCCGCACGATGTACGTCGTACCGTTCTCCATGGGCCCCATCGGCTCGCACATTGCACAGATCGGGGTCGAGATCACCGATTCGCCCTATGTCGTCGTGAGCATGCGCATCATGACCCGCATGGGCCGCGCGGTCATCGAGTGGCTCGGCGACAGCGGCAAGTTCGTGCCGTGCGTGCATTCCGTCGGCGCGCCCCTCGCGGCGGGCGAGCAGGACGTGGCCTGGCCGTGCAACGACAAGGAAAAGTGGATCGTCCACTTCCCCGAGACGCGCGAGATCTGGTCGTTTGGCTCCGGATACGGCGGCAACGCGCTGCTCGGCAAGAAATGCCTCGCGCTGCGCATTGCATCGGTGATGGCGCGCGACGAAGGCTGGCTCGCCGAGCACATGCTGATCCTCGGCATCGAGGCGCCGTCGGGGCAGAAAAGCTATGTGGCGGCGGCGTTCCCGTCGGCCTGCGGGAAGACGAACCTGGCGATGCTGATCCCTCCTGCGCCGCTTCGCGGCTGGAAGGTCACGACCATCGGCGAAGACATCGCGTGGATCAAGCCGGGGAAGGATGGCCGCTTCTACGCGATCAATCCGGAATACGGACTCTTCGGCGTCGCGCCGGGCACGTCCGAGCATACGAACCCGAATGCGATGCGCACGCTGCGCGAGAACGTCGTCTTCACGAACGTGGCGCTTACACCCGAGGGTGACGTGTGGTGGGAAGGCCTGACCGAGCAGCCGCCGGCCCAACTGACCGATTGGCAGGGCAAGCCCTGGACACCCGAGGACGGCAAGAAAGGTCGTCTCGCCGCGCACCCGAACGCACGCTTCACCGTCGTCGCAAGCCAGTGCCCGTCGATGGATCCGAAATGGGAGGATCCGCAGGGGGTGCCTATCGCCGCTTTCCTCTTCGGCGGACGTCGTTCCTCGACTGTGCCGCTCATCGTTGAAGCGCCAAGCTGGGAAGAGGGCGTCTATATGGCCGCGACGCTCGGTTCCGAGACCACCGCCGCGATTACCGGGAAAGTCGGCGTCGTGCGCCGCGATCCGATGGCGATGCTCGCCTTCTGCGGCTACAACATGGGCGACTACTTCGAGCACTGGCTGGCAATGGGCCGCGTGCTCAAGCAGCCGCCGCGCATCTTTCGCGTCAACTGGTTCCGCCGCGACGCGCAGGGCAAGTTCATCTGGCCGGGGTTCGGCGAAAACATGCGCGTGCTGCAATGGGTCGTAGAGCGCGTCCAAGGCAAGGGCAAGGGGATGGACACGCCCCTCGGCACGATGCCGCGCTTCGAGGATCTGAACTGGCAGGGACTCGACAAGGTCTCCCCGGCGCAATACGCGGAGCTGACGAGCATCGATCGGTCGGCGTGGCGCGACGAGCTCAAGTCACACGACGAGCTCTTCGAGAAGCTGGGCGCGCATCTGCCTAAGGCGCTCGACGCGCGGCTCGGCCAGCTTCACCAAAAGCTCGGCGCCTAGCGGCGCGACAGCCAAAAAGCGCCGGTCGCGGCGATCAGCGCCGCGGTGCCCGCGGCTGCGAACGGGGCTGGCGAGCGCCAGGTCTCGACCAGGATCCCACCCAACGCCATGCCGAGGCCCACGCCGGCGAGGAGCGCGCTGGAGGACCAGGTAAAGGCCTCCGTCGTATGCTCGGGCTTCGCGATTTTCGCGACCAGCATGGACTGAATAATGAGCGCCGGCGCCATCACCACGCCGGCAAAGATGCAAAGCACGGAGAAGACGAACTGCGACCACGGCGCCGCGAGAAGCAACAGCCCCGCGCCCATGATCGCGAGCGTCGCGCTGAACTGCCGCAGCAGCGGCGCGTGCCAATGCGCGCTGCCATAGGCGAGTCCGCCGAACGCGCTGCCGAAACTCATTAGCCCGAGGAGCACACCTGCCAGCGCGGGACGCCCGCCCTCGTTCGCATAGGCCGTCGCGCCGAGCTCGGTCAGGCCGAATGCAATCGCGTAGCACAGGACGATGCTGGTGAGCGCGACGAAGCGCATTTGTGCGAGCGGACCGAGCAGGGTGCCATGGGTGCGCGCCTCGATGCGCCATTGCCGCAGTGCTCCCGAGCGCAAGAATAGAAACACGCCGGCGAAGCCGCACGCAGCGGCGAACCAGATCGCGAACTTCGGTGAAAGAAGCGCGACGAAAAGCGCCACGAGGAGCGGGCCGGCGATGAAGATCGTCTCGATTAGGACGGAATCGAGCGAATAGGCGGTTGTGAGGAGTGCCTCGTCGCCAAGGCGCTGCCGCAGGAACGTGCGCACGCACACCGTGATCGGCGGGAAACACGCTCCCGCCGCGGCGGCGAACAGCGCGACTGCAAGCCCGGATGTTCCCGCTGCTACCGCAGCAACTAGGGCCACGAGCGAGGCAGGAAAAAGAACCGCGCTCGTGATAAGCACCGCCCAAGGGCCATAGCGATCGATGATTCGACCTAAAGCGGGCGCCACACACGCGAGACCCGCGACAAAACTGCCGGTCGCCATCCCGGCGGTCGCGAACGAGCCGCTTGCGCCTTGCACGAGCAGCAGAATGGACAACCCGCTCATGCCGATCGGCAACCGGCCGATGATCGACGCGGCGAATAGATAGCCCAAGCCGGGCGACGCCAGGACAGCCCTGTACTTTGAAAGCGAGATCATCGAGTGCTGCAGTGCAGCAAAAGCATTATCCTATGGATGTTCCACGTGAAACGTCCCGGGGCGCGTTCCGACGCAGAGCGTGCTCGCGTAAAATTCGCCACCCCATGAAGTTTCCCCAGGATTTCGACGTCATTGTCGTCGGCGGCGGGCATGCCGGCACGGAAGCCGCGCTCGCTGCAGCGCGCACTGGGCAGCGAACGCTCCTTCTTACTCACAGCATAGAGACACTGGGCCAGATGTCCTGCAACCCGTCGATCGGTGGCATCGGCAAGGGTCATCTGGTGAAAGAGGTCGATGCCCTGGGCGGCGCCATGGCGATCGCGGCCGACGAGGCCGGCATCCAGTTCCGCACCCTCAACGCGTCGAAGGGCCCGGCCGTACGGGCGACGCGTGCCCAGGCGGACCGTGTGCTCTATCGACAGGCTATCCGGCGACGGCTCGAGAACCAGCCAAACCTCCAGCTCTTCCAGCAGGCGGTGGACGACGTCCTCGTCGAGGGGACGCAGGCCGTCGGCGTCCGCACTCAGCTGGGCGTCGTATTTCGAGGCCGTACAGTCGTGCTCACGACCGGGACGTTCCTCGGTGGGCTGATTCACATCGGGCTTGAGAACCACACGGCCGGGCGCGCCGGAGAGCCGGCGGCGACGACCCTCGCGGCACGGCTTCGCGAAATGAAGCTGCCTGTAGGTCGCCTGAAGACGGGTACGCCTCCTCGGATCGACCGGCGAAGCGTCGATCTGACCGTGATGGAGGTTCAGCCGGGTGACTCGCCTGAGCCGGTGTTCTCGTTCCTCGGTGACCGCAGCATGCATCCGCAACAGTTGCCGTGCTGGATCACCCACACCAATGAGCGCACGCACGAGATCATCCGCGGCGCGCTCGACCGCTCACCCATGTTCACCGGGGTCATCCAGGGCGTTGGACCGCGCTACTGCCCGTCGATCGAGGACAAGATCCATCGCTTTGCCGGCAAGTCGAGCCATCAGATCTTCCTCGAGCCGGAGAGCCTTTCGACGCAGGAGCTCTACCCCAACGGCATTTCAACGAGCTTGCCGTTCGACGTGCAGCTAGAGCTGGTTCATTCCATCCGGGGCCTCGAGAAAGCGCACCTTGTCCGGCCCGGCTACGCCATCGAATACGACTACTTCGACCCGCGTAACCTGCACGCTTCGCTCGAGACCAAGTCCATCCAGGGTCTGTACTTCGCCGGCCAGATCAACGGCACGACCGGCTATGAGGAGGCGGCCGCGCAAGGTCTCCTCGCCGGCCTGAACGCTGCGCTCGGTGCCAGAGGCGAAGCCCCTTGGTGCCCGGCGAGAGATGAGGCCTATCTGGGCGTTCTCGTGGATGACTTGGTTACGCGTGGCGTCTCCGAGCCGTATCGCATGTTCACGAGCCGCGCCGAGTACCGGCTGCAACTGCGCGAGGACAACGCGGATCTGCGCCTGACCGAGACGGGGCGGCGACTCGGTCTCGTCGACGATGCGCGCTGGGACGCATTCAACCGCAAACGGGACGCTATCGACGCTGAAACCGACCGCTTGAGCAGAACGTTTGTAAGCACATGCTTTCAGGAAAAGGATCGCGCTATTGATGTTCTTCGCCGACCGGAGGTTAGCTACGCCAGCTTGGTGCCGAAGGGCTTTGTGACCGCCGAAGTGGCGGCGCAGGTTGAGATCCAAGCGAAGTACGAGGGGTACATCGAGCGCCAGAAGCGCGAGATCGAGCGGCGCCGCGAGTTCGAGACGGTTCAATTGCCCGTCGACTTCGACTACGGGCAGGTGCGGGGTTTGTCCGTGGAGGCACGGCAAAAGTTGAGCGCGCAGCGGCCCGAAACGATCGGCCAGGCATCGCGCATCTCAGGAATCACGCCGGCGGCGATCTCACTGCTGCTCGTGCATTTGAAGAGAGGATTGCAGCCGTCTCAGAAAAAAACGGCATGACGCCGCGCGCCGCGCTCGAGCGCGGCCTGGGGGAACTCGAGCTCGCGCTCCCGAAGGAGGCGTGCGATCAACTCATGGCGTACGTGGCGCTGCTCGCGAAATGGAACCGGAGCTACAACCTGACCGCAGTCCGTGAACCGCTCGCCATGGTGAGTCATCATCTCCTCGACTCGCTCGCCGTTCTGCCGCATCTGCCGCTTACCGCAGCGACGGCGCGCCTTGCCGACGCCGGCGCCGGCGCGGGGCTTCCCGGAATTCCCCTCGCGCTAGCGCGCCGGGAATGGCACGTCGCGTTGGTCGAATCGAACCAGAAGAAAGCGGCGTTCCTGCGCCAGGCGACTATCGAGCTCGGAATGAACAACGTGGAAGTGCATGAAGGGCGCGTCGAGGCTTGGCATCCCGCTACGCTTTTCAGCGTGGTGATCTCGAGAGCCTTCGCCGAGCTCGCGGCATTCGTTGCCGCTTGCCGCCACCTTGTAGCGCGGGGCGGCACGCTGGCTGCGATGAAGGGGAAAAGCCCGGAGTGGGAAATAAGGAACTTGCCGTGCGATGTGCGCTGTAAATCCGTCATCAGGCTGCGCACCCCGCAACTGGATGCCGAGAGACATCTCGTGCTGTGCGAGCTGAAAGCGTGAACGCTCGAGTTCTCGCGGTCGTGAACCAGAAGGGCGGCGTCGGCAAAACGACCACCAGCGTCAACCTCGCCGCAGCGCTTGCGCAGTCCGGCCGGCGCGTGCTCCTGGTCGACCTCGACCCGCAGGGGAACGCGACCATGGGCAGCGGCGTCGACAAGCGCAATGCACCGCGTACGGTCTATCACGTCTTGCTCGGCCTCTCCGAGCTTGCGGCGGTGCGCCAGCGTACGGAAAAGGGCGGCTACGACCTCGTGCCGGCAAATCGCGAACTCGCGGGTGCCGAAGTGGAGCTGGTGGGATTGCCGGCGCGCGAATCGCGCCTGAAGGCCGCGCTTGAGGGCGTCCTCGCTGACTACGACTTCGTCCTCATCGATTGTCCACCCTCGCTCAGCCTCCTCACGGTCAATGCTCTGACGGCCGCGCAGCGCGTGCTTATCCCGATGCAGTGTGAGTACTACGCGCTCGAGGGCCTTTCGGATCTTGTCGGGACCATCAAGCGCGTGCGGGGGAATTTGAATCCGCAACTCGAGATCGCGGGGCTGCTGCGCACCATGTACGACCCGCGAAACACGCTGTCGCAGCAGGTGTCGCAGCAGCTGGAAGCGCATTTCGGCGACAAGGTGTATCGCACGCTCGTGCCGCGCAATGTGCGCCTGGCGGAAGCGCCAAGCTATGGCGTGCCGGCGGTGTTGTGGGATGCGAGCTCCAAGGGCGCGCAGGCGTATGTGGCGCTGGCCGGGGAAATCATGGGACGCGCATGAAGCCAAAGGGGTTGGGGAGGGGACTCGACGCGCTGCTCGGCGCGGACTCGGCGCCGGCGCGCGAGACGCTGGGAACGATTGAAACCGCACGCATCCATCCGGGCCGGTACCAGCCGCGCACGCGGATGGGTGAGCAAGCGCTCAAGGAGTTGTCGGACTCCATCCGCACGCAAGGACTGCTGCAACCAGTCGTCGTGCGCCCGCACAACGGCGGTTACGAGTTGATCGCGGGGGAGCGGCGCTGGCGCGCCGCGCAGATGGCGGGACTCAGGGACATTCCCGCGGTGGTGCGCGAGGTGCCGGACGAGGCGGCGCTCGTCATGGCGCTGATCGAGAACATCCAGCGCGAGGACTTGAACCCGATGGAGCAGGCGACAGCGGTGCAGCGCCTCATCGACGAATTCAAGATGACCCACGAGCAAGCCGCCGATGCGGTGGGTCGTTCGCGCAGTGCGACGA